>JACQUW010000345.1 GCA_016210115.1 Deltaproteobacteria bacterium | reverse complement strand
TCGCCTACCCCAAAGCGAAACCGAATCACCTTTTCTTGCCTGGGCGGTAAAGTGGCAAGAGCCTTTCGTATCTGCGTGCGGAGATCGGCCTCAATGGCCTCCTCGGAAGGCCTGGGGATGTGCTTGTCCTCGACAAAATCGCCCAGCCAGCTATCCTTCTCATCTCCGATGGGCGTCTCGAGAGAGACCAGTTCCCCCGAGATTCTCATAAGCCTACGGACATCTTTCAGAGGTAGGCCCATCTCGGCCGCGATCTCCTCGGAGAGAGGTTCCCGTCCCAGTTTCTGAAAAAGATCCCGGGACCTGCGAATCAACCTGTTCCTATTCTCAATCACATGGAAGGGAACGCGTATCGTAGGGCCTGAATTGAGGATGCCCCGTGTAACGGCCTGGCGAATCCACCACGTTGCATAGGTAGAAAATCTGTATCCCAGCCGGTAATCAAACTTCTCCACGGCCCTCATAAGACCGATGTTTCCTTCCTGGATCAGGTCTAAAAACTGAAGTCCGCGGTTGATATAGTTTTTCGCGATACTGACAACCAAACGCAGATTGGCCTCCGTTAACGCCTTCTTGGCCTGCTTAGCCTTGAGCTCCCCCTCGAGGATGGAGTCCACTCGCTGCCTAAGCTCGTGGGCCGACATCTCCATCTCTTTCTTAATTCCTCGAATCTTGGAAAGGATTCCTCCGCGGCCTTTCCCCTTAGGGAAGGCTTGGATTTTCTGCTCCAAGTCAATCAATCGGGCGTGAGATTTCTTGAGCTTCTCAGCAATTTCCTCGATCCGAGACTTTGAAAGCCGGAGGCCGTTCAGTATCTTAATGATTTCTCCTTTTTCCTTGGAAAGATTTTCTTCCAGGCCCTCTCTCTGTTGTTTGGGGAGCCGATTCTTCCTCAGCTCCGAGACGATCCGGTCGTAGACTCGACCCAAACGGCGAAGTTTTCCTATCTCTCCGAGGAAGCGTTCTCGGTATACAACCTCCCTCGCCTCACCGCTGGGCACATCGATGAACTGCTGATCCTCTCGCGGGTCCAGGAGAACATCACGCACGCTCAACTCAGCTCTTTCAACCTTATTGCCGAGCTCAAGGACACAGCGCAAAGCGATAGGGGATGACAGGATTGCTTCCATAACCTGGGTTTCCCCCTCTTCCATCTCCTTTACCAGCTCCACCTCATCATCCCGAGACAGTAGCGGTATGGAGCCGATCTCTCGAAGGTACAACTTAACCGGATCACTATTCTCTTCTATGTCTTCCGTCTCGAGCTCGGTCTCCTGCTCACCTTCCTGATTGAGCTCCTCTAGGGAAAGGAGATCCTCTGATTCCTCGAGGTTCTCGATTACAATATCATGAAGCCTATTCAACTGACCCAGTGAATCCTCGATAACCCCGTCAGGGATTTCTTCATAATTAAATGCTCTTTCCATGCCTTTCCTTCCCTGACCTCCGTTCGGGGTGCGGCTCCTTAGGTCCCCACCCGGATATCCCCCCCTTCAATCTGCGCGGCGTCATTTCAAGTGCAGGCTAATAACCCTGCTCCCTTAGACCAGTTTGGTCTGCGATATTGCTCTTCTGTTTATGACTACTTTGATTAATTCCCCCTCACTGAGTGTCGCCTCCATTTTGCCTCTCCTCCTAAGACCAAATTTAGACCTTTAAGGTCTATATTTGCAAGACCCGCCCGGAAAAACTCCATGTACATGTATGCACAGGAGGCTAATAGGTTCCTATTGAGGTCTTTTCTTTAGGCCATTGTAATATGGCGGGAAGGGGGCTTCGGTGCGACGCAGCGCCTTTGAGAAAAATCCTGAGAGCGCTTTGTCGTGGCGTGCTCCAAGCCTTTGGCTTTGCCCGCCGGACCGAGCGCTCCGGTGAGTAGCCAGCAACGAGGTCGCGAAGAAGCTGCAAGGCTGGCTTGCAGAGAATCGAAATTCCTCCCGGCAGTGTAACACGGTACTCACCAAACAGCGCCGTCGCGATTTTAGCTCGCGTGGGAGTCTCCCTTGTCGGGTCAAGCGCGGTTTGTTAAGGTACCCGTCCCATACACCATACCTTTTTTCCCCTCCGAGCATCTCTCCGGGCAGGAAATTTTCAGTATCCGTGCAAATCAAGAACGGCCCGTTCGTCCATTCCAGGGCGAATTCTTCGTCAAAGGGCCGTTCCTCAAGGAACACATGTAGAAAGGCTAGCGCGGAGCCCCGCCGGTTTTGTAGGAAATATCCTCTGCAATTCTAGTCTCAGTGAGCAGGCTGCCACCGCTTCATTTGTAGGAGCTATACTCATAGTATCGGTAAGGGAATACCCGCCTGGCTATAGGCTGGAAAAACTTAGCCCTGATTCCGAAGTGGATTCTCAACTGTTGTGATTCAATGTTTCCCGTGTTGAAGTGCTCATGAACCGTTGCGGGGCCCTGCACCTGCAATAAGGTACCCTTCTTCCACGGAACCTTTTCCCCGTCAACTATCGAGTAACCTTCGCCCTGCAACACATACAACAAGGCTTCCATATGTGAATGTTTACCGGAATGCATGCCGGGGTCGTCGCAGAGAATAGAAGTAATTTCTACCTCTCGAGTCTTGAAGTTGTTCTCGGGTGCACCCATAAACATTATAAATCGAGATCGATGTCCCACGGCACCGGGCGTCTTCATCTCTTTGGCCATACTCGCCGTAAACTCGTCTTTTCTTCTATCAAGGAAAGCCCCGTATTCACCTGCCGCAAACACAGGCGCGTCCTTTAGTCTGATGACTATTCTTCCGTACTCGGGGTGAATGTCTGATTCAGCGACCTTAACGCCTTCAGAGTCGCCCATCGCGGTCTCGCCTGCCTCGTCATACTGAGTAATCTTGGCAAGCCCAACAAACCGCTCCAAGGGAAGCGCCATCGCTGACAAGTATCGGACTGTATTCTCACCTGAGTTAAAGTGCTGATGTGCCGCGCCAAAGGGGATAAACAGGCAACTGCCGGTCTCCCAATCATACCTCAAGCCGTCAATGACACTAAACCCTTGTCCCTCAACTACGTACACGGCTTCCTCTCCGTGGGAATGCTTCCCCGTGTGCCACCCTCGTGGAATTTCAGCAAGCACAGTCACTCCACTGGTGATAAACCCGTTCTCTCGAGCGCCGAGAAGAGCAGCACGCCAGTCCTGCTTGGTTCTTACCCATTCTAACTCCTCTTCGTTAATATGCTTTCTGGCTCGCCGGCGTTCTTCCTGTTCATCATCCCAGTACTTTAACCAGTCAGCGTAAAAGTCAGCCACGTTCTTCTCCTTTCGGGTCCCGCCGTCTATTTTTTGTAAAGCGCGTCTATGAACCCTGATTGATCGATCTCTTGAAGGACGCTCATGTCAATAACCTGCTCAGCTTTGAGTTTCGCCATCTCAGGGCGACCCTTTTTGTAAAAGTCAATCACTTTCTGGACGGAAGGCACATCAACATATGGGCGATCTGGAACCGCTGCTGCGTAAAACCTGTAGGCCTCTTCTAGAGATGCCATGTCAGTCACGCGGGTGTACCGCGAGAGTATTTTCATGGAGACGGAAGGATCGGACTTCAGCACTTTAATACCTTCAAGATAGGCCATGAGATACTTGCGCACGATCTCCCGACTGGACTTTATATAAGAGCGAGTCGTGACCAGTCCTGAGTCCGGGATCTTAAGTCCAAGAGCAGCTACATTAAGGATTATGGGAAACCCCTTTTTCTTTGCGATGAGGTTGATCGGCGGAGTCAGTACGGTCGCCTGCACAATATTGTTTTCCATGGCAGCAAAGCGATCCGGCACGGCTCCGATCTGGAGGATGGCAACATCCTTGTCGGGAACCAATCCCAATCCTTCCAGGGCCATTCGCGTGGCAAAATCGGATGAGCTACCGAATCTGCTGATCCCCGCCCGTTTTCCGCGAAGGTCTTCTTTTGTCTTGATTTCCGGTCTTGCCACCAGGAAATAAGGCATATCAACCATGTCGGCGATAAAAATGATATCCGCCCCGCTCCCGGCAATAGGAACCATAGAGGCGCCCGCTCCAGCAATAGGAGTCTGGCCCGAGGCGATGGCAGTCACCGCCATAGTTCCCCCTGTAACAAAAACCAGATCTACGTCTAAGCCATACTTTTTGAACAGCCCAGCGTCATGGGTCACCCACATAGGAAGGAAGGTTCCCCCAAGGGCGCCGTACGCGGAACGGAGCTTTTGCGCATGGGCATGGAACGCGGAGGAGAGCGAGACAGCCAGCAATACAAGACTCAGATATAAACTTCTCTGCATAAACGTACCCTCGCCAACACCAAAGGTCCTGCTGATATACTACTTCATGCGGGCCGGCTCAGCCGACCCGTCAACTCCCGACCGACTTTAAAGAAAGTATTATTTGAGGCCGAAAGGTACATAAACGAAAAAAAGCAACAGAAAAGCTATGATGCCGGTTGCCAGCGCGACAGCCAAACCCACAACGAACGCCCTCATCCCAATCATGCTGATGGCTCCGTATTTTACCTTGAAGCCAACCCCCGCAAACGCCGTCGCTAAAAGAAACGCGCTAACCGGTTTTACGAAGGACGCCGTTAAGGAACTCCATTGCTGATGGATTAGCGGCACGAAAAGGAGCGCCGAATTTACCAGAGTCGCGACGACGAAAGCCACGGCGAACACCGGTACGCCGAATCTCGACTTTGTAGTCCCTGAACCTTTCTGCCCTTGGGCGAAAATAATACTGGCGAGCAAGATCACCGGCGCTATCAAAAAAATTCGCACCGATTTCGTCACTAGCGCCACATCGGCGGCCTCTTTACCCACTTGTGCTCCCGCCGCCATAACCTGAGCCGTCTCGTGAATCCCCGTTCCGGCCCAAACACCAAAGGCAACCTGAGAGTGCTTGAGCCAATCACCTAGGCCGGTAAACCAAAAAATAAAGGGATAAGCGACCATTGCTATCAGCCCAAAAAGGGTGATGCAGGCTATGGCGACTCCCATCTCCTCGTCCCTGGCTTTGACCACAGGTCCGGTGGCAGCGATAGCCGAGGCGCCGCAGATGGAAGTCCCAACGGCAATCAATATGGCCATCGTTTTTTCAAGGCCCATTAAACGACCGACCCAGAGGCCGAAGCTGAGTCCAAACGCAGCGACCAGCACTACGTGGAGGAGGCCGATGAAGCCTACGGTGGTCCAGGTGCCGATGCTGACCGTGAGGCCGAATACTACAACGGCAAATCTCAGAAGGCTGGTCGAACAGAAGTTGATGCCTCTGTTCAAAGCGGACGGGAGTGCAACCAGGTTGGCAATAAGGATACTGTAGATAAAAGCCCACAGCAGCGGGCTTACCTTGCTTAATATAAGCCGGTTGGAGACGTAGGAAAAAGCGCCAATCAGCAAGCAGCAGACAACCCCAGGCACCAGATCAGTTTCAGATCTCATTGTTCGATTTGGAGCGGTAATCATTTCTGCGATCCCTTATAGCGGCCTTCGACAACCGAGTTACGTTCTTGGATGGAAGAGTTGCTGAAACAAGCCGTTTTCGATCACGCGGCACATGAAGTCAGCTCAAATAAATAAGCCCAATTTCTGCATCTTATTTTTTACTGCCTGCAACATCTCCGGTCTTGCCGTGACGACCGGCGCAAATTCCTCTTTCCACTCGTACGGGCGGCAGGCATCAATAATCATCCGTGAATTAAAGCCTTTCTTATTACGAGGAATAATCGGATCAGAAGGAGTGCTCCATGTTCTACGAAGAATTTCCACATCCTGTTCAGGATCAACTCTGGTCCCTAAAGCCCAGATCACCTTGCTTAAATCCCAGGGCTCGATATCATCATCGACTACAATAGTGAAACGCCCGAAAAACGCTCCCGCGTGGCATTCGGTGGCAATGAGACCTGCCTGACGGGCATGACCGGGATACCGCTGTTTAATTGCGACAACCGTAAACAATCTGGAACCGCCTTCCCGGTGGCACCAAACCCCTCGAACGTCGGGCACTCCTGCTTTTTCCATTTCGTCCCATATTAAGGCCGAACGAAAAAGGCAACGAAACAGGGACTGCTCATCCAACGGAGGTCTGTTGGGAGGACATCCTAAAAGAATTGGATTATTTCGGTGTAAAATCGATTTGATTCTAATTAAAGGTTCCGCCCGTACGGGGCTGCCATAGTATCCCATCCACTCGCCGAATGGCCCCTCTTCTTTTACATCGCCAAAGGCCGCTTCCCCCTCCAGAACGATTTCCGCATTGGCGGGAATTGGCAAACCGGTCATGGGTCCCTCAATAACCTCAACCGGCTTTCCCGTTAGACCTCCAACAAATTCCATTTCACACAGGCCATAAGGATATTCCATGCAGCTTCCCAAGAATAAGAGAGGATGTTGTCCCAGACAGATCGCTACCGGCCAGGTTTCACCCCGGCTGAAGCTCTTTTCTCTGTGTATCCCGCCGTGCTTGCCCCGCGGAATATAACAACCCACTGATCTTCTATCCTGGACCAGCACCCGGTAAGTTCCATAGTTGATCCAACCTTCTTCCGGATCACGTGTGATCACCATGTCTCCCGTACCGATGTAGCGCCCGCCATCAAGAGGATGCCACTTCGGAACGGGGAATTTATAAAGATCGATATCGCCGTCGAGTAGTACATTTTCGAGGAGAGGAGCCGACGCCACTTTTCTTAGCGGTATCGGCTGAACTGTACGGAGTTTTTTACGGAACCAATCGACAAATTGCGTGTTATTCTCAACCTTGACGTCAACCTGTTCATCCAGCCCAAAGATTAAACTTAGGCGTTCCAAGGAATTCATCGAGTTGATCAACAGGCGGTAGCCTTCAGGATACCCTTTGATCCTATCGAAGAGCACCGCTGGTCCGCCGTTTTGCATCTGCGGAACCAGCTCGGAGAAAGCCCCGATTTCTTCATCCCAATCAGCGTCTTCGATGACTTGCAGTATTTTTCGCGACTGCAGTTGTTCCAAAAAAAACCGTAGATCCAGCACGAAGACCTCCTACTGTAAATGCCTCATAAACGCCTAGCGTTATGCTTCATTGCCGTAGTACATGAAATGAATTCTTTTGAAGAGTTACGGCCCCGGTTCAGGGCGCCTTCCCGCCTGTTCTCATGGCTTTGTCGATGAACCCACTTTTTCCGAGCTCATCCATAAATGTCATATCGACAACTGTTTCGGGAGAAACTTTTGCAATATCGGGATTTAGGCGGCCCAGGAGCCTCTGGATATTCTCCAATCCGCGGATGCTCGGGTAGGGCTTCTGAGTTACCGTCTGTAAAACCGCATCATATGTATTTGCAGCGCCAGCGTGGTTCTGAAACCCCAGTTTCCTGACTATCGTCTCAATAACCTCGGTCTTGTTAGGGGGGTAGAAAATAAAGGCGCTGGCACGGACAAGCGCCCGAACAGTTCGTCGCACTGCTTCAGCTCGTCGCTGAATAAAAGAACGCCGGAAGGTTAAACCGGTCCCCGTAAAGGGAATGTCGCTTTTAGAGAGCTCACATAAGAAGACAAACCCCTTCCGTTTCAGCTCGGTGGATACCGGTTTGTCTAAAACGGTAGCATCAATCTTGCGGGCTTCCAGAGCCTGCGCTAGAAGGTTCTGATCTCCGAACGGTATAAGCTTGATATTATCCCGGGCCGGGTCTAACCCGAGATATTCCAGGCCCAAGACGGCGCCCATCCATACCGTTCCGCCCAGCGCTTGCACTGCGAAGACCTTGCCGCGCAGATCGGCAGGCTTTTTTATTTCAGGTCTAGCCACAATATCGTAGGTCAGTTTGGTCCTGGTATTAGCGACGATCTGAAGGTCTATGCCCCGAGCGGCACCATTCAAGACCGCGGTTCCTCCTGTATACGCCGCTTCGATGTCACCGCTGACGATAGCGGAGAGCATGGTCGGCGACGTTCGGATGTAGACAAACTGCAAATCCAAGCCTTCGCTATCAAAGAAGCCTTTCTCCATGGCGATCCACAGAGGCAGCACGGTGGGATTGACCGCCGCGTATGCAATGGTCAGCCGTTCTTTGCCGGTCTCAGCGAAAATCGGATGCGAAGCCAAGAAGCCAAAGAGCAGCACTAGAGAAATAGCCGCTCGTTTTGTATTGAGGCCTTTCATCTTTGTCCTCCCTTATCGAAGGGGCACCCTGAGTCAGATGAGCCCGGAAATATCTAGCCGCCCTGGATCATAGGGATAAGGGCAATCTGAACCTCTTTTTTACCTGCCAGCCGAAACATCGCGTCATGGACCGGAAGCCCATCAACCACAATCGCAACATCGGCCCAAATAAGAGTGCCGTCAGCATGCTCGAGGCTACAGCTAAACCTCTCACCATAACGCAACCCGAGCACTGTGATGAGATCTCGAAGAGTGGAAAATTCTTCAATTTCAATGTATTCGTTTTCTTTCCCCACGATCGGGGATAGCACGCCGAGGTAATTAACTTTTACGCTCGCCATGATTCACACCTAGAGGAGAGCCGGCTTTACCCCGCTCCGCAGCACGCTATACCTTTGAAAGAAAACTCCCTGGAGAACTAGAATCGCTGCTACAAGAAGAAGGGGAGAGCGGCCCGGTTCATCAACTAAATAGCTGACAATACCAAGCGCCAAAGGAGTTCCAATGCCGAATGTAAGAAATCCTATCAAGAAAGATCTCCTTAGCTTACCAACGGTTAGCAGCTCGATGGTTTTGTCCCTTGTGCTGCGGGGAATACTTGCCAGATGAACAAGATGTAAAATGAGATTAATTAACAAAAGAGAGGCAAGAGCCGTAACGGGCAATCTCAGAGGAATCGCAGCATCACCAATGACTTGCCACAAAACGATAATTGCTAATCCTCCTATGCCGCTGCTCACAAGGAATTCCAAAGGCAACAGCGAGGAGCGCCAAAATGGAATCGCCGCGGTCGAAAGCACCATGCTTGGATAAACGACCACAACGAGAGCCGCCAAGGCAGCAACAATTGTTAAAGCCCTGCCTGGGATTGGCGAGCCCACACCAAACGCATCGAGCAGCAAAGAAACAATGGTTAAGATCCCGAATATAAAAAGACCCAGGACACCGCGGCTTATCCATGACTGCCCGATATTGGTCAAAAAGTACCTTAGAAAAACACTGCGGTAGGTTATTTCCAGGGTAAATATGATTAGAGCGCCAAGTGAAACCAGCGTCAGGGCCACAAGAGTTACTGCGGTTCTCTGCTCGTTTTGAAAGATCCCTGTGAAAACTAGGTAAAAATAAAGCGCACCGCCAGTTCCGGTCAGGCTAAATGCCAGGGCATGCCAGAGTTCGGACCACACATGGACTAACCGAGGTTGAATAAGAAAAGTTGGTGCTGATTCGGCTGCTTTCATCCGACACCTCCCTCGTTGGACATGTAATACACTGAGGGCTGGGTCCCTGCCTCCGCCAATATCTGTTTCGCCCCCTTTTTGATCATCTGGGATATCGGTGCCTGGGGGTCATCGAGGTTTCCAAAATGCCGGCAACTCACGGGGCAGGCCTCGACACAGGCTGGAACCATTCCCTGCTTCAACCTTTCGGAACAGAAATCACATTTCAGGACTGTCCCCGTTCGGTGCCTTCCGTAGTAATACCGCTCAATAGGGGTAAGGTCGTCTCCGAAGTAGCCTCGATGGTTGTCATAGAAATGAAGCGCATCGTACGGACAGGCGGCAATACACGCTTTGACCCCGCAGCATTTGCTCTTATCGACCGCTACGATGCCGTCAGCCCGCTTGACTAAAGCCTTGGATGGGCAGGCTTTCACACACGGAGGGTTCTCACAATGAAAACAGAGCATGGGGAGGTATATTCTCTTTACAGCCGGATACTTGCCCTCTTCTTTTTCCAGGACCCTCGCGAGGAGAACTCCAGGAGGGGTTCCATTTTGTATTTTGCAGGCTAAGGTACAGGCATCACATCCAACGCAGCGATTCGTATCAATTACCATTCCGTATCTAGGCATGGATTCCTCCTCATCAAGCCGGAGTGACCTTAACTTTGACACAGTGGTCCAAGGCTCCGGAAACACAATCAATCGTATCTACACTTCGTCTAAGAAGGCTGCTTGATTGGACTCCCTTTCCAAAAGCCGTAGGCCGCCCCTTAGCCCACTGGCCAAAGACCCCGGGCACGCCCACCACTTCAGGATGGATCGCTTCGGTCAATTTTGCATTCCCTTCCACAACAACACCGTACGAGGTTTCAAGCCTGATCCTGGCGCCGTCCTTCAACCCCTTACAACGGCCGGTTTCAGTATTAATCCAGATGTCATAGGTCCGGCGTTGTTCCGCAAGCTCGTTAAGCCAGGGATTCGAGGCTGTCATACCGAAGCTGTGGTTATAAACCTTAAAGTTGATGCAGAAGAGGTCAAAATCAGCGGATTTTTCTTCGTAAGCCGGGCAGGGCTTCCAATCCGGAAGCGGCTGAAAATCGGATAGATCCAACTCAAGTTTTAACTCCCCACATATCTTACTGACCTCTTCTTTGCCCCTGAGAAATTGCTCGAAATAAACCGGCACTCGAGCGTTATGGAATAGCCGGTGGTAGGCCTGCTTGAGGTTTTTTTCTTGCTTAAGAACACCGTGAGTCTTGAACCAGTCAAGTGCCCTCTCTTCCCCGAAGATGTTTCTGGCTCTCCGGTCGGAGAGTTCCTCGAGATCGTATCTTTTCAACGGATCGAGCGCGTAAGGGCCTTTCAGATTCCAATTGATGTTCAAGAGGGAATTAAAGTCCTTCAAAAACCCTGCTCGCGATGCGAGCTCTATAAAAATGTCCGAAGCGTGCTGCATTCTGAAAGGCGGCTTGAATGGAGGCTCGACCACTGGCTGCGTGACGGAATACCAGAAGACACCAGGGCCTCCCGCTTGAACGGTGCCGTCGATATCGCCGTAAAACGATAGGGTTTCCAGGTAATGGACATCGGGCAGGACGATGTCCGCAAATTCCGCCATCTCGTCCAGTTCGGTGTTGATGTTCACGATGAACTGAAGCTTCTTTAGAGCCGCGGCGACCTCCTCGGGCGACCCGGAGTTGGTCACAACATTCGTGCGGTAAATAATGGCCATTTCAGGCGTGTACGGAATACCGTAGGCTTTGGGATTCGTCAGGACCATGATGTCAAAGGCGTTACCCGAGAAACGAAACGGGAAGATCTCTCTCAGATCTATGGCCTCGGGCTTTCTTACCTTGCGCAGTGGATAAAGACCCTGCCCGGTCGCGTGCCGGAAACCCCCCGGCACCATCAGCCCGTCAGCGCCCACCTCGGGTGCCGTTAAGGGCCCGAAGAGAGACGGCATCGAGAGGACCCCGCCCGGAACATCCAGCGTGCCCAACACCACGCTGATAAGTTTCATGGCAATCCCGGCAAGCATGGAATGTTTATGCGCGCTGCTTCCCTTGTGCCAAGATACGGCCACCGGGCGAAGTGGCAGCTCCATTCCATCCATGGTGATGGTGCTTCCAATCTGAGCCGCCTCTCCTATTTCCTCCGCAACACGCCGAATAGTCGTGGCAGGAATAGTGGTGATTTGGGAAACCTTTTCCGGGGTATAAGGCGTAATGTGGTCTTTCAGCAGTTGAAAGGCCGGCTTACACTCGGTTCCTTCAAAATATACGGACCCCTCTAACAAAAAATCCTTAATGTCTGGAGCATCGAACGGCTTGGCTCTACCGTCCTCGCGATCCCAGATCAGCGGCTTTTTTGTTTCGGCCTCTCTCATGTATTTTCCATCAGGCCCCACCAGGTAAGGCGCGTTGGTATAGAGCTTCAAATATTTCTCGTCATAGATGTGCAGGTAATTGAGCAGGAGATTCAAAAGAGCCAGAGCGAACGCGGCGTCCGTTCCGGGTCGTATCGGTACCCATTCGTTGGCGATCTTGGCGGCGTCCGTATATCTCGGGTCTACGACCACCATTCTCATCCCGCGCGCTCGGGCTTCCGCTATAGCGGCCATCGCGGCTGTCGCGCGAGTGTCGAGAGCCGATCCAAGCTGGCTCCCAATTAAAAGCAAATAGTTGCAGCGGGGAAAATCCACTGATTCTCTGAAAGAGGCATGATACGTGATATCGATGGGGTGCCGGTTGTTGCCACAGTGAATGTGGGCCGGACCAATGGAGACGTTCGGTGTCCCGAATGCGTTGAAGCAAGTTAAATAAATGTCGCGATTGAAGCGTTCCCAATAATAGAATATCAGCTTTCGGGGATCTTCTGCTTTTATCTTTTTGAGTTTCTGAGCTACCGTATCGAGGGCTTCATCCCAGCTTATCTCCTTCCACTTTGGATCCACTCCGATCCCTCGCTCTGGATTGGTCCTCTTTAAGGGCGTTTTTACCCGATACGGGTTGTATAGACCCATGAGACCGGCGAGGGACTTACCACAAACTTTCCCTTTGTTGTTTGGGTGATCCGGGTTCCCTTTGATCTCTACAGCCAGACCATCCTTGCGTCGCACAAGAATGCCGCAATAGTTGTAACACATATCGCATAGGGTCGGGATCCACTCATCAGCCACTTTTGCCACTTGCCCTGCCATCTCATCCTCCTTCTGGTTTGTTTAGCGCGTCCCGTGAGACTTCAGCCTGCTGGAGTTGGTGATCGCCACCTCTTTAATCCCCGGATATTTGTCTTCACGAGCGTCACGGAAAGACGATAGCCATCTCCTCGGTAATAGGCCTGTGTAAATCCGACGGGGATTTTTTCCCCGTACAGAGTTCTTTCCACGTAAAACAAAGGAGCACCAAAAGATATGCCCAACCTGTTGGCTATCTCTGTATCTGCCAATGTAGCTTCGATAACCTGATCCACTTTCAAGACGGGTATGTGAAGTTTTCTTTCCAGGATCTCCAAAAGAGGATACTTGAGCAGATCCTCCCGCTGTATCTTGTTTCCAATCCAGGTGGGATAAAAATTCTGATGGTAAGCGTATGGTCGCTCATGCAACAAGAGCACCCGCTGAATTCTCACTACGGACGCAGGCTGTTCCGTTAATCCCAAGGCCTCTCTTATCCTTGCCGTCGCGGGAACCTCGTCCGTGGTCGCCTCTTTAACAACCCCACCCCTCCCAATCATGAACAAGTCGTCAATAGAACCGGTGAATTTGGGGAACTTAGGCCCGTCCAACTGTTTCGCTACATAGGTTCCCTTTCCTCTCTGCTTTGTAACAAGACCTCTTCGCTCCATTTCCTCGAAGGCCCGACGAGCCGTGATCCGGCTGACTCCAAAGCTCAATTGCAGCTCCTTTTCCGAGGGAAGTTTTTCTCCCGGAGCGCAGTTGTTGTCCTGGATGAATTTTTCTAGTTGATGAACGATTTGGTAATAACGGGGAACTGGAATCTCGCTGTTCATAAGACCTTGCCATCTTGACATGTCGACATGACAAGCAAACATCGTTCCTGCCTGTTAACACCCGCACATGTAAAAACGGGGAAACTCCATTCGCAGAACTGTCGATTTAGTTTTATTAGGAAAGTTCGCCAGTTAATCGGACGAAGAAGCGAGATTTTGGAAAAGGAGCTCGACAGATCGTCAGAGTCACTTTCAATTATGGTTTATTCAGCGCTTCCAAAGTTTGGGAATCTGGGGTGCGATATTCGCTGATTCGGGAAAAGCAGCATCCACTGTCACAAAGATAATTTTTCTTGAAAGAAATATTTGGCAGGCCCGCTTCAGACAGTTAGTCAGCCCATTTGACGCGTCGTCAGGTGCAGTGATCAACGTTGAAAAGCTTAACGGGTTTACAGACCGAGTAAGAATATGCGAATACTTGTGTGGCCGCTTCGGCTAAAATTCGACCACTCGCGGAATCACTTCCTTTCCCATGACCTCGATGGGTTTGATCTCATGAACCCGGGACAATGAAACAATCAAATGCTGGACGCCGGCGTCACTCATCCTGCGGCAATACTCGATCGCCTCGCGGGCGCTCATTGCGCCCTGCCCCACATCGAGAGTACCCACCGCCGTTCGCTCGATCTCTTCGTACGGCCGGCCCACCTGTTCACAATGTCGCCGAAGCACTGCGAGCTTGGCGCGAATAGCTTCCGGACCTGCGAAGGCAAAAAGATTACACGCGTCGGCGTACCTGGCAACGAGATAAAGAGTCTTCTTTTCCCCCACTCCACCCACCATAATGGGCGGACGTGGTTTTGAAACCGCCTGAGGAGAATTGAGGGGTTCAGCGAGCCGATAGTGCTTGCCGTTGTACGCCGCAACTTTCCCTGACCACATTTGATGAGCGATCTGCAGCGCTTCCTCAAGGCGCTCGAAACGCTCCTTCATAGGCGGAAACGGCACTCCCAGACCAACCGCCTCGCGCTCGAACCACGCTGCGCCGATCCCGAAATAGGCCCGGCCTCCGGAGAGCACATCGAGCGCGGTGACGGTTTTGACCAGAATGCCCGGATGGCGGTAAATTACTCCCGTTACGAGAGTGCCCAGGCGCACTCGCCTGGTGACCGCGGCGAGAAAGCTGAGGGCGCTGTAGCCTTCGAGCATCGGCTCATCGGGCTTTCCAATCATCGCGATCTGAAAGAAGTGATCCATGACCCAGAGGCTCGCAAACCCGGCTTCGTCGGCCGCCTGGCCGATGCGCGCCAGATGCGAACCCAGTTGCTCCGGCCCGCCGGGCCATGTAAAGGAAGGAATTTGAAGCCCTATTTTCATCTTATCCTCCTTCCGCCGTGAGGTTTTCAGGGACAGTATACCCGGATTCGAGGGCGCGATGAATCGCGCCCGTACTTGCAAGCGTCAATTTTTTGGACAATAAAGAGCGCTGGGATGTGACAGCTCGCTCCCTCATTTTTTCTTCAGCCGATCCAATTTCCGTGCCCACGATCGGGTCTCTGATTTTTCTGATTCCGGAAACTGTGCTGGCACCGCAATTGAACGACTTTCGCTCAGAAATTATTTCGCCTGACTCCGACTCATCGTGCGAACCGCAATTTCAATAGGATTCAACGCCTCCACCCGCGGGCTTCTTGTTCTCTACACCGCGACACTGCTCTCGGGACTGTGGGCGATGATTATCCCCACCATTCCGCTGCTGAGCGCGCATTTCGGCATTTCGGCCGGCGCCGCCGCTCAGGCGGTCACCGCTCTGGCTACCGGCAGGTTCGTGGGAATGCCTATCGGCGGAGTTGTGCTGGATCGCCTCGGCGCGCGCGCCGCGTTGCGCGGCGGTCCCCTGGCGGCGGGGATTGCCGCATTGCTGGCTGCGGGCGCGCCTTGGTTCGGTGTTATCCTCTTGTCACTCGTCGTGATGGGCGCGGGAGACAGCATCTGGGCTTTGGGGCGCGAAGTAGCGGGCATTGATCTGGCGCGCCAGGACCAACGAGGCCGCGTCCTGAGCGCGTTTCACGGCATTCACAACGTCGGCCTCGCGGTTGGCCCTCTCTTTGGCGGCATGCTTGCGCAGGCCGTCAGTTTCAGGGCTGTGTTCGTCGCCTACGCGGTTTGCGCGGCGATCTCGGTGCCGTTGGGCTCCGCCCGGCATCACGACCGCCCTGGCCGGGCGTCTCATGCCGCTTCCGAATCCACAGACGGATGGGGCCTCGCCTGGATGCGGCATCGGCTCAGTACCTTCGCGGGCTTATTCAGGCAGATCCAGCCCTGGTACCGCGCGACTTACGTCGTGCTCGTCTTGGCCACGCTGACCAGTTTCATACACCGGATCACGCTGCAAAGCATGCTCCCGTTATATGCCGCTTCTCAACTCGGCTTTACGCCGACGGAGGTAGGGCTTCTTTTCAGTATTTCGGGCATATTTGTTTTCCTCATGATTTTGCCCGCCGGATTCATCATCGATAAGGTCGGAAGAAAATGGGCCACCGTTCCCAGCACAGGCATCCCGGCTCTGGCCTTCCTGTTGATCCCCTTCTCGAACAGCTTTCTCCAGCTCTCGGTGATGGTCTCTCTTATGGGAATCGCCAACGGCCTTTCGCTGGGCTCAATCGCGACATCGACCTATGATGTGGTGCCGCCGAGCGCTCGCGGGCGGTTGCAGGCGGCGCGCCGGACCGTGGCCGAGATTGGCGCCGTGTGCGCGCCGTTGCTGGGCGGGCTCCTGGCCAACACCTTCAACCCCGGCGTGCCGTTTCTGGTTTACGCGCCGTTGCTCGTATTATCCGCTGTTTTGTTAGCGGCGGTCGCTCGCGAGACTTTGGAGAGATAGAGTGGATCTCACGGGGCGATATAAATCACCCGCCCTCACTATAGGCCGTCCGTAATTCGCCAGCTTCAGCTAGCTCATTCCTGAGTTTTCATGCGCACAGCCAGCCATATCGTTTCCGGCGCGGTTTCATTGACTCTGTGCCTGACACGGCTCGGGATCAGGACATGATCTCCTTCTTTCATCCGGATTAACTCGCCGCCGGCGAATTCCAGAGTGGCATGCCCACGAAGGATCATCACCCACTCGTCTTCAGACTGATCGTACCAAAACCCGCTCGAGCTGCGGTGGGATCGAGAGACGATTCGTTCGATTTTGGCGACCTTGTTCTGGAGCAGAATCTGAAAGTCTTCTTCTGTCGAAGACCGGGAAAGGCCGGCAAAGATATTTTCAACACGAATGGCCATTTTTTACCCTCACCTCTGACGCCACAGGCTGAACCATGGGTATCGCTTCGCTCAACCCATACAAAGTAATCCGGGGCAAAACCCAGCTGCGTAAAAGACCTGAATTGCAAAATCAGAAAGAGCTTCTATTATGAAGAAGGGCGGCGAAAAAGCTACACTGTCCTCCTTTTTGAAAGAAGAGGAGATTTTGCGAATTTGGCCGCGGTTCGCAGCTCTCCTTAAAACGGGCGATGAGTCGCGCGTGCCGGTAATTTTTTATGCGCGCCGTTTGTTGGAACGGGAAGAAGGATATCCGGGTAGAGACCGTGCCCGATCCCCGGATTCTCAATCCGCGGGACGCAATCATCGAGACCGAGCTCAGCGCGATTTGTGGCTCGGATCTTCACCTCTACAACGGCAATATTCCTACCGTAAAATCCGGGGACATTCTCGGGCACGAGTTCCTGGGCCGGGTGGTTGAAGTCGGGTCCGAAGTCGATCACCTGCGGCCGGGCGACCGGGTCGCCGTCCCTTTTACTATTGCATGCGGTCGCTGCTTCTACTGCAGCCGCGAGGATTATTCGTTCTGCGATAATTCCAACCCGAATGCCTGGATGGCGGAACGGCTGTATGGATTTTCCCCCGCCGGTCTCTTCGGGTATTCTCATATGCTCGGCGGGTATGCCGGCGGGCAGGCGCAGTATGTCAGGGTTCCGTTTGCCGACATCGGGCCGTTTAAGGTTCCGCCGCAGCTTACCGCCGAGCAGCTTCTGTTTCTCACGGACATCTTTCCCACCGGCTATCAGGCGGCTGAGAACTGCGGCATTGTGCGGGGCGACGTCGTCGCGGTCTGGGGCTGCGGCCCTGTGGGCCAGTTTGCGATTCAAAGCGCCTATCTTCTAGGCGCCGAGCGCGTGATCGCAATCGACCGTATACCGGAGCGGCTCGAAATGGCCCGTACGCGGAGCCGGGCCGTCGTTCTCAATTATGAAGCGGTAGACGTATTCGAGGAGCTGCGCGGGATGACCGGCGGCCGCGGTCCGGACGCATGCATTGACGCGGTGGGAATGGAGGCCCACGGCTATGGCCTTGCCGGATGGTATGACGCCACCAAGCATAAGCTGTGGCTGGAGACCGACCGGCCGACTGCTTTGCGCCAGGCGATTAACGCCTGCCGCAAAGGAGGGACAGTCTCGATACCCGGAGTCTATGGAGGTTTCATCGATAAGTTTCCGATCGGCGCCGCCTTTGCAAAAGGGCTTACTTTCAAGATGGGCCAGACGCACGTCCAGAGGTATCTACGCACTTTGCTGGAAAAAATTGAGGCGGGGGCGATCGATCCCTCGTTTGTGATCACTCACAGGATCTCTCTCGAAGAGGCGCCGCGCGCTTACGAGATGTTTAATAACAAGGAGGACGGATGTATCAAAGTGGTGTTGAAACTATGAGCCCCCCGAGTGACGATATACGGCCGGTAGAGCTGACCCCGTCGCTCGAAGTCAATGTCGGTCCGGTGGAAAGGTGTCTGTGCGTATTCGCCGGAAGCGCTCTCCTGCTGTCCGGATTGCGGCGCCTGAGTTTGACCCGTCTGGTTTGGGGCGGCGCTTTGTTCTATCGCGGAGCAACAGGTTTCTGTCCGGTCTATAAGAAGCTGGAATCTTATGCCGGCGCAGAATCCAAAACAGGATTGACTTTCGAGGAGACCGTGACGGTCCAGAGGCCGGTGGAAGAGGTTTACGCTCTGTGGCGTCAGGTCGAAAACCTCCCGCGCTTCATGTCTCATCTGGAGGCCGTAACCGCCCTGAACGAACAACAATCCCATTGGGTCGCTAAAATCGCGCCTCCCTTGCGTCTGGAGTGGGATGCGATGATCGTCGAAGACCACAAGAATCAAAAAATCAGTTGGCGCTCTCTCCCCGGCTCTATGATCGATCACATGGGTGCGGTCGTTTTTCACCCCCTGCCGGCCCGAAACGCCACCGAAGTCAAAATCATCCTGCAATACAGACCCCCCGCGGGAAGGGCAGGGGCCGCGGTTGCAAAGCTACTCGCCGGGTTGACCGAACGGCACATCAGAGAGGATTTGCGCGTGTTCAAAGCGATAATGGAAACCGGTGAAAAACCAACCACCGCCGGGCAGCCGTCCGGTGCGGCAATCCCGCAGCAACCCGTGTCATGACGACTGATCGAACGGCTCGTTTTCTCGGCGCCATTCCGCTGGCGGTCGTAGGTGCCGGGGCTGCAGCGGTGGCCGTGTGGGTCCGGCGGCGACGGCGGCGCATGGACTTCAGGGGCAAAACGGTGCTGATTTCCGGCGCTTCGAGGGGCCTTGGGCTAGAGTTGGCGCGCGGATTTGCCAAGGAAGGAGCGAGAATCGTCGTCCTGGCCCGCGACCCCGAAGAACTCGCGGCGGTTTCGAGCGAATTCGCTCGGCGACGCGAAATCGTGTCGGTTCTCGAATGTGACGTCCGCAGGCAAGAGGACGTGCAAAAGAGCGTAGCGGCAGTCCTTAATCAATGGGGCAGCGTCGACGTGCTCATCAACAACGCGGGCATTATTCAAGTCGGGCCCGTCGAACATATGAAGACAAAGGATTTTGCCGACGCGATGGCAGTCCATTTTTGGGGTCCACTCTACCTGATGCAGGAAGTCATTCCGCATATGAAAAGTCGTCGGCAGGGCCGGATTGTCAACATCTCCTCTATCGGCGGCAAGGTCGCGGTTCCTCACCTGCTGCCTTATGTGGCCAGCAAGTTCGCTCTCGTGGGCCTTTCGGAAGGGTTTCGCGCGGAATTGGCAAAGGACCGGATCTACGTCACGACCGTTTGTCCCGGACTGATGCGAACCGGCGCGCATCTTAATGCTCTCTTCAAAGGCAAGCATAAGAGAGAGTTCGCGATTTTTAGCATCGCCAACGCTTTTCCTCTGTTCTCGACCAGCTCCGAGAGGGCGGCAAGGCAAATCATCAACGCCTGCCGCTACGGCAGGGCCGAGCTTATCATCACTCCCCAGGCGCGGTTGCTGCACCTGCTGAACAGCCTGTCTCCCGCTTTCACGGCCGCCGGTTTCAGTCTCGTCAACCGCATGTTGCCGGGGGCCCGCGGCGCCGGCGGCGATCTTCTCAAGCGCGGTTGGGAAAGCCAGTCAGTTTTGTCTCCTTCCGTTCTGACCCGCCCGTCCGACCGTGCCGCGGGACGCAATAACGAACGACCTCGTCCGGGATAGGATCTTTAAACCGATTCCCCGCAGTTTTCGAGAGAGAGCTAAGCCCGCCCAAGCGGGATTCGGTGAGGGTTGTTCCCGTCCAACGACAGAATCCCTCCACGAACCTGGAGAACCTGCAAGAATTTACGGAGCAGTGGCGAATCGTTTTTTGGATGCCACACCGCCGCCACTTCTACGGGAGGTAATGGAGGAGAAAGATGGCGGAACATCAGTCCCGGCCTCCGCATGGGAACGGAAAAAGGAACGACTGAAATACCCAAACCGGCCTGTACGAGCCCCAGAATCGTTAGTGGGTTGGGCACTTCGCACCGCACGTTGAGCGAGATGTCGAATGCCCGGCAGAAAGCGGTGACGTGATCGTGCAAAACAGGCTCGGAACGCCGCTCAAAACCGATGTAAGGCTCCTCAGCCAAAGCAGTGACTGGTATCTGTCGCAACTGTGAAAACTTGTGTTTCTGCGGAAAGACCGCCATAAGCCGCTGATTAAAAACGACTTGCATAACCAATCCCTCGGCCTTGAAACCCCGAGGCAAAAAGCCTATGTCCAACCGCCCGTCGCGTAACGGCGCGACCTGATCCCCGGCCTGGCTCAAAACCTGAACTTCAAGGTTTAGGTTAGAATACTCGCGGCAAAACATTTGAACCATAAACGGAAGAGGTGTGAAATCCGCCCACGGCATCCAACCGACTGTTATTCTGCCCGTGTCGCCTCTATTTATGCTTCTTGTCTTTTCAACTGCTCGTCGCGCATGCGCGAGGATCTTCTTCGCCTCCTCCAAGAAGATTCGCCCCGGACTGGTCAACTGCACCCGACGCCTGGTTCGAATAAACAAACGCATGCCCAATTCCTCTTCTAGTTGGCGAATCTGCTGGCTTAACGGAGGCTGGGAAATGTGGAGCTTCTTTGCCGCCCGGCCAAAATGGAGTTCCTCGGCAACGGCGACAAAGTACCTCAAATGGCGCAGTTCCATCGGCCGGAACTTATATTTAATGCATATCACTGTCAACCAAAAGATATATTTGACATCTTATCGCTGACTCTTCTACCTAAGTATCTGTGACTTTAAGGGATCATCCCAAAATGCGGTGGCAAGGAAGCCGCAACTGGCCGCCCCGTTGGATCGGCCCGCATGGCCCAAAAAACCCGTTGCCGGAAGGTGAAGTCGGCACGCTGATTGGTGTTGAAACGGGGTCTTCCGGCCTTGGAGCCCCGCACTGTTTTCTCATCATCGACTGGAACGGCCGAAATTATTTTGGTTCGTTATTTTTTGACGATGCGGAGTTTTTCAAGAAAATCCTTAAGATCGTGGAACAAAATATCGGCCAGCCGATCTCCAGGATCGGCAGCCTTGATCTTGATCCTCAATGAGAATTCAGGGTGTAAATTTGTTCCAGCAACCTTGCCGGGCTATGTGGTCCCAAAGGGGATCAACGAGAAATCCCCTCTTTGATTTTGGGTTTCTCCTCTTTGAAAAAGTTTGAAAAAGAGGGGGCAGGGGAGATTTTGCTTTTACCGCCGGCCGTAGAGTTGATCAATGAAACCGCTTTTTTTGAGCTCGTCAACGAACCGGAGATCGACAAAGCTTTCGGCCTTGGCGTTAGCGGCCCGCGGATCCCAGGCCGCCTGGATCTCTAACGTGTTCTTCAGTCCTTCGATCGTGGGATAGGTATCCTCAATCAGAAAGTCGCTATAAGAGGCGTAGACTTGCTCCAGGACTTGCCGGTTCTGCCCACGTGTATATCTCTGCATGATTCTTATCACGTCCTCCTTGTGGGTTTTGTAGTACCGAACCGTCTCAGCCATCGCCCGGACCATGCGCCTGGCCAGGTCCGGGTTATCCCGGATCAGCTTTCTCGTGGTCACTGTACAGGTCAACTGAAAGGGAATGTTGAGCCTGGCGAGGTCCATAATGACCTTTAGACCACCCTGCTCCCCGCGTATTTTTTCCGCTTCCGGCACAATCGTGAAATCCAGTTGGCCGGTCATGACCGCTGCAATGCGGCCCGCGGAGCCACCCGCCGTGACCGCCTTGATGTCTTTATAAGATAGACCAACCTTTTTCAGCGCGAGACGTAGCGCGAAGTCCGCTGCCGTTCCGGGGATATGCACGCCTGCGGACCTCCCCTTCAAGTGTTCCGGGGATTTTATCGCCGGGGTGCCGATGATGTAGTAGGGGAGGGTGTTCGTCAGGCTGCTGATGATGGCGATATCCCCGCCGGCCAGTCTTCCATTGATCACCGCCGTCCCTGTCGCGCCTACAAAAGCAACGTCTCCGGCGATAAGACTCTGGATGCCCCGGGTGCTTCCGCTGATGAAGACCAATTCAACGTCGAGGCCATGTTTGGCGTAGATTCCGCCATCCTTGGCTACCCAGTAAGCTGCGGTGGAAGTCGGAGAATCGGATATATAGGCGAGATAGGTCCTAGCCTGCAGGTCCGCCGCCGCTGATAACAGAGTTAAAATGAATAGCGCAAGCACGGTTGCGTACAGGCGGTGAGCTTTCACGTTGGTACCTCCTCGTCGGAAGAAAATTCAACATAACACTTACAGGACATCTCGCAGCACCCGCAAGTAATTCTCTCCAAGTATCTTCGCGATGTCCGCTTCCTTGAAGCCGCGTTTTTGTAACACTTCCACCAGGTTGTACAGATCCTCAACCTCCTCAAACCTCTTAATCGACGGAGTTTCTCTAGGTCGCCGGTCCGGCCGATCTTCAAGCGGCCGGGGGCCGTCATATTTTGTAAAGTCCAGGCCCAGGCCGTCGGCTTTCGTCCTGATGAGGGAAATCATGCCATCGGACTGGGCCATCTCCTCCAGAAAAATGTCGATGTTCTCAAACGCGGTCTCCAAATATCTGCCGGTGTTTTGCGA
>JACQUW010000351.1 GCA_016210115.1 Deltaproteobacteria bacterium | reverse complement strand
CTCTACGATACGGCCATTCTACCGTACCAAAGATGCGAGCATTTGTCCAGCCCAAAATCTTACGCGATGAAAAACTCCCTACTAAGGTTTACCCGTCGTAACTGAGGGATTACGCTACGACAACACACCTCGCTGTCGCCGCTGGCGCGGTGTTTTCCCTCTTTCGTTGGGGAGATTACCTGCTTGCGCTCTGCCGTGAATGGAATTATTTTTGGTGTTCAGACAGCAAAAGCTTAAACGAATGAAGAAATGCAGGATAGATCACTGAACCGCTTCAGGGAAAGAGGTGGAATATGAAGAGGCGCAATGGGAATACCCTCTGGATAGGCTTGTTGGCGATTGCAGCTTTCGCTTTAATTGCGGCAGATGCATGGGCCGCCAACCGACACGTCCGCTGCGGCAAAAGGCATAAGCTCTCGATTGTAGATCTAGATATGTCTCCCGATCCAGTTGAGCAAGGGAAAAGAGTGCACGAGTGGCGAGTGAAGGTCAGAGTCGACGGCGACGGCGAATGCGAGACGTTACTTGAGATCAGAGAAAGGCCTGGAGATGACGTCGCCGGGCGTGCGGTCGCGCGGGTCCTGAGACCCGGGATTAACAACATTGAAATCGAGGCGGCAAAAGGATATCGGTTTCGCGCCCGTGAGCATTGTTTTCAGGTTTTGGCGGATATCGCGCAAACGAGAAAACCGGTGGATGCAGCGCGGCGTTTTTGCGCCCGAGAAACACGCCACGGCCGGCGCTGGACCATGCGGGAGCGTGGGGACTGAGCGATCGGATACGAACATTAACCCTCCCAGGCGCGCCATGCTCGCCTCTCACTCGTTCCCCCGGTGAAGGGCATGTCTTAACTCGCCGAGCCGTCAAGTATGAACCCGGCAGATCTGCTTCTGAACGCACGGCTGCCGCTAAAGAGCTTGCCAAGCATTCTCAAGCGGTATATGAACAAAGCGGATTGCGCGGCCGACCTCAAGCTCGGTAGCGCACGTATTAAGCATGCGAAAGATGATATTCCAGTGGCTCGGAAGGGAGTTTGCGGCTCTCTCCGCCGAAGGCCGTGCGGATTCAACGGCTGCCGAGCAGGCAGCAGATGTTTTCCGCCGGTTTGACGAAGAACTCCGACTCATGGGAATTTCTCTTGATGATACCGTACGCACCCGGTTGTGGGCTCGGGACAGGGAGAGCCGGGATGCCGGCAGCAAGGAACGGGTCAGGATTCTTTCGGGGAAAGCAAGGTCGGCAAGCTCCAGCTATATCGCGCCGGCGCATTTCGATTCAAATGCGACAGTTGCTGTCGATCTGCTCGCAATGAGGCCTTCTCGTCCTGGAATCGGAAAGATACTCAAAGAGTACGACCCACCCATCGTTCCGCTCCGGTACCTGATTTACGACGCTGTGGTTTTTCTGTCCGGGGTAACGGCCGTCCTTCCCAGTTTGGCGGATCAACTCACAGATATCCTTCCGCGTATCTCCAGCTCGCTCGCGGATGCCGGAAGCTCATGGGATAAGGCGGTTAAGGTCTCTTTCTACCTTCACCAGAGTCAAAGTATCGACAGTCTCAAAGAGCTGTTCCAGAAAACAGTGACGGTTCAGGTCCCGCAGATGGAATATAGCTTCGTGGATGGCTACTCGGCCGACGGAAAGCTGATCGAAGTCGAGGTTACTGCAACCGTCTAGCCGCATGATTCACCGTGTGCCTGCAGGGTTCATTGAGGGTTCCTCGGTGCATGGATATTGCGGGTTAGTCGCACGCCCATCTTCGGACGAAAAGGTCTGCCTTGAAGCGTGGAACCGTCCCGGCCGTTCCCTACGCGTTCGGCAGCGCGCGAGCTGAGTCAACGGAGAGGTAAATGACGGAAGCCAGACAGGAGAGGTTTCGCGTACTCATTTTGGATGATTACGAGGGTTTAGCCGAGAGCGTTCCCGAGATCGAGCGACTCAGAGTGAAGGCTCATGCAACGGTAATGAGAACCCGCCTCGGGACGGAAGAGGAGCTGGCTCAAGCTCTCCGGGGTGTTCACGCGATCCTCCTTATGCGAGAACGGACCCGTTTCGGGGAACGGCAGATGGCGCTCGGGCCGGACTTAAAGCTCATTTCTCAAACGGGCAGGGGCATCGCCCACCTCGATCTTCCAGCCGCAACACAGCTTGGGATCGCGGTGGCTGTAACTCCCAACGATTCCGGGATTTCCACGGTTGAGCTGACTTTCGGACTGATTTTCGCGCTCCTGCGCCACATTCCCCAGATTGATCGAAAGATGCGCGATGAGCCCTGGCCCGCTATTCCCGGAACCCTTCTGGAGCGGAAAACCGTGGGCGTGGTCGGCCTCGGCAGAATTGGAAGGCAAGTCGCGTGTATCTGCCAAGCTTTTAAAGCGCACGTTCTCGCCACCGGCCGGACTCTAACGGACGAAAGGGCTCGTGAAGTGGGAGCCAACCGTGCTTCACTCGAGGTCTTGCTCAAGGAAGCCGATATTGTGACGATTCACGCCCCTTTAAACCCGGAGACGCGAGCCTTGATCGGGGAAAAAGAACTATCATTGATGAAACCCGGCGCTATTTTGATTAACACCTCGAGGGGACCTATTGTGTCAGAGCAAGCGCTGCTGAGGGCCCTCGAAACCGGTCACCTGGGTGGCGCCGGGCTGGACGTGTTTGACCAAGAGCCGCTGCCGATGGAGCATCCCTTTCGGACGCTTAATAACGTGGTGCTTCTCTCGCATAGGGGCTACGCGACGGTCGAGATCCTGCGCGAGCGCTTCCAACTCGCCATGGCCAATATTCTAAGCTTCCTGGAGAATAAACCGATCAACATTCTTAATCCGCAAGTCCTCGCCCCGAACCAAGATCCGTGAATAAAATAGGTGTCCGCTGCCGGTCGAGGGCCTCGGATGGCCGGCGTTGCCTGGGACGGGGGTTGATTCCGCTCAGCGTTGGCCGGGCGGAGCGACCCCGCTGCAGCCGGGATTTCGCCATACCAGCGAGGCAGCGATATTGGCGACGGGCCCCGTGCGCTCATTATTCCGCCACTGGTGACCAAAATATCTTGATATTCTCAAGACTTTAAAATATAAGTATTTCAAATTGTTGACCTTTGACTACCCTCATGGATGTCCAATTTTGAGGGAAAATCCATCCGGTTTTCTCCCCGCCACTATAGAGCAGCCTGGGCGAAGAACTGAATCATGAAGCAAGAAATTTTTGTTAATTGCCCTCCCTATGAAACGCGCATTGCGATCGTGGAAGAGGGCATTCCGGCCGAGTTTCTGATTGAAAGAAAGCAAGAGAGAGGCATTGTTGGAAACATTTACAAGGGCAAGGTAACCCGTGTACTTCCGGGCATGCAGGCGGCTTTTGTCGATATTGGGCTCGACAAGGCCGCTTTTCTCCATGTCTCAGACTTTCTCGTTGGAGTAGAAGCGAGCTCGGATGACGAGATCGTTTTCGAGGGGGCCAGGCCGGCGCCGAGTCGCCGTCTTCCCATAGAGCGCCAGCTCTCACGGGGACAGGAAATTTTGGTTCAAGTTGCCAAGAACCCGTTGGGAATGAAAGGGGCCCGGATCACCTCTCACGTCTCGTTGCCGGGACGCTACCTCGTTTTTATGCCCTCGGCCACCCATATCGGCATCTCGCGCCGGATTGAGGACGATAAAGAAAGAAAACGGCTGAAAGAGATCGCCCTTTCGCTCCTCACGGAAGATGGTGGTTTCATTCTGCGAACCGCGTCCGAAGGTGAGAGCAAAAGGGAGATTCAAAGAGATCTGCGGTTCCTGGCCAAACTTTGGAAAGGCGTGCAGAAAAAGGCTGAATCGTCACCGGCTCCGGCTCTCATCCACCAGGATCTGGATCTCATCGCCCGCACAGTGAGGGACTTTTTTACAAGCGAGACCCAGCAGGTCCATATTGACCAGGCAAAAGAGCACCGCCGGGTGCTGGATTTGGTGGGCCAGTTCATGCCGCGTCTGAAGTCCAGGATCAAGCTCTACAGCGATCCCACACCGATTATGGACCACTTCGGGATCGAGGAGAAGATCTCGAAAGCTCTGGAGAGGAAAGTCTGGCTGCATTCGGGCGGCTATATCACGATCGATCGTACCGAAGCGCTGACCGCCGTTGATGTCAACACCGGCCGCTTCGTTGGGAAGAAAAACCAGGAGGAAACCATCTTAAAAACGAACCTCGAGGCGGTCCAGGAGATCGTGCGCCAGCTTCGTCTGAGAAACATCGGCGGCATCATCATCCTCGACTTCATCGACATGGAAAAGGAGGCCAACCGAAAAAAGGTCTATGACGCAATCAAAGAAGCAATTAAAAGGGACAAGGCCCGGACCAACATTTTGAAAATATCCGAACTGGGCCTGATCGAAATGACCCGGCAGCGCACCCGCGAAAGTCTGGAAAATATCCTCCTCAGCCCGTGCCCGTACTGTGACGGACGAGGCCGGATCAAGTCGAATGTGACGATCGCCTACGAGTTGTTGCGGGCGGTAAGGAAAGAAAAGTTGACTCTAGAAAACGGCAAAAGAATCGTGGTGCGAGTCCATCCGGATATCGCCAATTTCCTTTATGACGAAGAGAACCGGAGCCTCTCTAATTTAGAGCGGGAGATCAACGAGCAGATCATTGTCAAAGTCAGTGACGCTCTGCACCACGAAAAATACGAAATCTCCAGGATCTAGCCCCGATCACTAGCCCGCATTATGCATCCAACGACGAAACTTTAATACACCCTGTAGCCGGTGGCGGAAAGCCTTGAAGAGAGGGGGCACAGGAACATGCAGCTTCCATAACTTGTTCGGTGCCCGGCTATCTTGTCTCATCGCGCCACCGACGTTCGCTCCGGATCGGGGAGTTTGAAGGCCGCCTCAAGGCAAAGGCCCTTTTTTCTGTATGGGCCCATATCCAGCGCCTACCATAATCCTTTCCCTCATTCGCGAATCGAGGGATGATTCGCGCCGCACTTCCAGCATTGGGTGAACTGGCCGCCGATCTCTTCATCGCAGCCGGCGCACTGCCAGGGCTTCTCGACGGCACGGATAGGGGCGAGCGCGCGGCGGAGCAATGCCGACGCCTCGTTCATTCTCGTATCGTCGAGAATCCAGAGCTCGAGCCAACACTCAATCGGAGGGATTTCACCGGCTGCGGCCGCAAGGTGTTCATTTCGCACCAGACACTCGATGCCGTGGCTTCTGAGGATGTTGTGAAGATGGGCGAGCATAAGGGTGTCTTGGGCGCTGTATATCCTTTTCATCGCTTTTTCCTCAATCTCCCACGCGGAAGTTTTTGCTCAGTCGGCGCTCGTAACATTTTTACCTGCGCCGCCGTTTCCGTTCAACCCGTATATTGCATCTCCCGGATGCTTATTGTAAAAATCCAGCAGCCGGAAATTTAACTTTTTTCAATTATTTTGCGCATTTCCGCTCTCCAATTCCCCAATCAGAGGAGAGGTCGGGCTGTCCATGCCAAATGCTGAAATCGTCGCCGTCGGATCAGAGTTACTCTTAGGGCAAATCGTTGACACAAACTCTGCCTGGATAGCCCACCGGTTGACGGAACTTGGGATTAATCTGTTTTACAAGACCGTTGTGGGGGACAACCCGGGACGGATGAGAGAGGTGATCTCGCGCGCGCTCGAGCGTTCGGACCTCGTCATCACCAGCGGCGGTATCGGTCCTACTCGGGATGATCTCACCCGCGAAATCGTTGCCGCAGTGACGGGACGCGATCTGGTGCTGGATTCCCAACTCCTGGAAGAGATCAGAGACCGATTTCGCAGGCGTGGACAGGTCATGACTCCCAATAACGAACGCCAGGCTTACATGCCTGCCGGCGCCATTCCGGTGCGAAATCCTAACGGTACTGCGCCGGCTTTTATCCTGGAGGACCTGAAGGGCGTCATCTTCGTCCTGCCCGGCGTTCCTTTCGAGATGAAATGGCTGTTCGAGAATGAGGTCGAGCCGTACCTGCGCCGCAAATTTGATCTCTCCGAGACCATCGCTTACAGAGTTTTGAAGGTGGTCGGGATGGGCGAGAGCGCAGTCGACCAGCGTGTCGGCGATCTGATTGCCAACTCCACAAATCCGACTGTGGGTGTGCTCGCCCACCCGGGTCAGGTGGATGTTCGAATTACCGCCAAAGCCTCCAGCAGGGATGAAGCCATGAGGCTCATCGCTCCCGTTGAAGCCGAAGTGTGCCAGGCCCTCGGAAGTCACGTTTTTGCCAGAGACAACGAAACAATGGAGGACATTGTGGGTCACCTCCTGAGAAACAACAACAAGTCCATTGCCGTGTTCGAGGATCTCACGGGGGGGCTCCTGGCCGGCCGGCTGCAACAAGCCGCCCCGGAGAACCTGGTCGAAGGAATCATCGCCGGCAGCCCGGCTTCGATCCGGCGGCTGTTGAAATTTTCCCGCCGGCCGCAAGATGTGGAGGCGCTGCTCCAAGATCCGGCTGCCCTCACCGCAGAACTTGCCCGGGCCGTGCGGGAGCAGGCCGGGAGCGATTTGGGTGTCGCGTTGCATGCGCTGCCCAATCCGGATGAAAAGGTGGAGAACCTGGCCAGCGGCGAAACTTCGATAGCCGTAACCGACGGTAAGGAAGTCAAACACCGAATTTACAGAATAGCCGGAAGAGGGCAAGCGGATCGAGTTCGCATGACTCTCAATGCTTTAGAGCTGATCCGCATGGCTTTTTTGGAAGGTCTTCCTTAGTTGAGCTTTACTCGCCTTCCGCCCCACGAACGTCTTGCACCGCGTGTATCTGGTATTCGTATCGAGCCTTTCCATGACTCCCCAATTTCTGGCTGTCCTCTCGGCGTTCGCTTTTGCCTGTTTTACCATAAGCGCGCGTCTCGGCTTAAATCACTCTACGCCGCTCACTGCCAGCGTCGCTGCCATGGGGGTGCGCACCCTGACTCTTTGGGCCGCTCTCTTTCTTACTCGCGGCCTGCCCGGCGCCCATTTTGTTGCGGTTCTGCTATTCGGCTTGCTCGGACTCGTGCAAACGATTACGAGCCTGCTCACCTTTGTCGGTTTGCACAAAATAGGAGCTTCTCGCAGCGAGCCGCTGCGCAATTCTTTTCCGCTTTGGAGCGCCATCATCGCGATCACAATTCTGGGTGAGAAAGCAAACCTGGCGATTCTCCTGGGCACGATTTTGATTGTGGCGGGAGTCATCCTTCTCTCGTGGCGACCGGCAACTCCTTCAGCAACGTATCGCTGGTGGCACGTGCTGTTCTCCCTTTCCGCGGCTTTTCTTGCGGGGGTAGCGTTTCCGGTGCGCCGCTACGCTTTGACTATCTCCAACGAGCCGATCTATCTGGCGGCCGTGCTGGCCAGCGTTTCTTTTACTTGTCTTGTCGTTTTCTTGCTTCTCCCCGTCTCCAGGCCCGCTCTGATTTGGAACAGAAAGGCGCTGCTCAGGTTTGGCGCTGCCGGAGTGTTTGAGGCTTCCGGCGCCGTGCTGGCGCTGTTCGCTCTGAGCTCCGGCCCCGTCGTGGTTGTGGCTCCCATCGTGGCCACTACTCCATTATGGACCATGATCCTCACTATCGCTGTTCTGCGCGGTCTGGAGCAAGTTGGAACCCGCACCGTGGTCGGCACAATTCTTGTTGTAGCCGGAACCGTCGCTGTCACGCTGGGAAGGTAGGCCGCCGTCTAAAGACGCGCCGTCAATTCTTATCTGCCGGGATCACTCCTGACGGTGAAAGCCGCCACCCGCTCTATGAGCCCATGCAATGGGTCAGTGGTTATTCCCACCGCTGGTTACCTGCCTGCCGGCAGGCAGGTCGGATGCGCGGTCTCTCCGACCGGGTGACGGCTTTCACTTGAGGCCGAGAGGCGAGAGGTCGTTATGGTACCTACCCACCTGTCTGCGTGCGGACACCTGCCCGCGCCCTGGCAGGCGGGCGCACAGGCAGGTCGGCCGCGGCCTGAAACCTCGCGCTCGAGGAATCGCCGTTCGAAGAGCTGAAGGAATTTTGCTTTAGTTCTCGCGGTCCTTTTACGTTTGAGGTACAATAATTAGTTCAGATTTTCTGTCGAGAGATCGCGCCGGGAGAGATTGGAAATGCGCAACGTTGATAAGCTGTTGAGACAATTGATCCGCGAGCGGATTCTGGTTCTCGACGGGGCTATGGGAACAATGATTCAGACCCTCAAGCTCGACGAAAGCGAGTTCCGGGGGGAGCAATTTGCCGGCCACGAGCGGGCTCTCAAGGGATGCAATGACCTTCTTTCCGTCACTCAACCAGAGGCGATAGAAAAGGTTCACGTCGATTATCTCGATGCGGGCGCCGATATCATCGAGACCAACAGCTTCAATTCCAATGCGGTTTCGCTCGCCGATTATGGGCTCGAATCGGAAGCCTACTCGATCAATCTGGCAGCGGCCACAGTGGCTCGGCGCGCCGTGGAACGCTTCAACCGAAAAAGACCGGAGAGGCCCCGATTCGTTGCCGGCTCTATAGGTCCGACCAACAAAACCACCTCCATATCGCCTGACGTCAGCAACCCGGCTTTACGCGGTATCACATTCGAACGTCTCGTTGACGCCTACTACGATCAGGCGCGCGGTCTCCTGGATGGAGGGGTCGACATTTTCCTTCCGGAAACGACCTTCGATACGTTGAACCTGAAGGCCTGCCTCTTTGCCATAGAGAAATTATTCGAAGAAAGAGGCGTCCGGATCCCCATCCTCGCTTCGGTTACCATTGTGGACCGTAGTGGCCGCACGCTCTCGGGACAAATCCTGGACGCGTTTTTGACTTCGATTTCACACGTGCCTCTCCTCGCGGTCGGCATCAACTGCGCTCTGGGTCCCCAGCAGATGGCGCCGTATATGGAGGAACTTGCTCGTCTGTCTCCGCTCTTTACGTTTTCATACCCAAATGCGGGGCTTCCCAATGAATTCGGCGGCTACGACATGGGTCCCGATGAGTTGTCCAGGTATCTCGGGGACTGGGCGAGAGAAGGTTGGGTGAATCTCGTAGGAGGTTGCTGCGGGACCACGCCGGAGCACACTTCGGCCATCGCTGATGCCATGCGCGGCGGCACGGCTCGCGTTCCGCCGGAGCCCGACGGATTCACTCATCTGAGCGGCCTTGAGAGACTCACCATCCGGCCCGAATCGAATTTCATCATGATTGGAGAGCGCACCAACGTCGCGGGCTCGCGCAGGTTCGCCCGGTTCATTCGCGAAGAGAAATACGAGGAGGCTCTCGCCATCGCGCGCGAGCAGGTCGAAGGCGGGGCGAACCTAATCGACGTGAATATGGACGAGGGTATGCTCGATGCCGTCAAGGCCATGACGACCTTTCTTAACTACATCGGCGCAGAGCCGGAGATCGCCCGGGTGCCCATCGTTATCGACAGCTCCAATTTCGAGGTCATTGAGGCAGGTCTGAAGTGCGTTCAAGGCAAAGGGGTGGTCAACTCGATTTCCCTTAAGGAGGGCGAAGAAGAGTTCAAACGCCGGGCGCGTCTCATCAAGCGCTACGGCGCCGCGGCCATTGTCATGGCTTTCGACGAAGAGAAACAGGCGACGACCGTTGAGCACCGGCTGCGGATCTGCAGACGGGCTCACAAGATTCTCACCGAGGAGATCGGCTTCGACGAGTCCGATATCATCTTCGACCCCAACATCCTCGTCGTCGCTACCGGCATGGAGGAGCACAATGATTATGCCCTCAGCTTCATCGAGGCAACGCGCCAGGTCAAGAAACTATTTCCCCGCAGCCATGTTTCCGGCGGGGTGAGCAATCTCTCCTTCTCTTTTCGCGGCAACGACACCGTTCGTGAAGCGATGCATGCGGCATTTCTTTATCATGCGATCCGGGCCGGGATGGACATGGGCATCGTCAACGCCGGCCAGCTTGCCGTCTACGAAGAGATTCCGCGGGAACTCCTGGAAAGGATTGAGGATGTTCTTTTCAATCGCCGTCCGGACGCCACTGAGCGGCTGCTGGAATTGGCCCAGGAGGTCAAGGGCGCAGGCAAGTCAGCCGCGGAGGATGAGGCCTGGCGCGCCGAAGATGTGGAGCACCGGCTGTCCCACGCTCTTATTAAAGGAATCGCCGATTACCTGGAGCAAGACCTGGAAGAGGCGCTGAAGAAATATAACCGGCCGCTCAGTATCATCGAAGGTCCGCTCATGGACGGGATGAACGTGGTGGGAGACCTTTTCGGCGAAGGCAAGATGTTTCTTCCCCAGGTGGTGAAAAGCGCGCGCGTAATGAAAAAGGCCGTTGCTTACCTGACGCCGCTGATGGAAGCGCAAAAGCATGGGGCGGAGCAGAGTAGACCGCGGGCGAAGCTCGTTATGGCGACGGTTAAAGGCGACGTCCACGATATCGGTAAGAACATCGTCGGCGTGGTCCTCGGTTGCAACAATTATGAGATCATCGATCTCGGCGTTATGG
>JACQUW010000350.1 GCA_016210115.1 Deltaproteobacteria bacterium | reverse complement strand
GAGAGAGGCAAATACACCAGCATGGATTTCAAGTTCAACAAGTATATCTTTGCTTCTTATATCGAAGAGACAGAAAAAATCCCCGTTTTGAGACTCAGGTCTAAATCTCCGTTCACGGATAGCTAGTCAGGGACGTTTGTTGAAGGCGCTGAACTCGGAGGTAAAGTAAAGCACGGCAAGGAGGTCTTTATGAAGCGAGCGTATTGGGTCTTTCTCTTCAGTGTCCTCGCACTGGCCCATCCGGCCCTGGGCGCGGATACTCCCAAACGAGGAGGCCGACTGGTCTTTGCTATGGAGGCTGATGTCTCGACCATGAACCCCTTCGTCCGGATGCTCTCCACCGACCAACTCATGCGCAGTTTGTTCTACGAGACTCTCTTTGATTTCGATCTGAAGAATAACATTGTGCCCGCGTTGGGGCAGTCGTGGGCGATCTCAAAAAACGGGCTCGAGTATACGGTTAAGCTTCGTCCGGGAGTGAAATTCCATAACGGCCAGGACGTGACGGCCGAGGATGTCAAGTGGAGCGCCGAGTATGCGATGGATCCGAAAAACGGAGCGACCGGGTTGAGTCTCATGAAGGCCGTAGAATCCATAACCGTGCCGGACCGGCATACGGTCCGGTTTAGGCTCAAAGAGCCAACGGCGCCTTTTCTGAGCACGTTGGCAACGATTCGCGGCTTTGTGGTTGTCCCGAAGGATTCGATCGCGAGGGGAGCCGATACCCTGTCCGGTTTTCCTCCGGGAACGGGCCCTTTTGCCTTTAAGGAATGGAAGACCGGCGTTCAGCTTGTTCTGGTCCGGCACCAGCCATATTGGCAGAAAGGCCTCCCCTATTTAGATGAGGTGGTCTTCAAGCCGATCGCAGATGCCACCGTGCGCCTTTCTTCTCTTCGAGCCGGCGACGTCGATATCATTGAGCGCGCGCCGTCTTCATTTGTATCGAAGATCAAGAAGGGTGAGTTGCCCGGCATTCGCGTTGCGGAGGCGAGCGCCGCCGGTTTTAAACGTCTCATCTTCAACGTCCAGAAGCCTCCTTTCGACAATCGCAAGCTACGAGAGGCAGTCGCTTTCGCCATCGACAAAAGACAGTATTTGGAAGCGGCATTTTGGGGGCTCGGAACGCCCGTAGACCAACGCTACCCCGCGGGAAATCCATGGTTTGTCAAAATGCCCAAAATGGAACGAGATCCGGCCAAAGCGAAGGCGGCGCTTGCGGAGGCAGGCGCCGGGAAGGATTTCGAGGTGGAACTCCTGGGCCAACAGGGGGACGAAGCCGAACAGCAGATCCTCCAGCAGCAGTTCGCTAGCGCGGGCATTAAAATGAAGATCACCTTATTGGAATATGGCACTTACAGGAAAAAACAGAGGGATCGGGACTTTCAGATGATCATCTTCGGCGGGAGGCTCCAACCGGACCCTCACCTTGTGTATGGGGCGGAGTACACTTGCGCTGAAGCGGAACAGGCCAAGGCCAGAAAAGGCACGCGTAACCTGCCCGGTTATTGCAACGAGCAAGTGGACAAGCTCCTCGCTGAAGCGAGTAAGATCACGGACCGAAAGAAACGGTTCGAGCTGTATGCCAAGGCGATACGGCAGATCTACGAGGAGGTGCCGGAGGTTCCTATAGCGTTCTACCCTCGCTTTTATGCGCACAGGGACCGGGTCAAAGGTTTTGTCACGTCCGATACCGGCGACATCAACTCCACGAAAATCGGTGTGCTAAGAACGTGGATCGAAAAGTAGTTCTTCTATTGCCGATGGGCGCCTTTTGTTTGACGCCCGATGTTGTTATTTCTTGAGAGGTCAAATTGTTGGGGCTGATTCGTTATGCGTTAAAACGGTTCATCCAGCTGATTCCGGTTCTCTTCTTCGTCTCGCTCATCGTTTTTTTCATTATTCACCTGATCCCCGGGGATCCGGTCGCGGTCATGCTCGGTGAAGATTTGCATGATCAGGCGGCTTACGAGGCCCTGCAAAGACAGCTCGGCCTGGATAAACCCCTTTATGTCCAATATTTCCGCTGGCTGGCGAGAGCCGTCCAGGGAGACCTCGGATACTCGCTCAGAGCCAAAAGACCCGTATTTGATGTGGTGATTGAGCGTTACCCCCCCACCATTTACCTGGCGCTAAGCTCCCTCCTGCTGGGAATTCTCATTGCAATCCCGGCGGGGACTATCGCGGCGGTGAGGCAAAACAGCGTGTTCGACTACTCGGCCATGGCATTTGCGCTCTTTGGCATCTCCGTTCCAAACTTCTGGTTTGCGCTTGTTCTCATTCTTTGCTTCGGTATTTATCTCGGGTGGTTCCCCACTATGGGATACGTGAGCCCAGAGGCGAACGTCTTTGTTTTCCTCCAGCATCTTGCCCTCCCGACGCTTGTCTTGGGGACGGATATGGCTTCGACAGCCAGCCGGTATGTCCGGGCCGAGATGCTCGAACAGTTGGGGCTGGACTACGTCCGCACGGCGCGGGCAAAAGGCCTTCCGCCTTACCTGGTTTTTTACAAGCACGCACTGAGGAACTCGCTGATCGCGGCAACCACGGCTATCGGCTTGCACGTAGGACGGTTGATGGGCGGCTCGACGGTTGTGGAAACCGTATTCGCCTGGCCAGGACTGGCGCGATTGGTTCTGGAGGCTGTCTATGCGCGTGATTACCCCGTCCTCCAGGGCGCTGTGCTATTGTTGGCGCTGAGTTACGTTTTAGTGAACTTGATCGTGGATATTTTCTATCGCTGGTTGAATCCCCGCATCCGCCTTGACTGAGATGCTTCTTCTAGCCATGAAATCATGAATATCTCCGGGGCATCACTGATCGGGCCGAAAGTGTTCCGGGCCCGGCTCTCAAGCGCTGGTCGAGGTCTGGCGGAAAGCCTCATAATTATTCTGCGGAATCGCCTGGCAAGCCTGGGCCTCTTCTTCGTCCTGATTGTTTCTCTCGTGTCGCTTCTTGCCCCTCTGATCGCCACTCATAATCCATTTGAAATGAATCTTGCCCACCGTTTGATGGGTCCTTCCTCAGAGCATTGGCTGGGAACTGATATCTATGGGCGCGATATTTTGACACGGATCGTTCTGGGCACGGTGATCGCCATGCGCGTCGCCGTGGGCGCGGTTCTGCTGGCGGTCGTCATCGGCGTGCCTCTCGGGGCCGCTGCGGGGTACCGGGGCGGTTGGGTGGACGAGCTGATCATGAGGTTCATCGACGCGCTTCTGGCTTTCCCGGGGCGCCTCCTCGCGATAGCCCTGGTTGCAGCGCTGGGCGCTAGCTTTCTCACGCTCTATCTGGCCATCGGCATTACCGCGGTGCCGGCGTACGCGCGCATGGTGCGGGCCGGGGTTCTCGCGCAGAAAGAGAAAGAGTACGTGGAGGCCGCCCGCATGACCGGCGAATCGGAGTTCCGTATCCTTGTCTTCCAGATCCTGCCGAATTGCATCGCTCCGATGCTGGTCCTTGTGACGCTGGATTTCGCCCATGCCATCTTGGTGGAATCCTCTCTGAGTTTTTTGGGTCTTGGCTTTCCACCGCCAACTCCGAGCTGGGGACTCATGCTGAACGAAGCTAAAGGCTACATGGAGCTCGCTCCTCACGCGGCGATTTTTCCCGGAGCGGCCATTTCGCTGACGATATTGGGTTTCAACCTTTTGGGAGATGGGTTGCGAGATGTCTTTGATCCGCGACAGTACGAGAGGTGAGAATGGAGCCGCCTCTGCTTGAGGTTAAAGATCTGACCGTGCAGTTTCATCTGAGGCGGGGCACGCTCCGGGCGGTTGAGAATCTTTCTTTTTTCGTGCGCGAAGGCGAAACTCTTGGAATCGTCGGAGAGACGGGTTGCGGAAAAAGCGTAACGGCCCTTTCTATTCTCCGTCTTCTGCCTTCGCCTCCCTGCGAGGTTGTCAAGGGAGAAATTATTTTCGAGACGGAGGACCTTCTGAAAAAAGGAGAGGCCGAAATGCAGAAGATCCGCGGCCGCAAAATCTCCATGATTTTTCAGGAGCCGATGACTTCTTTGAATCCCTCCTTGACCATTGGAGAGCAGATTGCCGAGTGTTTTCGCGTGCATCTTGGCTGCTCCAAAAGAGAAGCCCGCGCCAGGACCGAGCAAATCCTGAATACCGTGCACATCCCCTCGCCGAAAGCGCTCATGGATCGATATCCCCATGAGTTTAGCGGCGGCATGCGCCAGCGGGTCATGATCGCCATAGCCTTGGCCTGTGAGCCCAAACTGCTGGTGGCGGATGAACCGACCACAGCTCTGGACGTTACCATTCAGGGCCAGATCCTGGACCTGCTCGACGAATTGAGAGGGAAAATGAACATCGCCCTTGTTTTTATCTCCCACAATCTTGGCGTGGTCGCCCAGCTATGCAACAGGATCGGAGTTATGTACGCCGGCTCCTTCGTAGAAATGGGTGATAAAGAGTCTCTCTTTACACGACCGCTGCACCCCTATACGACGGGACTGTTGAAGGCCATTCCGTTACCGCACCGGCGGAATGAGCCCCTTGCGGCCATCCGCGGCAGCGTCTGTGACCTCATGAATCCTCCCCGAGGTTGTAAGTTTCACCCGCGCTGCCATAAGGCGGCGGAGATCTGCAGGGTTACTCCGCCCGTATTGGAACCGAATAGCAGCGTTGTTCAGGCCGCTTGCCATTTCGCGGGAGAGTGAGGCTTCGTGGACCTGCTCACCGTTGCAAACCTATCGAAATATTTTGACTTGACTCCCGGCCTGCTTGGCGGTTGGGTGCGCGGCAAACAGCTCTTGAAGGCCGTCGACCGGATCAGTTTTTCTATTCCGGAAGGCACGACCCTGGGGCTCGTAGGAGAAAGCGGCTGTGGCAAATCGACCACAGCGCGGCTGCTGACGCGTTTGATTCCGGCTTCAGGCGGGGAGGTTTGCTTTCAGGGAACAGACATCCTCAAGCTCCCCCAGAGGCAAGTTCGGGAGCTGAGGCGGCATATCCAAATGGTCTTTCAGGATCCTTACTCTTCGCTGAACCCCAGGATGAGAGTTGAAGATATCGTGGGACGCCCGCTGACTCTTTACTTTGGCATCAACCGGGAGCACCGGCTGAACCGGGTGGCAGAGTTGCTCGAACTGGTGGGTTTGCAGCCGGATCACCTGTATCGGTACCCCCACGAGTTTAGCGGGGGCCAGCGCCAAAGAATCTGCATCGCACGGGCCCTGGCCCCACAGCCTAAATTGCTGATCGCGGACGAGCCCGTATCCTCGCTTGATGTCTCGGTCCAAGCTCATGTCCTGAACCTCTTTAAAAAACTCCAAAGAGAGCTCAAGCTGACCATGCTTTTTATTTCTCACGACCTGAACGTAGTCCAATATCTCGCCGACTTCGTGGCCGTCATGTATGCGGGCAAGATCGTGGAAGTGGCCTCAACGGAGGAGCTGTTCAACTCGCCGTGTCACCCGTACACGAAAGCGCTTATTATGTCGAATCCCCCGCCGGACCCTTATTTCAAAAGGCAAAAGCTGCCTCTTAGGGGAGAGATTGCTCTTCCGGTTAATCCGCCTGCCGGATGCCGGTTCGAATCCCGCTGCCCTATTAGCGTGAAACGTTGCAAGACTATCGAACCCCCGCTCGAGGAGAAACGCCCAATGCATCGCGCGGCGTGCCACGAAGTGTGACGCCTCTTCTCTTCACATTCGCCAACTCCGCTGTGCGTTTGTATCATCACAGCATCGGGCAAAATCCTTCACCTCCACTCGGACAAAGCTCGCACAAATCTGTTTCTCTGTGGACCCTAATTGTGACCCGCGTGCCGGTTACTCGCCGTAGAGACTCTTTACGAACCCGCTTTGCTCCAGCTCTCTCAGAATCGTCACGTCAACGAAACTCGCGGGCTGGACGCCCTTGGCCTTGGGATTGCGCGCGCCCATTTCATCCAAAACCATTTGAATTCCTTTAAGCGTCGGATAGGGAACCTTGGGCATGACTTTCACGGAGTAGTGCTGATAGGTTTCTTCCAACCAATCCGGTTCGCTAATG
>JACQUW010000348.1 GCA_016210115.1 Deltaproteobacteria bacterium | reverse complement strand
CCATTGGCTGCAGCCAGGGGTTCACTGGGAGATCGGGAACAACATCCGGCTGGATCTTTTCTATAACAAGTTCGGAGGGGCAGAAAAGAGGCCCACGCGCTTTGGCAGCAACCTGGATTTTGTCAATGGTCCATTTTTTCGTTTCACCTTTGGGCTGTAAATAGAGAGACTTGACCAAGGAGGGCAAGCCGATGAAGGAGTATAAGGAACTGAACTACTGGCAGTATTGGACGAGGCGGAATTTTCTTAAAGCGGCTGGCGCCTGGGCGGGAGCTGGAATGCTCCAACCCGTATTGTCCCTCATTGGGGCCGGTAAGAGCATCGCAGCGGCTTATCCCGATGAGGTGCTTTCCATCGAGAAGTATACCAAAGGCCGGGTCAAACCCGGAATGGTGATCTCAAAGGACAACGCGGGTTTAATTAAAGACCTCGTCCCGGAAGGGCTTTACGTTGAACTTACCCGCGGAAGAGAAATCAGGATCGCAGAGACGACATTGCAGCCTGATATGTTCGTCCCTGACTATTGGATTGAGGCAACGTTGCGAAACAAAGGAAGGGCAGTCATTGACAAAAAGGGCCAGCTCTGGACAAAGGATGGAATGCCGTGGATAGGGGGGGACCCGTTCCCGGAAGCTCAAAGCGGGCTAGAGGCGATGTGGAATCATATTTTTAGTTATAATCGCTACGATAGCTTACGGATCATAGTCAACGAGCGGAATATAGACAGTGATGGAACGCTGGTGCGAGATTATGAAGCTGTATATTCGTTTGTAGCCACTGTAGGGCGCGTTGTGGAAGATCCCAAGCCCTACTTGCCCTTATACAAAGGGGAGCTTTACCGAGTGAGTCTGGGGTTTTTTAAACCGTTCGATGTTTATGGACTTACTGTATTGTCTGTTCTCCCTTATGATGCGGCGAAGCTTCCAGAAACAATCCTTTATATACCCACACTTAGGCGCACCCGGCGCGTTCCATCTACCCAGCGGTTCGAGCCGGTGGCGCCCTATGCTACTCAATATGCAAGCGACTTGAATGTGCACAATGATCCCCTACTTACCTGGTCGTGGCAACTAGTGGGGCGCAAGCCTATGTTGTATCCGGCTCCGGTTAATACCGGCCTTTTTGCTGAGGGGGCGACGGAAAGGGATTTTGTGTTTCCGTACACTGATAAAAAATTTCCGCGAACGACCTGGGAACTTCGGCCCGAAGTTCTCCTTGTAGATGGAGTTCCTCACATTGAGGGGGCGCCCTACAGCAAGAGGCGCATGTACGTTGATGCCATCGCACACCGGGCTGAATGTGCAGACATGTGGGACAAACAGGGGAAAATCTGGAAGTGGAGCTATATCCCGTTCCTGCCCTTTTGGCCGGACGGGAAAAAAGGGCGAAAACAGTGGTTGTGGGTGGGATTGACATTCGCCGATGTCCAGAGGGATTACCGGACAAATATTTGGATTCTGCCAAGAAAGGACCAAAAGTTTAATGCCGGATTGAAGGTCGAGGACTATTTTAGTGATTCCGCATTACTCAGGTTAGGGCGCCGTTAGTGGGTCACCGCGGGGAGCGATTACATGGAGGCCATTTGCCATCCGTCCGTATTGACCGGTGAAGTCGTGCAAAACTTGGTAGCCGCGGTAAGGGAATCGGATTTGACGAGAGTAGCCACGATCGTTGAAGCCCTCTCTCGCATGGATAAGTAGTAGAGGGAGGAACAATGACGTACACCGTAGACATTGACGTAGGCGGCACTTTGACGGACGGAATATTCAGCGACGGTAAGAATGTGGAGTGTGTCAAAGTCGATACAACACCCCACGATCTAACGGTTTGCCTTTTCGATTGTTTGACTCAGGGGGCGACCCGATTAGGGTTTCCGGAACTGGGCGATTTTCTGGAGAATGTGGAGCTGATCCGCTGGTCCACAACGGTTACGTCGAATGTTCTAGCCGAGTTGCGCGGTCCTAGAATCGGCTTACTCGTGACCAGGGGACATGAGAAAGACCTTTATGGAAGCCGCCCGGCCAGTCCCGTCGTAAACAGACTGATCGCCGAACGCGATGTCATCGGGATCGGTGATTCCGCTAGCGAAACAGAAGTAATGACCGCACTCCGCTCCCTGCTGGAGATCGGCGCCCGGCGGATCTGCGTAAGCTTGCAGGGTTCGCTGCACAATCCGGAACGGGAACTCTGGGTCAAAAGTACTATTGAAAAACAGTATCCGGATCACTTTCTGGGCTCCGTGCCGGTTCTTGCCGGCAGCGACATCTGCCAAAACGCCGATGGCATGACGCGGACACATTACGCGCTGATTAACTCATATACGCACCAAACGTTGGCGGCCACTTTGTTTAAGGCAGAGGACGAACTTCGGGATGTTTACGGGTTTTCCCGCCCCTTCTTGATCTGCCACGTTAACGGCGGTGTAGCTGGGATCGCAAAGACGAAAGCGATCGATACGATCGAATCGGGACCCATTTTGGGGGTTTATGGAAGCAGCTATCTTGCCAAGCTATACCGACTGAAGAATGTAATCGCACTGGATGTGGGGGGGACAACGGCCAAGGTCGGCGCTCTTCACAACGCGGAACCAGTTTACTCGAAGCCGTCTGAGGTATTTGGCATTCCCGTGGAGGTTTCACTTCCTTACCTTCGGTCGATCGCGCTGGGCGGGGGGAGTGTGGTGAAGACGGGATCTCCCCCCAAGGGTTCGCAGATCATCCTCGGACCGGAAAGCATGGGCTCCTACCCAGGGCCTGCGTGCTATAGCTTGGGTGGAGACAAGCCCACGCTGACAGACGCATTTGTCGCTGCAGGGTTGATCAACCCTGAATATTTTCTCGGGGGAACCAAGGCAATCGATCCGGAGGTCGCCAGGGATACTATCGGGAAGAGCGTTGCCAATTGGCTGAATCTATCTCTGGAAGAGGCGTGCCGGACTATTATCAATCATGCGTATGAGATGGTGGCGAATTTGATCGAGGATGCCAAGCTCGATCTGCCACAGCGGATTTCTGACTACGCGCTGTTTGCCTACGGAGGAAACGGGGGGCTGTTCGCCTGTGGGGTGGTGGAGCGGATCGGCCTGAACGAGGTCTACCTTTTTTCACTGGCTCCCGTGTTCAGCGCGTTTGGCTCATCGGTGTCCGACATCTGCCATGTCTATGAGCGCGCCTTTACCATCCCTTTGGTCGCCGATGCCGATGTCAACCGGCTTAGCCGAGTCATCGATGACATGAAAGCGGAAGGGCTCAAAGATCTACTGGGGGAGGGCATCAGTACGGATCAGGTAACGTGGTCTGTCGAGCTGGAAGTCTGCTGTGGAAACCGAGCAACGATTCTAAGGCCCTCCGCCGAGGCTCCTTTCCGCCGTCTAGGCGATCTGCACGCTCTCCTTCCCGCCGACTGGAGTAAGACCGTTTCCGCGGGACAGGAGAAAATCCATTTAGAACTTGTCAGGGTCAGGCTCCTGAAGGAAATCCCCAAACCCGGGCTGGTCGAAAGACCAATACAAGGGGGAGATCCCAGACAGGCCCGGGTGGGAACCAGACGGCTTGCGTATGGGAGTAAAAAAGGAGAGGCGGAGATCTACCGTTGGGAATTCCTCCGACCGGGCGATGTGGTGCGGGGATGTGCCATCTTGGAAGGAGCGAACACCACATACTTCATTCCAGAAGACTGGGTGTTGAGTGTTGACAGCTACGGGAACGGAATAGCAAGACGGGGATAGGAGACTGGCTTCCGAGGAATTTACATAAATCCAGCCGGAAAGGAGGTTGAACGATGTCGCAGAACCAACCTGGCCGAATCCGTATCACCGAATACATAGACCTCGACCTCGAACAGGAACAATGGCTCTGTAATCGGTGTGGACATACTTTCGGCCCTGCCCGGGACAACTATAAGAAGGGTTGCCTTCTGTATGATCGAGACCCACGAGAGATTCACCCTCCGCTGGTTACGGGACAATACAATTTTTCACCGGACCCGTTGTGGGTAAGAATTGTCGAATTCTATTGTCCGAGTTGCGGCACGCAAATCGAGACGGAATACTTGCCTCCCGGGCATCCGATAACGTGGGACGTCGATATCGATATTGACCGGTTGAAGGAGAGAATCGGTAAGGGCGAATTAAGAATAACGGACCAGCGACTTGAGGTTGTCGAATGAACACAATCGACATCGACGTCGGTGGGACATTCACTGATCTGGTGGTCAATTACAACGGCAAAACCCTGGTCAAGAAAGTTCCGACAACCCCTTACGATTTATCCGTTTGCTTCTCGCGAGTCATTGAGGAGGGAGCGCACGCTCTCGACCTTAAGATGGAAAAGTTGCTTCCGCAGACAGACATTATTCGCTACTCGACGACGATCGCAATGAACCGTCTGATCGAGCGGAAGGGACCAAGGCTGGGGCTGATCACCACCGAAGGTCATGAGGATGTGATCCTGATCGGGCGCGGGGCGCAATGGATTGATGGAACCCGAGTAGCAGAGCGGAGAAACCTCGCAGTCCAGAAGAAGCCCCATCCTCTCGTCCCGAGAGAGATGATCGTCGGCGTGAAAGAGCGGATCGATTCGCAGGGGCGCATTATCCGGCCTCTGGATGAGAACGACGTTAGGCAAAAGGTCCGTTATTTAACCAATAAAGGCGCCCGAGGTTTCGTTGTTTCGTTGCTCTGGGGTTTTTTGAATCCGCTTCACGAAAAGAGAGTGAAAGGGATTATCCGGGACGAGTACAAGGAATTTCATATCGGCTACATGCCCGTCGTTCTGGCGGGGGAAGTGGTCGGGAAGCTGGGAGAATACGAGAGAACGCTCGCGGCGATTTTAGATGCCTATCTCCATCGGTCGATGCAGATTGAGCTGTCCACCATGTGGGACAAGCTTCGCGAAAAGGGTTATACAAAGCCTTTGCTGATGATTCAAAGCTCCGGTGGCGTCGCCGAGGTTTTCCGGACCACGGCCAGCCGCACTTATAATAGCGGCCCGGTTTCCGGTCTGATGGGGGCCTACCATGTTGCCAAGTCGCTCGGATTCAAAAACGTCGTGATGACGGACATGGGCGGGACCAGCTTTGACGTCGGGTTGGTCGTAGAGCAAAGCGTACGAAGCTATGATTTTCGGCCGGTGATCGACCGCTGGATGGTTGGCCACACAATGATCAAGACCGTCTCCATCGGAGCCGGTGGCGGCTCGATCGCCTGGATCAACAAACTCCTCCGAAACCAAGTGCAAGTGGGTCCCAAAAGTGCCGGTTCACTGCCGGGACCCGCCTGCTTCAACCTTGGAGGAACAGAACCCACCGTCACGGATGCAGATGTGGTTCTGGGCTACATCAACCCGGAATTCTATTTCGGCGGCAGGCTCAAACTCAACAAGAGCCGATCCCTACAAATCATTCGGGACAAGATTGCCAAGCCCCTGGGCATTGAAGTGGAACAGGCGGCCGAAATCATCCGAAGAATTGTGGATGGGAATATGACATCCGCCATCGTGAAAGAGGTCCATTTGCGCGGCTATAGCCCGGAGGATTTTATCCTTTTTGTGGCCGGTGGTGCGGGTCCGACTCACGTGGCGGGATTCAAAGGCGACATCAAAAAGGCTGTCCTGTTCCCATTCTCCCCGGTATTTTGCGCCTACGGATCGTCCACGATGGACATCATGCATGTTTACGAAAGGTCAAAGAAAATCACGCTGAGCGAACCGGTAACCCGGCAGGTGTTGCGCGACTATGTCGCTTTCAATGGAGCCGTCGAAACCTTGATGGAACAGGCCAAGGGGGACCTTGCGGGCGACGGTTTTCGTCCCGAAGACGCCGAGTTCATCTTAGAACTGGATATGTTCTACGGCGGCCAGTTCCATGTAAAACGAGTTCTTTCTCCGCGACTTTTCATTCGGAGCGAGGAAGACGTGAAAGCGATCAACGATGCCTTCGAAAAGGAATTCAGTGAGGCTTTTAGTCCATTCGTCGTGAACCCGGAGGGGGGAGTTTTTATTACTAGCTTCATCCTGAAGGCCATCGTGCCGGGGCAGAAGATCAGTCTGCCGACCTTTGCTTTGGAAGGAAGCGATGCCAGCGCGGCACGAAAGGGTGAAAGATCCGTGTACTGGCCGGAGGAGAAAGGCTTCAAGACCACACCGATATACGCCTTGGAGCAACTGCGTCCCGGCAACGTAGTTGAAGGGCCTGCAGTGGCGGAGGCTGAATACACAACTCTTGTGATACCGCCACCCCGAAGGTTCTTCATCGACGAACACGGCCTCGGCATCCTGGAAGATTAAAAGGAGAAAGACCATGCCCATACCGACGGTATCGGAAAAACTTGCATGGCTGAAACCGGCTGCTCCGACGCAGTTCGAGCTTGAATGCGCCACTAAGATCCGCCCGGGTGATTATGAGATCGGAGTTCAGATTACGAATGACATTCTCGATGAAGCGATGGATGTATTTGTCCGATGCTGCCGTAGCTATTTCGGGGTTTCGGGCGACTCCATGGTTGCCATGTTCACGGCGAACGGTGATCTGGTAAACGGGTCTTGCGGCACTTACTTGCACGCAATCATCCAGCCAATCATAATCAAGTACATTTTGCGATATTACCAAGAGAATCCGGGGATTCGCGAGGGCGATGTCTGGTACACGAACGACGCCTTATATGGAGGAATCCACAACCCCGACCAAGTCGCGCTCATGCCCATCTTCCACCAGGGCCGGCTCATCGGTTGGACGTCGGCGGCCGTTCATACGACCGAGACCGGGGCGATCGAGCCGGGCGGCATGCCAGTCAGCGCCCGCTCGCGTTTTGAGGAGGGACTCAACCTGCCTCCTATCAAGATCGGCGAAAACTACGAACTGCGGCGAGATTTTCTGGAAATGTATTCTGCCTATGGGATGCGCGCCCCGGCTGCGTTCATCTCCGACCTGCGGGCGCGCTGTACGACGGCGGACCGGGCTCGAGTGCGAGTGCTGGGGCTCGTCGAGAAGAGGGGAGTTGAATTTGTCATTGGGCTATTCCACAAGATGGTGACCAGCGCGGAGGCAGGAGCCCGCCAAAAGCTAAAGGCGCTCCCTGATGGAAAATTCCGATGCGTCATCTTCAACGATGCCGTGGGGTGGAAGCATGCTCTGGTACGGATCTACATGACCGTTAGGAAATCCGGAGATCGAGTCGTTCTTGATTTTAACGGCACCTCTCCCGAAAACCTGTCCTCGTACAATGTCCACGTACAGTCGGCGGTGGGGCATTTCGCCAACTTTATATACGAGTACGTGTTTCACGATCTGCCGATCTGTAGCGCTACATTTGCGCCAATCGACTTCGTTTTTCCGGAAGGCACCGTTCTATCTCCAAGTCCGACGGCCGCGACGAGCTGTAGCGTGTTAACCGCGATTGAGGTGCGCTCCGCCGCGCACAATTGTTTCTCCAAAATGATGTTTTCGACTCGGACCTTGTGGTCTCAAGTTAGTGCCTCCCCGGGAAGCCAGCACACGTCACAGATTTGCAGTGGCCACTCGCAATGGAACCTGCCTTTTTCCGACGTAATGTCCTTTTGCCTGAACACAATGGGGCAGGGGGGACGCGCGACAGACGACGGGATGGATGCCTACGGGTTCTCCTGGTGCGCTTTCGGCCGCTCTCCGGATTCCGAGCAGGTGGAAAGCGAACTGCCGCTAACGGTGATCCTTTCTCAGCACTGGAAAGATTCTTCCGGACCCGGACGCTACCGTGGGGGTTCCGGAGCCGTGCAACAGTGGATGATTCACAAGAGCCCGGCCGTAGTTGCCTTGTGCATGGGCATGGGAAGCAAGGTGCCGTTCGCGCAGCCGCTGTTTGGCGGCTACGCCTCGTGTTCCGTTCCCGGAATCAGTGTCCGGAACGCCGACTTGCTTGAGAAGATGGAGAAAGGGGATTCAGAGCTGGGGATGGATCACCGCTGGATGTTCGAGAAAGGCGGCATCGGCGGCCAATGGAAATATGAATTCGTCTCTCGACAGCCGGATGTTTACAAGGAGGGGGACTTGCTATTTGGTTTCAGTGGCGGCGGCCCCGGTTACGGCGATCCACTAGAAAGGGAGCCGGAAGCCGTCATGGAGGATCTGAAGAAAAACGTGATTTCGGATTGGGTTGCTCACAATGTCTATAAGGTGGCCTACGACCTGGACAGACGAAAGGTCGATACGGCGGGAACGGAACGGCTACGGCAGATGGAGAGACAGGCTCGTCTTGCCCGCGGCAAGCCTTACGAGGAGTTTCAGGAAGAGTGGAGCAAAAAGAGCCCTCCGCAAGAGATATTGCAGTGGTATGGAACTTGGCCGGATGCGAAGCCCATCGCCCCCATTTTTAGGCCTTAGAAAATGGCTCCCAGCCGAACTCCACGGCAAATCGCCAAAGGACTGCTGAAGGGAGATATCTCCCAACAGCCTCTTTTCCTGCCCATCGTTTTCTCAATCGGATCCAGGATAGAAAACGTGCCGCTCCGCGATTTTCTTCAGAACCCCACGAAGATTTCCAGTTCCTTAAAGCAAATCCGGAACTTCCTGCGTTGCGACGGTCTTGCTTGTTATTTTGACCCGTACCTCGAAGCGGAAGCCCTGGGTGGGGAATTGCGGTGGAGCGGAGAGGATCTCTGTCAGCTCATCCTGTCCTCCATTAGCGAAACGCCGGATTTTCGACAAAGACTATGCGCACCGGAGGAAGTGGCGCGAAAAGGAAGGAGTCCTGTCGCGATTGATGTGATTCGCAGGCTGAAATTGATGTTAAGGGAAGAATCCGTTCTGATGGCTGGTGTCACAGGCCCCTGCACTCTTTCATCGAGGCTGTTGGGTTTGGAGATGGGTGAGGTACGGGAGAGGGGGCACGTATCTGCCCCCGCCGCAGAATTCGCTGCGGAAGCTACTGGCCAGATGGCCGCCAAGTTTGTGGAAGCGGGCGCAGATGTTATCTTCATAGTAGAGGAGGCTCTTCCGGTCTTCTCGGCGGAAGCCTTCGACGACTGGGTCTCATTGCTGGTACCGGTTTTAAACGTCATTCGGTTCTATGAAGCGCTGCCGGTTCTTTTATTGACCGATAGCCGTTCTGTTGCCAGCAATTGGGAGAGGCTTTTCAACCAGCGATGGGATTGTGTGCTTTGTCCCGCTATGGTTGGTTTAGAAATGGGCATCCTGTCGGAAATTGCCCGGTCGAAAGGCACCCTGTTAGGAATGGCGCTGCCTCTCGAATTGTTTCATTTGCATCACTCAAACCGCGACAGTCTTCTGCAAACGATCCGAGATATCTTCAGGGACCTGAGGCCGGTTCTTCTCACGACGGGCGGGGATATTCCTGCCACCACGGATATGAAGCATCTGTCGGAAACGATCCAACTCGTACGGCACCTTGCCAAAGACGCGATTCAAGGCAAAGCGCCTGAAGGATCTGCGCAATGAAATACGATGGCTGAGTACTGGAACGAAGAGCTTGAGACAAAACCATGGCAAGCGGTTGAGGCGTGGCAGGCAAAACAGCTTTCAACCTTCATTCAACGCCTCCTGGAACGCTCTGACTTTTACCACAAGCGTTTGCATGAACTGGAAGTCCTGTCGAAGAGAATCAATTCGCTTGAGGCCCTTGAAAGCCTGCCATTTACAACAAAGGACGAGATAAGGCGTTCACAGGAAAACCCACCGATCGGTCAGCCACTTGGAACCAACCAGGCAGCATCACTGAGAGACATTGTACAAACCGTGACATCATCGGGGACTACGGGGCGCCCCGTGTATTACGGACTGACACGGCATGACCTTGAGGTTTGGAGCGATGCCATTGCCAACATGTTTTTCACGGCCGGCATCCGCTCCGACGACGTGGTTGCACATCTTACTGCGCTCCCTATGGTTGCCGGTGGGCTTCCCTACGCCGATGGGTTTAGGCGGATCGGAGCAATGCTCGTGTGGCTTGGCGGCTTCTCTACAGAGCGCGTTCTTTCCTCGCTACCACAACTCCAGGTGACAGCGATTCTTGCCACCACATCCTTTGGGGTACATCTGACGGACCATTGTCGGAATCTGATCGGCTGCGAACCTCACGAGCTGAAACTAAGGAAGTTTGTTGCTGGCGGCGAACCCGGGCTAAGCCAACCCGATATTCGAAGGAAGATCAGCCAAGGGTGGGGGATTAGGCACATCCGAGAGATTATGGGACTCGCGGATGTAATGGCCGGGCTGTGGAGCGAGTGCGAGGATTCAAGCGGAATGCACTTTAACGCCCAGCGATATGTCATCGTCGAACTGGTCAATTCGACCACGGGCGGAAGCCTCCCTTGGGTTGATGGGTCTACAGGGGAATTGGTCTACACGACCTTCGATCGAGAGGCCACACCGGTACTTCGATTTCGATCAGGAGATCATATAGTCGTCACAGGGACGTCTTGTCCATGTGGCCGTACCGCGCCGAAAGTCCGTTGCATCGGCCGTACTGACGACATGCTAATCTACAAAGGCATGAACGTGTTTCCGAGCGCAATACGGGATATTATTCTTACCAGGTTTTCAGAGTGGGTTGAGCCGTACCTCCGCATATGGAAGGATCGTGTGGATCAAGTAAGATTCGATGCGCCAATCCCGGTAGAGATTGAGGCCCGTCGGGGCACTGATCCTAATACGTTGGGAGCGATTGCAGAGGCGATTGCTGAGGAGGTGCGAAAGCAACTACAGGTGCGTGTGCACGTCTCGATGGTGCCGGCTGGCACCGTCCCGCGCACCACTTATAAGACACCTTTAGTTTATGTGAGACCCACCAAGGAGGTGCAGGGATGAAGTTCAGGCGGGCCTGCATCCCAATTGGATTTGCATGGACGTCACCATTCGCGCGTTGGCAGGGGCCCCTGGCAGAGATCTCGAGTCTCGACCTTGCGGTCCTTATCACGCGCCGTGCTTTGGAAGGTCGCGACTTCGGGGCGGAGCAATTATCCCAAATCATCCTAGGTTGGACGGTCCCTCAACAGGGAGTTTTTTATGGCGCACCGACCGTCGCCGCTCGCATCGGAGCTCCCAACATCAGCGGCCCAATGATCTCCCAGGCCTGTGCTACCTCAGCGGCCTGCGTACAGGCGGCAGCTTCGGCTTTGGAAGCCGAGGCGGAAGATGTGACCTTACTAGTACTCGCTGACCGTATGAGTAATGGCCCTCTCATCTTCTACCCCACACCCTCAGCTCAGGCTGGAGCACCGTTAATTGAGCACTGGGTTCTAGATAATTTTCGGCGTGACCCTTGTACAGACAAGTCAATGTTAGAAACCGCTGAAAATGTGGCCCAAGAGGCAGGTATCAGCCGCGAGGAGTTGGATGATCTCACGCTGCTCCGTTACGAGCAGTACCAACGGGCGCTGGCCGACGACCGTGCCTTCCAGCGTAGGTACATGGTGCCTGTTGTGCTCGAAAGCCGGCGCGGCGATCCCACGGTAATCGATACAGACGTGGGGGTGTACCCTACAACAGCCGAGGGGTTGGCGAAACTCAAAGCGGTTAAACCGAGCGGGGTCATCACGTACGGCACACAAACCTACCCGGCAGATGGCGCGGCAGGCATGCTCCTGACAACCGAAGAGCGTGCCCGTGAGCTAAGCAAGGGGGGTGGAGTGGTGCGTCTCCTGAGCTCCGGATTCTCGCGTGTGGCCAAGGCGACTATGCCCAAGGCGCCCGTGCCGGCTGCGCACGCCGCTCTTAACGACGCGGGGTTGAGGATAAAGGATGTAGACGCGGTGACAACCCACAATCCTTTTGCAGTTAACGACATCTGGTTCTCACGGCAAACGGAGTATCCATTGGAGAAAATGAACCTGTACGGCTGTAGCTTGATTTATGGACATCCACAAGCGCCTACCGGGGCGCGGGCTATTGCGGAACTGATCGAGACGCTACGGAGGCGCGGTGGTGGGGTCGGCTTGTTCACGGGCTGTGCCGCGGGTGATACAGGCGCGGCGATACTGATTCGCGTCCAAGACTAACGGAGTCCGGCCCGGAATTACTTGCCCTCCTCCACTCCTGTTACGATAAGCATCCTGGCTCCAGTATAGAGACGACCTTCGATGACGAGGGACTTGCCGATCATTTCGGGGTTCTGTAAGGCCGCAATGAGGTTCCTGGGCCCGCCCAAGGTTAGCCTCGGAGGCACGAGATACTGAAGGATTTGCCATCCTTTTTCTATGCCGGTGAGGCTCTGAACTTTGGTGATTCTGAATGTCGATGTCTTGCCATCAATAAGGAGGAGAACATCGGGGTAGAAGCTTCTTTGGTTATCCTGTTTGTCGGTGACTATCGTGCCAGTGAAGCGAACCAGCAGGGGAAGTCTAGCCAAACCGTGAGCAGAAGCAGTGGCGGCCCAAACTGTTAACAGCAGAAAAAGCGCGGCGTCCAATCTTAACAGCTTGGGAGTTGCCACAATAAACTCCTTCCGTCCCCCCGCGTCAATTTCGCCTTCTACGACGGTGCCGCGGTTGTTTATCCTTAGTCTAATAATAAAGGGGGCTCTCGCCCAATACCAGCTCTTCAACGATGGGGGATGATGGAAGCAATTTACAGCGCGAAAACCCGGCCAAAAAAGCTCTTGACAAAGTGTTTTTGGCGTAGTACGGCGTCTCATAATGTGAAACATCTAGATCACAAAGAGAAACATACTTTGCTTTAAGGGGCCCACCCATGTCCGGGACGCAAATCAAAGTTCTTGATAAAGCCATCCAGATTCTCGAGTTGCTGGCAGCCGCCAGAAAGGGCGTAAGATTAAAGGATGTCGTGGGGAGTTTGGGACTGAACAAGTCGACCGCGCTGAGAATCCTCCGGGTTTTGGAGTCTCATGACGTGGTCTCCAGGAATGGCAACGCGACTTTTGTCCTGGGCAATCGCGTGCTCTGGTGGGAGACCTGTTACCGGCGAAACTTCGACCTTCTGGAGGTCGTCCGCCCCTATCTGGAGAAAGTCAGGGATTTGACGGAGGAGACCGTCATTTTTTCTATCCTAGTGGGGAGCCGATCGGTCATTGTCAATCAAGCGATCAGCCCGCACGTGACCAGTAGTCGGTATGGTCTCGGCGCCGCGGCACCTTTGCATGCAGGCGCCAGCGGAAAAGCAATATTAGCTTTTTTAAGCACGGAAAAGCGCAGGCAATTTTTAAGACAGAGCGACCTGGAGCGTCTTACTGGAAGGACGGTCACAGATAAAAAAGGATTGGAAAGGCAGTTAGCGGAGATTCGCGCCGGCGGGGTTGCGATTACCCGTGGCGAGAGATTTCTCAATACTGCATCGGTAGCGGCTCCTGTTTTTAACTCCCGCGGCGAGGGGGTCGGGGCCATCGCGGTGATCGGTCCCTCTGAAAGATTGACTTCCGTCCGCCTCAGAGAGATCGCCGTGCTGCTAGTGAAGGAAGCGCGGCTTTTGACAGAGCAGCTTAGTAAAACGGGCGAGATCGTATAAAACAGCATAGAGCCGCATCCTGTAAAACCGGATTTGGATATGGAAACAAAACAGCATACCTTGGCGGGCTATATTCTAATCATGCTCTTTGTGGTTTTTCTGGCCTGGTATTTTTGGGCGAGCTACAGGGGCCATCGGGTGGCGTTGCAGATTCAGGAAAGAGCGTTGACGGTTCACGACGATTTATTTGCAATTGATGGGCGTCACGATGGTAGTCGCGTGGCCGTGGGAAAATTCGGTTTAATTCTTCTGACGAAAGATGGCGGGAAAAGTTGGCAGGAGCCGCCGAGTGGAACGACCAGGGCGCTCTCCGCGACCTCGTTTGCCGATGATCAGCGTGGATTGATCGTTGGGAGCGGGGGAACGATCCTGGCGACGAGCGACGGTGGAAATTCTTGGAAGGCGCAGAATTCTGGGACGAAAGATCAGCTTTTGGGAGTCCAGGCATTGAGTCCGACAAGCGCCTTCGTCGTAGGCGCCTTTGGGACCCTTCTCTCTACTTCCGATGGGGGGCAGAGTTGGGTCAAACAGAAGCTTTCATGGGAGAGGCTGATTCCGAGCATTATCAAAGAAAGCGGCTATCTGGAGCCGAATCTCAACGCGGTTCATTTTGTGAACGCGCAGATTGGGTGGATTGTTGGGGAGTTTGGATTGGTACTGCAGACGAAAGACGGGGGTCAAACGTGGGCATCGCAGAACCATGGGGCTGATCTACCCCAGCTTTTTGCTGTTGTATTCCGTGACGAGCGAAATGGGTGGGCGATTGGGCAGGACGGGATTCTTATGAAAACGATAGATGGAGGAAAACGTTGGGTGCGCGGAGATCTCGGAACGAAGAGGAATCTCTATGGGATTTCATTAGACGGTCACCGAGGGGTGATCGTCGGAGATGGAGTGGTGTTTCGGAGCCATGATGGTGGATCAAGCTGGGGACGGGTAGAATCTGTCCCGGAGGATCGATGGCTTAGCGGGGTAACTATGAAAAGCCGGGAGGCGATCGCAGTCGGTCAGGCCGGAGCTATCCAAATGTTAGATCTAGACAAGGGTGTACAGACAGGTACAGGGACACCATGAGAAAATGGGCAGATTGGCTTTACGATCATAGGCTGGCTGCGGGCGCAGCTATTCTGCTTTTAACCTTGTTTTTTGCCTGGGAGGTAAAAAATCTCGATATCTCAACGCGTTTTTCTGATTTATACCCTAGAAATCACCCTCACACAAAACTGTTCGAAAAATATCCTGCCTTTGGCTCCCCCTTTACAGTTTCTCTGGTCATTCAGGTAAAGAAGGGGACAATTTACAATCCGCAAACATTGCAGAAAATCCAGGAGGGTACCAGGCTGGTCGACCTAATTCCCGGCGTCGATCACGACCAAATACTTTCGATTGCCTCCCGCAAGGTCAAGCATGTGGAGGCCACGGTCGGGGGGATCCAGTCTAGTAATCTTTTGGTGGGACCGGTGCCGCAAACAAAAGAAGAGATCGCGAAGCTAACGGAAAAAACGCGCTCAACTGGTGGCGTGATTGGGGCGCTGGTTTCGGTACAAGAAGACGCGGCGCTGATCCAGGCGACTTTCATCGAGCGGCTGACGGATTTTAACGTCATCTTCAATTCGATCAACGGAATTATCGGAAAGTTGCAGGATCAAAACCATGAGGTCTACGCCGCGGGCCAGCCGATGCTGACCGGCTGGGTCTACCACTATCAAAATGAGATGTACGTCATTTTTGGCGTCGGACTTGTCGCTATGGCTTTGTTCCTGGTTTTTCATTTCCGCAACATCTCTGGGGTAGTGACGCCTCTTGTCGTGGGCATAACGAGCGCCATTTGGGGTTTCGGGTTTGCCGGCGTTTTGGGGTACAACCTTGACCCATTAATTATTGTGGTTCCGGTTCTATTGGTTGCCCGAGCGCTAAGTCACTCAGTGCAGATGTGTGAGCGGTATTTTGAGATCTATAATCAAGCCGGGGATGTGAGAAAAGCCAGTATAGAGTCATTGATATCTCTTTTTCCTCCTGGAGTGGTTGGGATCATATGCGATGCGGCGGGTCTGTTTATTATTGCTATTGCGCCCATCCGCCTCATTGAGAAGCTGGCGTATGTGTGCGGTCTCTGGTCTCTGACGCTTGTGATCACTGCGATATTGCTAACGTTTCTGCTCCTGTCGTACCTCCCTCCGCCAGGAAATGTTCAAAGCGTGATTCTCACGTCAGAGCGCAAGAGTGGATTCCTTTATCGGATCTTCAGTTCTATAGCGCTTTTCTCCTCTACCCGACGCTGGGCGGTTAGCACCTGCACGTTTTTCCTGGCCGTCACCGTTTTATCGGGGTGGTGGGCATTTCAACGGGGCATCGGGGACGTAAACCCTGGGACACCTCTTTTATGGCCGAATTCTCCCTATAACCTGGCGATCAAACGGATTAATGAGCGGTTTGCCGGGTTTGACGTGCTACAGGTGGTACTGGAAGACACCAGTCCGCAGGGCATCAGGACCAGCGGGGCGCTCGATTTAATGCAGAGCTTTCAGCGTCACATGGAAAGAGATAAAGAGGTGGGAGGAACGTTTTCCTTTGCCGACCTTGTGCCTCAGGTCAACCGGCTTTTTCATGGAGGGTTTTCCAAATGGAGCGTTGTGCCTGATGCCGACGTTGATGCGGCCATGCTCTTTCAGTTAGCCATGACGGGGGCGAGCCCCGGAGATTTTGATCGGCTGTTTACGAGAAATTTCGCTGCCGGGAACATCAATGTTTGGTACAAGGACCACCTTGGAGGTACCGTTGAGCGTGCCCTCAGACGAGCTCGGGAATTCATAGAGCACGACAAGGCCTCTGCTAATGGCGGTCCAAATTTGCGGCTTGCCTCTGGAACCATTGGGCTACTTGGCGCCCTCAATGAGACCATTGGGCGGCTGGAGATTTTGACCGTGCTTTTGATCTCCTTGGTAATTTTTGTGGTTACCACTTTCATTTATCGCTCCTTTATAGCGGGCTTGCTTCTCACGGTTATCTCGAACATAGCAAACCTCGGCACGGCGGCCGTCATGTATCACCTGGGTATTGGCCTGGATGTCAATACCCTTCCTATTGGCGCCGTCGGCATGGGGATCGGGATCGATTACAACATTTATCTCATGAGCCGGATGTGCGAAGAATATCGGACCAATCCCGATTATGCGAAGCTCATCCCTGCTTCTATTTTTACCACCGGGAAAGCGATTTTTTTCACTGCGACCACCATGATCGTGGGCATTATTCTTTGGTATTTCATGTCGAGTTTGCGGTTCCAGGCCGATATGGGGCTGCTCCTTTCATCAGTAATGCTGGCTCATGTGATCTTGGCGCTTTTTTTCCAGGCCGCCTTTATGATGCTTTTGCAGCCCAAGTTTATCCAGAAGGGGTTATTCTTTACTCATTGATAAAGGAAACAGTATTGTCTTAGAAGCCACAAGCAAGGGATAAGCAAAAAGAGGAGGTGCGACATGAGACACGGGAAGCTGTTAACCTTGGGTCTGGTTACCCTGGTATTAGTAGCCACGCAGTCCGTTGCCTGGGGTCAGTACACCATCGGTCCTTTCGAGGTGACGGGCTTTTATCAGTATACGGTGGACGTGCCCACTGAGCATAAGAACCCGAACAATTTTTCCTGCCTTAGTTTTATTGTGGGTCCGTATACCTGTTCTCCGGGATTACAAAAAAAGGGCGGGAAGCCGGATTTCCTGCTGATGCGCCAGCTCATCGATGTCAATATCTATGGGAAGCTAAGCGATAACTGGAGCGTCACCTTCTCGCCGCGCCTCACCTTCGATATGACGAAGATTGTGGATAACCACTTTCACGAGTACGAATCCCTAGCCACTGATTTTCCGGGCAGTGGCTGGATGCTTCGAGGCGGCGGCAATGATTTTAAAGCGGAGCTTTGGCAAGCTTATGCCGATTATCGAAGCGGAAACGTCTGGGTTCGACTCGGCAAGCAGCAGATCGCCTGGGGAGAAGCGCTGGGCCTGCGGGTCCTGGATACGGTCAACCCCCTCGAGTTGAGCCAGAACCTGAGCACAGACCGTATTTTTGAGGAATTCGACAGGGTTCGTGTTCCTCAATGGTTCATCCGCGCCGATTATACCATCCCTAATGAGAAGATTCCGGATCTTACGGCTGAGCTTATTTTAAATCCGGGGCATGTGGTCCCGACGATATTACCCAAACAGGGCTCTCCTTTTAACGTCATACCGGCTTTCCTGCGAGTTAGAGACAACATCAACCCGGGAGAGCCAACCGTGGGTGGGCGGCTTACCGGGACGATGGGCGACGTGCAGTTTTCCCTTAATTATGTGACCAAGCCCAACGACAACGGGGTAGGAGTCTTCAGGACCGTCCTTCCCAGTCCCGATTTCCCAGCCAATTGTCTATTTGGCGTTCCCGAGATTCCCCAAGGTTTTCCTTGTCTCGCTCTGGAAGCAAAGCATCCCCGGATCCATGTTATAGGCGGATCCATGAACTTCAGATGGGATTGGGCGGGCGCGGTGGTGCGTGCCGAGACCACCGT
>JACQUW010000343.1 GCA_016210115.1 Deltaproteobacteria bacterium | reverse complement strand
CGAGCTGTTGGGTACAGTACGGTCACCATTGGCCACGGTAAAAAACCAGGATGACGTTTTTCTTGCCTCGGAAGTCGGAAAGAGTGATCCTGTTTCCGTCTAAGTTCTCAAGAGTGAAATCAGGTGCTGCATGTCCCACTTTGACTCTTTCGAGATCTGTGGGTTTTAGGCCCTTTCCATCTTTAGGCCCCAACTGGGCGTAGACCGGAGCATTGGAGAGAGTAAGAAAAGCGATTATTAGGGTTGCAAGAGAAATTGGCAGCATAGATCCTCCTGATGTTTCATTAAACTCCGTTAGCCTTGCTTTGGTTCCCGCTTTTTACGCTTCAGTTGCACGGTACACTGAAAAGTCAGCGGGACGGCTGTAATGCTCCGGTCATGTCTTTTAGCTGAGCGATGACAGCCTGCACGGCACGTGTTACGTCCCCCAGACAACAGGTGCCCGCCGGGTTCTTGACCTCACAGGCGCAACGGCCTGCCTTGATTTCTCGGGTAATCATTGCCGGCGCGGTAGAATGGCCTTTGCTTTGAATTTCGGCTCTAATGCTTGCAACCGTATGGTTGAAGCAATAACAGACTGGCCCCTCGTAGATTCGCTCCTTGAAGTTAACGGGAACTCGTAGGTCACTCTTCTCAAGCTGAACCTCCCCAGCATAATAGACGACGAGGCAGTCACGGTTGAGGCAAAGGTTATATTCCCGGGCGCTCAGCTTGGCAGCCTCCACCCCGGTCTTTGCCATGGCCCCAACGGTGGCGAGAGATACAGGCTTGCCTTTCTCACCGCAGAGGGGGCAAAGGACCGTATCTTTCTGACTCGTTTCACTGACAGAACAACAGTCCGACGACATCAGTTCTCCTTATTAAAGAATCCATACCGTCAACAGTTTTTCCTCTGCTGTAACCAACCGTAGAAAGTAAGGACCAGGAATAACCCAAGAAGCGGGAATAGAACGTAATCCAAATATGGTGTGAATGCCGCCAGGCCAATGAACCCAAGCCCGATGACCAGAACCGGCGTGAAACAACAGATGGCTGCGATAATCGAACCCCATATCCCCGTCTTAAAACACTTGTTTCCGTCCATGAACCTGCCCCAGTTTTCGATTTTCACTGAGTCCGTTTCTCAATGGCGCCAAAACCTACTTTTTCGACGGCTTGGATCATCTTTTCGACGTTTGTTTTTCCTTCCTCAAAATAGACCACTGCCTGTTCTTTACTGAAGCTCACCTCAGCCCTTTTCACTCCGTTGAGCCCTTCCAGGGCTCGCCTCACAGTGAGAGGTCAAGCTCCTCACGTCATCCCCTCAATCTGCAGATTCACTGTCTTGAGGCTGGTGGGTTCACTTGCGTCGATGCGGGAAGCGTAGGTCAGTATCGACCAAGCACTTAATAGTATCGACAGACTCACAGCAACCATGAGTGTCTTTCTCATACGAGTCCTCCACACATTTACATGGCACCTTGCAAAATGTTCGATGTGAGTTCCGGGAAAATATCTAAAACTAAAGCCCCTGCCACTATAACAGTGGCAAAAAACAACAGAGCCAAATTAGTTTTTCTGCCCGCGAGGGCGCAGCCCAGACTCGTACAGCGACGCTTTTCTCGAAAGTGGAGATAGTATCCGAGAGCCACTCCGATCACGCCTATAGGCAAAAAGATAGTCCGGTACTGCATGGTAACCATCATAAAAGCGCCGCTTCCGAGACCCAAAAGCAAAACCGCAAGAGGTAATAGACAACAAAGTGAGGCAATAATAGCTGAGGAAAAGCTCACCAGTCCGGCTTTGAAATTGCCCAAATTCATATTACGCTCTGCTAGTCCTTGATTCGCGTGCAGGCGTAGAGGTTCTCGGCATGGTCAGCGATAATCTCACGGGCCAATGCCACGATCTTTTTCACCCGCTCGTCCGTGATCTGGTAATAGATGCTCGTTCCTTCCTTGCGCGAGCTAATGTAGCCGCACCATTTGAGGCACGCCAAGTGATTCGAGATGTTGCTCTGCGGTGTGCCCAATATCTTAATCAGCTCCGATACGTTGCGTTCTTTTTCCAGCAGCGCCTCGACAATGCGGATCCTGGTCGAGTCCCCCAGACCTTTAAAAAACTTCATTAGAATCTCGTCTGATTCCGCTAGAGCTGCCGATTTCGGTCTGGATCTGGTCATGTTGCCACCCCATCTCTATATCAGAATCTATTAATATAATAATTGGCGGCTGTCAAGGGGCTGCCATGGCTAGGGAGGAGAGTTTGATTCCATCCGCTGCCGAACAGAGGGTGATGTTATGCCGCAGCATCCGAGTCCCCGCTTGACACAAGCGCGGGTCTAGCGGAAAGTCTGTCCAGGAAGGAGGCAGTGCGATGAAGAGTATAACAGGCGCCCTTATTTTCCTTGGTATTTCATTCGCAAATCTTCCGGCTCCCGCTCAAGAAAGGATTCGAGTTGGTTTAACCTCGCTCGCGCCGACAACGCTTCCGGTCTGGGTCGCCAAGCGCCAGGGCTTTTTCAAAGATGAAAATCTGTTTGTCGAGCCGGTCGTCTTTACCAGCGGGACGATCAATTCACAGGCCGCCCTGGCCGGCGAAATCGATGTCGCCCTCGGCTCCGGCACTGAGGTCTTCACTATCCGGCTTGCCGGAGAGGATGCGCGTTTTTTCTTCGGCATATCCAATTTCATGCCCTTCAAGCTCTACGTGAACCCGGCAATCAAAACACCTAAGGAGCTGAAAGGAAAGAAACTAGCCGTCAGCCGATTCGGAGCGCAGTCTGACTTTCTCACGCGACACGCGATCTCCAAATTAGGATTGGATCCGTCCAAAGATGTGACCATTCTGCAGATCGGCTCGACCCCGGCGCGTTACGCCGCGCTGAAAAGCGGCAGCGTTGACGGAACCATTATGTGGTTTCCTGTGACCCTTATCGCGGCCAACGAGGGTTACCGAATGCTCGCTGACCTCAACGATATCATAACCGACTGGCCTTATCTCGGATATTATGCGATGGCGCGTGTTTTAAACACGCAACGGGACAAAGTCATGCGTTACCTCAAAGCGCATGTGAAAGCGCTGGAATGGCTGCGGGCCAATCCGAAGGGCGGCGTTAAGGTTTTGATCGACGACGTGAAAATTGCCCCTGCGTACGCGGAGGCGGGGTACAAGGAATTCATGAAGTCCTTCGCTTTCGATGGGCGGATACCCGTCGCAGGATTCGAGCTTCTCATGGAATCTGAAAGTAACAAGCTTAAGGGCAAATTTAAGGTCACAGATTTCCTTGATCAGAGCTTTCATAAACAGTTCACTAAAAACTGAGGCTTCGCCGCAACCGAACTTTAGCTGCCGGTCGCTCTCCGTTCAATCATTGGACAGATCTCGTTTGCATGGGGGCGGCTGACTTTGCGTCGCAGCAACGCGCGAAGCTGCTTTCGAAGCCCCTGCAGCTCACGGATCTTGTTATCGATCTCTCGCAAATGGTTCCGTGCCAGCTGCTTGACGTGACTGCAGGGTTGCTGGCCCTGAGTAGCCAGGTTGAGAAGCGGCCTTATTTCTTTGAGCGTTATCCCGAGCGACTGCGCACGCTTTACAAACAGCAACAGCTTAACCGCGGCATCGTTATAAGTCCTGTACCCGTTCGCCCCGCGCATTGTCGGTTGAAGCATCCCCTGCCTCTCATAGTATCGAATCGCCGACGGTCGAATCCCAACGCGCCGAGCAACTTTCCCTATTGTCAACATTTTTTCGGAACCCTCCTTGACCTTAAACCTTGGTTTAAGGTGTATCAGTTTGAAGGAGGTAAAGACAAGGGGACCAGGTCAGCTCTGCAAGACTTCTGGGAAATGCCCCCATTATAACCTCACCAGGCGATAGAGCGAGGACTAATGGATCTAATTTCCAACTTTCGAAATGAGAGAGCGGAAAAAAGAATGGAAAGAGTTCAATTTAAAATAGGCGGCATGTCGTGTTCGTTTTGCGTCGAGACGATTAGGCGAGCTCTCACGCGCATGGAGGGGGTCAAAGAAGTTCATGTAAGCCTGGCTCACGAAGAAGCCCTCATTGAATACGACGCTTCCAAAATAAGACCAGAGCAACTCGAGGACACCCTTACTGCCGTCGGCTATACCGTCCAAGATCCGGAAAAAGTTCGGACGTTCGAGGAAGAAGAGGCCGAGATAGAACGGGAAAGAGATCGGCTGATCATCGCCGGCTCGCTGACGGGCATGGCGCTTCTCTTAATGCTCCTCATGTGGCTGGGCCGCATGTTTCCCCACATCGAGTGGATCACGCTGGCTCTGGCCTTCGTGACTGTCTTTATCGTCGGTTGGCCGATTCTCAAAATGGCCTGGGGATCTCTCAGGCGCGGCATCCTGAACCAACACGTGCTTCTCGAATTTGCCGCCTTTGCCGGTCTGAGCGGCGGACTCCTGGGCTTGTTTTTTCGCGACTTCCCTTCGCCTGATTTCTTTGGCGTCGCCGTTTTTGTCACCACCTATCATATTCTCAGCCAGTACACCTCATTGTTCGTACGAACCCGGGCCAGCCAGGCCGTACGGAAGCTGCTCAGTCTCCAGCCTGCCACAGCGCGGGTGATCCGTGACGGGCAGGAACAGGATGTCCCGATTGATGAAGTAAAGACCGGTGATTGGATCAGGGTGAGACCCGGCGCGCAGATCCCAGTGGATGGTGAGGTCATCGAAGGCCAATCGGCCGTGAATGAAAGCTTTGTGACCGGGGAGCCTCTACCCAAAGACAAGTCAAAAGGCGACGAGGTTATCGGCGGCTCGATCAACCAGACGGGCACGCTCGTGGTTCGCGCCACCAAGATCGGGAAGGAGAGCTTTCTCCAACAGGTCGCCAGACACATTCAGGAAGCGCGGGCGCTGAAGCCGAGCATTATTCAGATAGTGGATCGGGTCCTTGTCTACTTCGTGCCCGGCGTCCTCACATTCGCTGGGCTGGCGGTTCTAATCTGGATCTTGGGAGCCTGGATCGTCATGGGACAACCGGACGTAATCCGCGCGATCTACGCTGCTCTGGCCGTTTTGGTCATGGGTTATCCCTGTGCCCTCGGCATGGCGACCCCTCTGGCAATGATCCGCGGCGGTGGAGAAGCGGCGCTCAAGGGCATTCTTATGAGAACCGGCGAGGCTTTCCAGGTCTTTAAAGATGTCAAAAAAGTTGTCCTGGATAAGACCGGTACCATCACGCTGGGAAAGCCACAGGTCGCCGATGTCATCCCGCTTGATGGCGGCACGCCGGAGAGCATTCTTGAACTTGCCGCAAGCGCCGAGAGGCCATCGGAGCATCCTCTCGCCCAGGCTGTCGTCGAAAGAGCAGAGGCAAAGGGACTGAAGCTTAGAGAGACACGCGAGTTTAAAGCCGTTGCCGGAAGTGGGGTCGACGCTCAGGTGGATGGCAAGAATGTTCTCATTGGAAACCTCCGTTTTTTGAAACAGGAAGGCATCTCGATAAATGCGGCGGAGGAAAAAGCCAGGTCGCTTCAGGCTCAGGCGAAAACGGTCATTGGAATTTCTGAGAACGGAAAGCTGATCGGTCTTTTGTCTATCACAGATGCGATCAAAGAAGACGCGGCCGATGCCATCCGCCAAATGAGAGAGGCGGGGCTCACGCCAGTTATGATCACCGGAGACAACGACTCGACTGCGAGGTCGGTGGCGCGGCAGGTTGGGGTCGAGGAAGTCCATGCGCAGGTTTTGCCGCAGGACAAAGCCGCGAAAGTGCGCGAGCTGCAGCACGGCGGCGTGCGTGTGGCTATGGTTGGCGATGGGATCAACGACGCCCCCGCGCTCATGCAGGCGGATGTGGGGGTTGCCATCGGCGCGGGGACGGATATCGCTATAGAGTCCTCTGATGTGATTCTCGTCGGCGAGCATTTAAGTGGATTCATCGATGCGTATCACATCGCCAGGCAAAGCTTTCGAAAGACGGTACAGAACCTGGCCCTCGCCTTTTCTTTTAACGGCATCGGTGTGCCGCTCGCGACAACCGGCTGGGTGCATCCGGTCTGGGCGATGATTGCGATGGCCGCCAGCGTCAGCGCCGTTCTCCTCAATTCTTTCGGCGGAAGACTCTTGCCCAAGGCTACAAAAAGAAAGATGACTGAAATGGCAGAAAAGGAAGATGTCGAGAAATTAGATTTCATAGTCCCGAGCATTCATTGCGAAGGCTGCGTCCAGGTTCTTCGAGATGCCCTGAGCCGATTGCCTTCGGTCAGTGAAGTGGAAGGGAAACCAAAGGAGAAACATCTGACCGTCGCAGTTAAAAGAAGCTCGGTCACGCGAGAGGAGATCGCTGCAGAGATTTCGCGTCTCGGCCATGTCCTGGAATAACCAAGATATGGAATTCTATCAGATCTTTCTGGTGCCGATTGTGTTCGGACTTATCGGTTTCGTCGAGCCGTGCTCGATCGGAGCGAACATCATCTTTCTTGGTTACCTGCAGGCGCGCGAGGCGGGAAAAATCTTGGAGGCTGTTAAATTCACCATCACCCGAGCGCTCTTTCTGGGTGTCATCGGTTTACTGGTGGGAGTGGTGGGCCAGCCCATGAGAACTGGAACTTATTCCTATTCTCTCCTTCTCGGAGTTGGCTATGTCGTTTTGGGGCTTCTGGGCCTCTGGTGGAGCTATCGGGGGACAGGCCTCACATCTCTCGATCTCGGAAGATATCTGCCCAGAGCAGGGGCGTTCCCGTTGGGAGTAGTCTTTGGCCTTACGGCTCCAGCCTGCTCTCTCCCTCTTTTTTTGGCTCTCTTAGGCCTCGGCGCGATAGAGGGAGCGTGGGTTGGCTTTCTCTCGCTCTTTATCTTCGGTCTGGCTCTCTCCGCTCCGCTTGTCTTGATCGCGCATTCGGCGAAGGCTGAGGAGATTTTGCGCAGCTTGGGGAGGAGGGCCACTAAAGTTCCTTACCTTGCAGGGCTGGTCCTGATCTCCGTAGGCACCATCACAATCCTGATTGCCTGGCGGCAACTATCGACTGTTTAGGGAGAGCACTATGCGTAAATCAGCAATAGCAGCCGTCCTTCTCTTAATTGCCTTCGGCGGCGTCGCAATTGGCTACTATTTGAATCCAGCGGGCGTCCCGCCGGTCAAGGGCTATACGGAAGGTAAGCGGATACGCTTTATTCACACTGAAGCCTCGGACGCAAAAGTGGCGGAGCTTTTGACCGAAATGATGAGGTCCCCGGTCCTGGTTGTGCCTTCGCTTGCACAGGCGCCGAAGGAGATGTTGGCCGATGTCTACGTCTTTAAAAATGGCGTTAAGGGCGATGGTCCATTCGGATTCCAGCCCGATGTCTTCGACAATCCTCCCGGCACGGATGGATACAGGCCGTTGCGATCTGTCCTTATCGTTACGTGGAAGAATGAAAAAGCGGCGCGGCAGCTTAGGTCCGCAGCCGAGGTGACGGCTGCCGCTGACAAAGGCGAGATCACGATCGAGAGGCCCGGAGTGGTCGTGAACATGCCGCTGCTGACCTGGCCGGGAGGTGGGCGGTAGCAAGATATGAGCGCGATTCAGCGAGGACTTAAGAATCCTTTCAGAAACAAAGTGAGGACAATGGTGGTGTTGCTCTTGTTGTCCGTTGTCATCGGACTCTTTGCGGTGATGGTTCAGGCCGCGTTCCAAACTCAAGAGCAGTTGGAACACCTTCAGGCTCACCTGCGCACGCTCATCGAGCTTCGCGAGGCCGGTGCTTTCGGCACCGGAGGGTTCGGCGGAGACAAACCAGTTGGCGCGGAGGAGTTTTCGGTCGCAACTCTCGAAATGATCAAGCAGATCGCCAATGCGAATCATATCACTAAGGTTGATGAGTATGTGCACGCGCCGCAGATCGACGCCACCAAGCCGAATGCCTACGCGATGGTGATTGGTCTTAGACCGGAAGCGCCGATGCGGGCGATTGGGGAGGTCGATTATGAGAATGCCAAGATCGTAGCCGGGCGGGGATTGAAGCAGAAGGATGCCGGTGAAAATGTGGCTGTCGTTGGCCGGCTGTACGCGAAGGAGCGGATCGGGATTAACGGGGAGATGGATGCATCCGCTCTGAATGGAAAGACAATCACCCTGAAGGGAGATCCCTTACAGATCGTTGGCGTTTACGCTACGGGAAATGATTTTGGGGACAATCATGTCTTCATTCCCCTGGAAACTTTCCGGCGCATATACGAGCCCGGCGACAAGCTCTCAAAAATCAGGGTTACAGTGGACTCCGTTGCCAATGTCGAGGCTGTCGCGGCCGATCTCAAACGCATTCCGGGAGTCGATGTCGTGACCGCCGCCGAGCAAGTCTCTACCGCCAAGACAACGCTGGGCACCATGACGGCTGCGACCGCATACGGATCCATTCTTCTTTTCATCATCGGCGGTGTCTTGGTGGTGTTCATTATGGTGCTCACAACCAGGGAGCGAATTCGAGAGATTGGGACTCTGAAAGCGCTTGGCGCATCGAATCTTGAGATCACGAAGCAGTTCCTGGCTGAGGTAGCCGCTCTGATTGTTATAGCCGGAGTAGGAGCTGTGCTCGTCGCCGCCTTATCGTTGGAGGTTTTTCAGCGGACTCTGGGCCTCACAATGACGTTGGACCGAAACACATTTGTTTTGATCATCCTCGGGGGTTTTGCCTTTGCCTCGATTGGCAGTCTTTACCCCATCATTAAAGCGGTCCGCCTGAGCCCGGTTGAAGCTATGAAGAGCAACTAGTTTTGCACTGGAGGTCGGAAAAAAACGATGACTCGCGCAAAGACGCAAAGGACGCCAAGGTTCCTCAAATCCCCCTCTTTCCCCCTTTGTCAAAGGGGGATGAAAGGGGGATTTCTGGCTTTCTTTGCGGTCTTGGCGTCCCTTCGGCTTTGCTCAGGACACGCTTGGCGCGATAAACTTTCTTGAAGTCGTTCTGTTGAAGATTTAAAAGGTAAGAAGCCTAAATAGATTTTCTCACCTCGTTGGGAACTTTCCGGACCGCGCCTTTTGTTTAGAAAGTTGAAGGTCTCGGATAGGCCGGAAAGGAGGTGAGATAAATGAAGGTTATTAGGCCACTTTTGTCGATGCTGCTTCTTGCAGGGACCCTGGGGTGGATCGCCACTCCTGTATCGGCTCAAGAAGGCGTCCTGTTCAAGGTTCAAATGCCGGGGACCAATTACTGTCACATGAAGTTCCCGGCGATCCGTCCGGAAACCTTGTCTTGGGATCGTCCGGTCCTTAAGGATGCGAGCACAGGCGACCTCATCGACTTCTACGGTTCCTGCAACCATGATCCTCTGGGAAAAGAGGAGATCATAGCCCAGCAGGTTCAGCGAGGGCGCCAGCAGTGGGG
>JACQUW010000342.1 GCA_016210115.1 Deltaproteobacteria bacterium | reverse complement strand
GCTGGAGAATACCTGGAAGGAAAGGCGTCCTTAAGCGAGCTGGCGAAAAAGACCGGCCTGGATGTGCCCACGATTATGGAAGAGGTTGCCAGAATCAAAGGGGGCGAGAGGCGGGCAGTTGAGGCCTTTTTGTCCGCCGTGGAAACGCTCTCGAAGGTAAACGAAGATCCGGAGTTCTATAATCTAGCTGTCAAAGCCGTCAGAGAATAAGGTAAGCTGCAAAACCATCAAAAATAAAATGGCTTCAGGTATCCTTAGAAAGGGCGTGCACTTTTTCAGCCCTCGAGGGCTGTGTCCCCGCTTCAAGTGGTCTGCGGTCCAGGCATGGCTGGAGGAAAAAGGGGAAAAGACCAGCCAAGACAGGGAGACAAAAGGCTCGCCCCTGTGGCGCACGGCTACTTCCTGGGAAAGCCGAGATCAGGCTAAGACACTGTGGTGTCCCGGGATCGAGTCCCAGGAGCCATACTTCTCTGTGTTAGAAGCTTGTGATGGCCCGACGCCTTCGCGTGCACTTTCCCGGTGCGCTCTATCATGTTATTAGCTGCGGGATCAGCGACAGAAGATTTAAAAGACGCCGCTGATTACCAGCGGTTCGAGCCGCCGCTCGATCACGGTTGACCGCTTGGCCTATGTTGGACGAGAGAGCTGGCGACGGACAGCGACCGGCGAAGCCGGATGGAACGGCTCTGCCCCCGCCTTCGGCAGGGCCGCCGACGCAGTTATCAAATAAGCAAAGCCTGACACTGGTTTGACCCTGGCATTCCTTCCGAGACAAATTTCCGGTAAAGCTTTATGGTTTCCCTTATCCTTCGGCTGAAGTGCCCGCGTGAAATTTTTGTCATGATCCAGCACGTAGGCTTGTGTGTGAAGATGCGATCTGCTAGAAACCTCGAAGTGACGTTCACGTGGACCGTCAGCCCTTGATTTAGCTATTCCCTTGGGGAGCCCGGAAACTGGTACGTGATTGGCTCGTCGCCACACCCATCCGACTGACAATAGATTTAAGAAATACTGAGAACGCTGCCAGAGTGAAGAGTCTGGCCGTGTTGGCGGCACAAGCGCGCTTTTCGTTCTCGCCGGTGATACCGCTGACGCCAAAATCCAAACTCGAAGCGAAAAAAGGAAAAAAGGAACGATGAAATATTTTGTGATTGGATCGAAACGGTTACAAAAAGCACTTTTGTTTCTCATCGGGTTGGCAATCTCAGGATGTTCGGAGTTCGAGCAAGCGGGCGTAGCCACCGGGCGCACACTCGGCGCCTATGCCAGAGTTGGTAATGGGACGGTCTCAAGCTATGCCGAGTTTGACAAGAACGGGGCGCCCAGAGCAATCGGCATCGTCTTCCAGGCGAGCGCTTTGGAAGGCCTCCCCACCGCGCATTCCGACGGGCATCACTGCTTTGATCGGAACAAGGATGGCAAGGTGGACCCGCTGACAGAATGCTTCGCCTCCCACGAATGGATTATCCCGTTGCCCAGCGAGGCGGCTCGGCGTTCGGAGATCCCATTTAGGTGGGTGGCTTGAATTGGAACCCCCACGGGCATATTCCTCCGAAGGTCTATGATCTCCCGCACTTCGACGTCCATTTTTATATGGAGCCGATCGAAAAAGTGTTGGCCGTGGAACCGGGGCCTTGCGGTCCGGAATTTGTCCGCTGCGACTAATTCGAATTAGGTACAAAGCCGCTGCCACCGAATTATATGCATCCCGACTTCAAGAACGTGGGCGCGGTAGCGCCGGCCATGGGCAATCATCTGATCGACCAGACGAGCCCCGAATTCAACGGTAAGAAATTCACGCGAACTTGGATCTATGGCGTTTATGACGGCCGCGTCACCTTTTATGAGGAGATGGTAACGCGAGACTATTTGCTGAGCCAGCCCGCCACGTGTTTCCCGGTAAAATCGCCGCGGGCAGTAGGGATCAGTGGCTATTATCCGACCCAATCCTGTATCCGTTACCGCTCTCAGGCCAACGAGTACAGCGTGTCAATGGAAGGATTTGCTCTACGTGAGGCCAGCGCTCCGGAGGCCATCCGAGTTGAGCGTTAACTGCTGCAGGCGATATCCTCAAGAGGAGAGCGGTCTTAAGCACAGATACGGCGCGTTGCACGGACTTGGCGACAGAAGATTTAAAAACACCGTCGATTAACAGCGGTCGAGACACTGGCCGGCCAACTATTCAAGCGTCATTCGCTAACTTCGACAGGGCCACCGACGCAAACAACAAATAAGCAAAGCCTGACACCGGTTGCGGACTGCTCCACGAGAGGAGTTTTTCTACAATGGAACAACGAAAGGACCGGCGCGCCGTCGGCGTAAAAGTACTGCCCGAAGGCGTCGAAGAGTACTGCGAGCGGCACACGACGGCGCTAACCGAACTGCACGAGCGGTTGCTCAAAGAGACTGAAGAGAAAACCACCACAGCGAATTTCCTGGTGGGCGAGATCGAGGGGGCATTTCTGAAGATGCTCGTGCGCATGACCCAGGCCAAGAGAATTCTCGAGGTGGGCATGTTTACCGGCTACAGCGCGCTGTCGTTCGCCGAGGCGCTGCCCCCGGATGGTTCGATTATCACCTGCGAGGTCGATCCGCATGCGATCGAAATCGCGCGGCGCTTTTTCGCCCAGAGCCCGCATCGCGATAAGATCCAAATCCGCGAAGGCCGCGCCGCCGACACATTAAAGACGCTGCAAGGGCCGTTTGATCTTTGCTTTATCGACGCCGACAAACCGAGTTACGATGATTATTACGATCGCTGTTTAGAACTGGCGCGCCGGGGCGGGCTGATCGTGCTCGACAATATGCTGCGCTACGGCCGCGTGCTCAATGCAACCGAAGAAGACGCGCGGATCGTCAACGTTTTGAATGACCGTATTCACAACGACCCGCGTGTCGAAAACGTGCTGCTGCCGTTTCGCGACGGCATCATGCTCGCATATAAGTTGTAAATGCCCGGGGGCGGGAAAAAAGGGGACGCGAGCCTTTTATTTTGCTTTTCTAGGTCGGCCCCGTGGATGAAGAGTAAATTCCAGCCCAAACATCTTTGCCATCCGTATCGTCCAGTCTTGCGAGCCATATGGCGTCCCACGGTTAACGCTGCTCCGCAAGGCCTCAACCTCAGCCATCGTTTGTGCCTCGTTCACCCAACCAACCCAATCCGACGGCATATCAACTGGCCAGTCACTAAGCAGTGATTCCTTATCCTCATTGATCCTCCGCCATAAACTGCACCAGCGCCATTCCTCCGCCCGCGCGACAAGATTGGCCCGTAGCGCGTTGCGCTCGACGTAGCGCACGGCCCTAAGCAGAGATTCATCGTGTTGGATCGGAAAAACATTTGAACCTGCCTTGATAAATGTGCCCGTAGCCGGTCGTGTGACGATGCGCCTGCAGCCGTTGGCTGTGCGTGAGCGTCAACCAGCGAAGATACGCGGTTATCTCACCGTCGTTCTTCGGCCAGAGGACCATGTGCCAGTGCTATGTGATTGGGCATAAGGTAGTATGCCAACAGCCGAATAGAAGTGCGGTTCATGGCTGCAACCATAATCCGCCCGAATGCGAGGTAATCTTCCGGCTTGTGAAACAGGTCGGTTCGTCCGTTACCACGATTAAGTGCGTGATAAACTATTCCACCCGGAGCAGCGCGTGCGTGCGCGGCATCGAGCGCACGCTACATCGTTTGGAGTTATCAAGTCAAGAAAAGGTTCGCGTCCCCTTTTCCTCCCCCCTCCTTGATTGTCCCGTATCGCTCAATGTCTTTTAAAATCTCAAACTTCTGCTCCGGACTAAAAACCCGCCGCACCTTCTTCTCTTCCATGTCGTTCTCCTCCCACAAGAACGACTCACTTCTTTATCCCATTCTGTCTCATTAGTAAAAAAACAGGTCAAGGGTGTACGGTAAGCGCCTGAAGGAGTTAAGGAGAAGTCGGGGCGGGGAAGAGAACGAGGCGCAAGCCAGATCTAGCGCCTGAATTTTTCCCGTCTCTTGGCAGCCCTGTTCGGAGTCCCGGTAGGTGATGTAGGTGGTTGCCCAGGAACAGCAATCCTTACCTGACCGGATTGGGTAATCCAAGCCCGACCATGGTGATTCTCAATGATCTTCATCGCCGGTGTCCCCGAAAACGTGTGCATGGCTGCATGGTGGACAGCGAGTACAGCGTCTTGCAATTGTTGATTGCTCTCCAACCGTAGTACCTTTACGCCTTGTTCTAATGCCTGGTCTGGACCTACTCTTCGACCGTGAGATTGAAAGCTCTCATAGTCAGCGAACCAGGCGGCAATCTTCCCGGCTTTTTCGGCCGCGTTCTCTTGGCTAGCAAACATGTACTTTGCAAGCCAGCTAGAGACCATCCTAACGGCCAACTCTTGGGAGGCAACACACTGAGTTAAGAGTCCGGGAGCATAGGTTCTAAGGATCGGCATCCACGCAGCTAGGTTCGACGGTTCCTTACATTCTTTTTTTGCTAGTTCAAATTGGTTTAAAATAGCTTTCGCTGGCGCCGATCTCGGCCCCTCTGGAGTTGTAATTATGAACTGTGGATCGATTGGGCCCAGTTGAGAGTGCTGGCCCATAAAAATCTCATTAGCCGACAACGCGATCATTGTCGCCGCCGACATTGCAGCAATCGGGATAAATATTCTCACATGGTCAAAGCGGCTTCTGAGATAATCAACAACAGACTCCGCTGCTTCAGCTTGTCCGCCAGGACTATGAAGAATCAGATCTAGCTCTTTCTCTTGTACATTCGAGACGGCTTCCATGAACCCTTGCATGTCGGCAAGGCTGATCTGCAAGGCTGCGGGCGGCATCGATCGGGACTCTAGGTAGGCAGTCGAATAAAGTATAGTTCCCCGGCCGGTAAGCTGTGAGAGTTGTTTTAAGTATTTCCTTCGTACCTGATCGAAATCAGGACCTGTCCCTTGGGGATTTTTGGAGGCGTTGATCTCTTTAAGAATTTCTCCCCAGGTATGCAGCGGAATTACCTCGTTAGATTTGCAGAATTGGATATGATGACTGGGGATTCTTCTTGGAGGGTTTGAGATGCCTGAACATAGACCGCTTCGATGCGTTCGTAAAACACAGCCAGTTCCGCAACGCCAGCTTCTTGGGCCTCGAATTGTTTAATGATTTCCTGGCTTTCTTGATCTTTCCTGTCCATATCACCCCCTCTGATCGGGCACCGCTTAGTGAATCAGCCTATTAGTCTAATTTGTCAGGTATGTCAATACAACCTGTTCGTTGCTCCCCTGGATTCCGCAGCCTTCGCCGGTCATTGAGCCCAAAGGGCGTTCTGGCGTTCAAGGTAGCGGGACACCTCATCAGCACTTGCCAGATATCGGGTAATTGCCCCGTAGACTTCTTCGAGGCTCAAAGCCGGCGACGATGGAGTCAAGCATGAGACGGCTTTTTCCTACACGCATTGCGCGATGTTTATCCTCTACATTCTCCGATCCAGACTCCGGTACTGGATCGCCTCGGAGATATGGCTCGGCTGGATGTTCTCGGAGGCTTCCAGATCGGCGATGGTGCGGCCGACTTTTATGACTTGGCTGTAAGCGCGGGCGCTTAGGCACAGTTTGTTGATGGCTGTTTCCAGGAGCCTCTCGGACGCTTCGTTGAGCGCGCAGTGGCGCCGGATGTCTTTCGATCCCATTTGGGCATTGGCGTGAATGCCTCTTTTTTGAAAGCGTCTTAGCTGGATTTCGCGGGCGCGGTTGACGCGCTCGCGTATGGCCGGGGAGGCTCGCCGGCGTCGCGGCTTGCGAGATCCTGGTAGCGAAGCGCGGGACCTTCGTCGCTAACGAAAATTGATCCAGTTGTACTAATTAAAGTTGAGCCGGGAGTGCAGGCAGGATTTTTTGTTGGACAACAGAGTGATAGTTGGTATCGCGAACACCGTGGAGATAG
>JACQUW010000341.1 GCA_016210115.1 Deltaproteobacteria bacterium | reverse complement strand
TTACATGGAGACATTTAGCTTCATGGCAGGCGTGGCGGCAGACCCGAGTACGGATCTCGGCGTGGTGCGGAACGTATCCCCCGGGCTCCACGCCGCGCTCGCCCTGCTGGTGTTGCTCGTGGCCACGGTGCTGGCAGTGTACAAGCCGCCTGGCATGACCTGGTACGGGTGGCGTAAGCAGCACGAGCAGCGTACGGTGTCGCAGTCGTAGATGCAGACTCACGACGTATTTATTTTGTCACCATACACTCGTTCAAGGGCGGCCCGAGGGCCGAGAATTACATCTCGATCACCGGCGCCGCGCCCGCCAGCCGATCCAGTTGGCCGCAAATCACGGCTTCACCGCGAGGGAGCTAAACGTCATTCGGCGACTTATCGGAATTTCACCACAATATTATAACGGAGGCATGGCGTGAGCATTGTGGAGAGCAGTCAACCCAGGATTCGAGACGTTAAGGTTACATCTGACGCCATCATCGCATACCTGGTGGACGGACGCGTTTTGAGTGTCCCGCTTGCGTGGTTTTGGCGCTTGTCGGAAGCGACAGCCAGACAACGGGCACGCTTTAGACTCATTGGCGATGGGCAAGGGGTGCACTGGCCCGATATCGACGAGGACATCAGCATTGAAGGAATGCTACGCGGGGTGCCGGCACATCGGCTACGAACCTTCGTTCATTTCAGGAACGGCCAACCAACTGGTCAGCGCAAACCAGCTAACAAGCGGTTGAGGCGGCCCGAGCGGACGCGCCGCTCAACTGCTAAGCGCTGAGTGTGAGGAAATTAGACCAAGCCGCTGGCTATCCGCTATCGCAGGCTATCGGCAGATGGGCCTCTTTCAACGGTCATAAAGACGCGATCCCTAAGGCTAAAAAACGTGAGGCCAATGCTTTGCCTGTCCCGCTTGTCGGCTTATCGTTTCAGCGTGAAGAGGTCCTGAGGGCGGCCAACGCGGAACGTAAGTTTCCCTCGCGCGCCAAGGACGGGGGAAGCGTGGCGGCTATGGCATCATCTACTATGCCAGACTCAAGCAGGGTGTGATCTGGAAAAGGCAAGCCGAAGCGTGTCGCTTGTAAATGTGCTTGACGTGATATTGCTGCCGGAGTAGATTTGGTGCCGGAACCGACAGCCCCGCCTGCGCAGCCGATCTCGCTAAAGCTGACCCCATGGAGCAGGGATCACAACTATTGATTCTGGTGAAAAAGTCTTATTCCGAACATCAGAACAAACTATTTCGTTCACAAACGCTGTGCGGGCTGACCCGCGCTCGCAAATCTTTTGAACTATTCATGGAAAGATGGTTGTCGTCTTCGCGCGGCCGTCGTAGGCGGCGCAAGACTGCTCAGTTTGCCGTGGATGCATCCATTTCAAACAACGGAGATCAAAAATGAAAGATCTGCTTGAGCGAATACAGGGCCTGTGGAACAGCGCGAAATCGGCTCCATCAAAAACACGCGCCCACTTTCCGATCCCTCGAACCCACGTTGACAACGGTGAACGACTTGGCCCTTGCTTTACAGACAAAGTCCACTATTTTCAGCTATTAATCAACCAGATGTTTTTGGCAGATGAACGTGCATGGTTCGTCCATTATGATCCGATGGTTTTTGTGGCAAGTAGCTACATCTATGGCACAAAAATAGAAACGTCGCCTTTTGTCGTGGGACCAGCCATGCTCGAGAGATTTGGGCAAAAAGTGCCTCTGGGCACGATCTTTAAAAACACCCCTGTGTCGGGCATGCATCCCTATCAAGGTGGAGCATTGACTTTAACCATCATCCTGAACAAATTAGAACGACAAAATAACGCCGAGAGATTGCTGAAACTGGTGGAAGGTGTTTCAAGCGCGATTGATGTTTCCACTGCCTTCTCTGCCTATCTCAAAATCGCCGGGACGATTGTCGATGGGGTTGAGGCCATTTTCGGCCTGAGTCAAACGGTCCCATTGCTCGGCTTTCATACTACGATCAACCCGCAGGTCGGACAGATTTTCGAGCCAACCTATTTCGTGCTGATCGATGCCGACGAAAGAGAGATCAAGCAAGAATGGTTCTGGGTAAAAGATTCTCAACTGCACTACGGTCCAAAACTGGAAAACGCCCAGCCGTATCGCCAGTGCGATTTCATCCTGCTGCAGCTAGCTCAAGGCGACAAGCGTAATGACGAGCGGAGCTTATCGTTCTACCCGCTATGGGAAAAGACACGCGACCTGGCGGCGCAAGCCTCCAATAAACATTTTTGGGACGAGACCAAGGCGCATTTCAATACTCTAAAACGGGCGTTACTAAACAGCCCGGACCTGACACGGCCTGACTACACCCGTTTGAAAGAAGAATATCTGGCAGAAATGAAGAATCTCCGAACGGAGGCTGCTAATGAGGCCAATTTAGGAGACCGTGGCAAGCTGGATAAGGATGAAACCGAAATGCAGCGAATAGCTGCGGAATTAGATGACTTGGACCAGCTATAAAGCGCGGGGATCGCATCAAATACTGAGCTGCTTTCAGCCAGACGCTTGTCACTTTCGCTCAGTGCGAGGAGAATGTGAGCGAGATCATAATTGAGATCGGCAACGGAGGTTCCATTAAAGCCCAAAGCTCCGGTGGCGCCGAAGGTTATGGGGAACTCGACCTCGATCCACTGCGGCGTGATACCATCCGAGTATTCGAGGATTGGCTGCTGAGCAATGGCATAAGCAAACGCCAGGAATTGATCGTCCTGGGGCAACACCTGTATCAGGCCATCTTTGGACGCGGCGATCGAAAAGGCAGAAAGTGCGTTTCCGAGATCCTCAAGGAAAAACTAGATTCCATCAGCAAGGGTGAGCGGCTGCGGCTTCAGCTCAAGTTTGTTGAAGATAGCACGCATCTGATCAGTCTTCCTTGGGAGTTCCTCTATTCACTTGAGCGAGGCTCCTTTCTGGCAACCGATGTCAACCTCGTGCTGTCACGGTATATGCCGCTTGGAACAGATCGTGAGCCCCTCCAGCCTGAAGAGGGCCCGTTGAGAATACTGATCACGATTTCCCGTCCCAAGGATCAGGACGAGGTGATCTCAAGGGAAGTTGTCCAGGCCATCGAAGACATGGCCCGGGACGGCCGAGCCGGTGAAGGGATCGCGCAAGAGGAAAACCGTCCCGCCATCGATGTTCAGGTTCTAAGACAGCCAACCCTAGACGCGTTAGAAGGGGCACTTAAGTCTAAAACCCCCCATGTCCTCCATTTCATCGGACACGGGAAGTATGACGAAAAGGAAAAACAGGGCGGTCTTGCTCTCATTGACCCAAACACCGGCCAAACCGATTGGCTTGATGACGCCACTCTAATTGAAATTTTCCAACATACAGAAGTGTTTCCGCGGTTGGTGTTTCTGCACATGTGCGAGGGTGGCGCTGCTGAAGGAGATGCTTCAGCGCTCCAGGCCTTCAGCGGGTTCGCGCCGAAACTCATTCATGCGAAGATTCCGTGCGTTGTAGCTATGCAATATCCAATCAAAAACCAGGATGCCCGATCGTTCGCGATTGCCTTCTATGGAACACTGGCTAAAGGCGGCACTGTGGACGAAGCCGTGCAGGACGGAAGATACAGCATTGATAAATTACGCAAGACGCGGGTCTTTGGCACTCCGGTGCTTTATATGCACAGCGCTGACGGTATTATTATGCCACGCAAAGACAGCGCAGCCGTTGCAGAGCGAGGGATGCCGAGCAAGTCTGCCCCTCCTCCCGACGCAAACGGGCACGCGAAGATCTCTCCCGCCCCTGCCACGGGAGGCGCTTTCGCCGGCGTTGAACACCATGGGATTGAAAAGATCGAAGACCGCATAATCGACGCCGGCAGCGCAAGGATCGACGCAATCGCCGACGCGCAGAGAAAACTGGCGCTGTTAAGGCGATTGCCGCAGCTAAGGGGAGACCTCGCCGGTAGGAGCATCCACGACATGGCCAATATTCTATTTTGCGAATGGCAGAAGGAACGGGACGAGGACGTCAAACTGGTTTGGTCCGCAATGATGGATGCTCTGCCACAGTAACTTGGGTTATTTTCGCCCTCCGCGTGAAGCATTCGACAATTCATAGGCTTCACTGCAGGCGAGGTAACATACTCATGAAAAAACTCCCTGACGGCGAACGGGCGGCGCCGACGGTCCCGCAAGAAATCGAGGCCCTGGCAAAACGGTTGCTTACTTGCGACACGGGTGAGGAGCCATACCGTCAATTCATCTCGGCGCTGTCTGATCGTGTGGTCGCGACGACAAGGCAGGCCGAGAGCTATGTGTCGGTCACCGAGCTGCTGGAGATCCATAAGCGCCAAGTCGCTCGCCTGCTCTCAACGCTCGATGACATGGTGCTCGCGCTTGGTAAATTGGCCGAGGCGCGCGCGCGCCGCGAGAAGTATACCGAGCGCTGGTGGGAACAAGTCCACCAGGAGTTAAACTCGACCTTGGCAAGCGATCAGGAAGCTGCTTTCCAGCGATGGGTCGAGTTGTACGCGCAGGCACTGCTGGATTGGCGGCTCGATATCTGCCATCGCCTGGCAAGCACCCCACTTCCGTTCCCACCCCGGTTATCACCCTATATGATTCTTTTTCGCTTTGGCACTGAAGCGGTGCAGGCAGGCGATTATCAGCGGTCACTACAAATGCTGAATTACCTGGCCGAAATCGGCCTGGCAAGCTCCCCCGCGGACGGCGCCAAGCTAATGCGAGCTCAGCTGTATATTTTTATTGGTCGTATCCACCTGTACCGAGATGCCTATCCTGCCGCAGCGAAATCACAATTTGAGATAGCAAGCGAGTTGGTGCCGCGGGATGGAAGACCTTTCGCGGCGCTGGGTCACTGCTCCCTTCTCCAAAGTAATCAGGAAGGGAAGAGCGAAGCCGAGCGGCTTTTCTCGAAAGCAGTTGAGCTGTCGCCGGATCAACCCGATGGATATGTAGGAATGGGTTTATTGGCGGAGGGGCGAGAGTTGTGGGGTGAAGTGGACGATTGGTACCGCCATGCTGTTGAAGTCGTCTTGGATGAACCTGATCTTTTGACCAGTCTGGGAAAGCTGTTGTCACCAGGCAGCGGAAGGCTTTACCTGGAAGCGGCGCGTCGCCTGCTTCAGGACGAGAAGGTTCAGCAGGCGCTGGCTGCAATCGGCAAGGCCTTTGAACTTGGTGTAATCGATGGCACGAAGTATCCTGAGCGGGCTGTTTACGCGCTTAAAGGGCGAATTTTGGAGCAACTCTACAGGGAAAGCGAGACAGCCGAAGGTCTGAACGGAGCCGCCCAAGCCTATTTCAAGGCGGGACAAGAGTATTACTGGCAGAATGAAATTACGCCGGCCGTAGAGTTGTTCAAACGCGCGAAGCTGCTAAACTCCGAGCGCGTTGAAACTTTCTGGTACCTGGCAGATGCCCTGCGTTTGCAGAGTAGCAAACCCGAGCCACCCTACGTTGATGAGCGGCTTATCAACGAAAGCCTCGACGTCTGGAATCAGGTGGCGAACAGATTGCCTACCGACGATGACTCTTCCTGGGCCTATATGGCCCGGTCGAGCATCTCCGAGCTGTTGAGCCGAGTGCCGAGTGAGAACTCAGACGAGCGTCTCTGGGAAGCTTTGGTGTATGTCGAGCGCGCAATGCTCTATTATGCCGACGCCTATCGGCAAGCCGAGTTAGGACGGTGCTACCGTTGCCTTTCACTGGACGCAAATGCGTTGCACGCCACACAACTGTCGCTGGAACTAAACCCCAGTGACAGCCGTGTTATGGAGGAGCGAGCAGCCAGTCTGATCAACGTGGGGGAATATGAGTCAGCCGATGAACTTCTTCAGAAGCTTATCTCTCAATCTTCTCCAGAACTACAGGCGTTTTATAAGGGCTGGCAAGGTCTCGTCCGCTATTTCCAGGGCAGATATTCGGAAGGGCTTGATTGCATCAATGCCAGGCTAGAGCATTACAAAGATGAAATCTGGTCCTGGGGAGTGCGCGCACAGCTTCATCGTATGAACGGGGATCTCGAGAAGTTCCAACAGGACTGTAACTGGATTTGGCAGCAGCGCGACAAGTCGGCGCATAAAGGTGAAGCGCTCACAATTGCTTGGAGTGGCTACTGGCTCAATTTGGCCGACGAAGCAGTTGAGATTGCACAGCTTGCTCTAAAAAAAAGAGGGAACACTCAAGAAGTTGCCTTGCTGACCGGGCTGTGCCGTTTGCTGCAAGGCCAGATACCGCAAGCCGATGAATATCTCACGCGCGCGCTTGAGTTGGTCACTAACCGCAACCAGGTGGACTTCATGGAAATGGAAGTCGGGTATTTGGAAAAACGAGCAGCCGATGGTGATTGGCCTGAGCTGGCCAAGTTGTTATCCGGCTTGGCGTTCATCAGCCAACAGGGCGGGGTCAAGGATAAAATTTCGGTCAAAAGACAAAATTTGGCCGAGGCCAAACGGTTACCCGTGGCAGAACTGGAATCGATTATAGCGGAAGATGATTTCTCTCGCCCGGGCAGTTGGCGCTGGCTCGCGGCGCAAGCGGGATTGGGGCGTCTCTACCTGGAAGGCAAACGCTGGCAGAAAGCTGCTGACGCTTACCAGCAACTGCGTGAATACGCGGCCGACTTCGCTGAAGCGCCGAAAGGATTGGAACGGCTTCGCAGTGCCTTAGTAGAGGAGGGGAAGCAGCATTTAAAAGCTGGTGAGTATGCTCGGGCAATCGAGGAATTCGAAGAGTCTCTTAACTATCAAGCCGTCGCGAGCGATCGTACTGAAGTCGGCGATACTCATGGTTTGATGGGCTCGGCTTTTATCGGGCTGGAAGATACGATGCAGGCCAGACACTCCTTTGCTCAGGCGGTTCAACTCTATCGAGAAGACAACATACCCGATCCAGCTGAGCATCTGGGCGTGATCGTCAGCGAAAGCGTCTCCAATATGACTCACTACTGGGCGCTCGATTCGACCTGGCAGAGTTGGGGCCACGATCCAGAGAAAGTCACGGCGGTGAGCCCGGATTACACAGCGGCCCGACAGGGATTGCGACAATACTTGAATCGGGTGTTTGAACTGCAGGGTGGAGCGGAGATGGTACCGGCGGTTACGCCTATTGCCGTCGAGATTGGAAGAGGCTTGATACCGGAGGAAACGGGCGAGAACTGGCCGCTCATAAAGACTTACCTTCCCGAAATGCGCGACCGGATCGAGCACCAGACAGGAGTTCGGGTGCCCGGCGTACGGATACGCGGAAATGAAACCGATTTGCCCGCCGGCAGCTACGTGATCATGATCGATGAGATTCCGCTCGTGATGGGCAGCGCTGGAACCGACACTCGCTATTGCCCGGCCTCCTCTGAGGCGCTCCGGTCGTTGGGAATTGCCAAAGAAGATTTTTCCGAGGGCGCTCATCCGCTGACTAACGAGCCTGGATGCTGGGTCGCAGCGCAGCATTGGAATCTCGTCACGAGCAAAGGTATCGAGCTCTGGACCGACCCATTGATCTATATGGTTTACCATCTTGAAGGCGTCTTAAGGCGCAATCTGGTCGATTTCCTAGGCGTGCAAGAAGTCGAGAACTTGCTGGAGTCGTGGGAAAAACTCGAAACCGGTGCTTCTCTCATCCGGACGGCTTTGCCGGATGATGTCTCGCGAGTTCGTTTTGCGCGCGTTCTCCGGGCCATAGTCAAGGAGAGGGTTCCGATCACGGATTGGAAGGCTATCCTCGAAGCTGTCGGGGAGGTCGGGTTAGCTCATAATGATGCCAGCGAAGCCGTCCGGGCTATTCGGATTCGCTTGAAGAGCCTCCTTTCCGGCAACAGCCGAGGCGATGTTCGCGTGGAGCTGCCGCGGGAGGTCGAAGACAAAATGGTTCCGTGGCTCTGGCATGATGCCGGGAAAACGTTTTTTGCCCTTCCGCCGGAGGAAACTCAGGAAATCTTAGGAGACGTTAGGAAGCTCATTGATACCAGCAGGAAAAACCTCGTGCTGGTTGTCCAGAGTAGCGAGCTCAGGCCTTTTGTTCGCCGGCTGGTCGAAATTGAGTTTCCTGACCTGATGGTGATCGCAGAGAAAGAACTCATCGCCGTCGCGGACCCGGTCGGACAAGCGGTGGAGAAGCCGTTGAACGAGCACACGCTTGACAGGAGCAAATGCTGATGCCGCAAGTGACGGTCTCTGTCGAACTCGAACCTGATCTGAATAACGTTCTCAAGCCTGCGGCGAGAGAAGCGCTGTGCCAACGACTTTCCGGGAGAGCAGACGAAATCCTGGAGACACTTGGCATACCCGGCCATGCGTCCGTCGAGATTACTACCGGCGGAACAAAGCAGGCTTCCGCTGACCGCTTGATGCGCGTAGCTGTGAATAACCGATGGTGTCATTACTCCAATGAACTGATTCAGCTTGTCTACAGTTACATGCAAGGCGTCCCGCTTGGCCCTGCGGCGACCGCTCCTGAAATTTTTGCGTGGCTAGGTGCTGGGGCAGACCGGGAAAGACCGATTGAATTTCTCAGCCTTGTTTGCCTGGAGATCATCAAAAAGCATGCGGGGCTGCTGCTGGCTATCCCTCAGGCGGCAGCCTATCTTGAAACGCTTCCGCCTTTAACCGAGGAGTCGGATTCCATGGCCAAAACTTGGCCGCCCGATCCAGACTGGCTGCTGCCGATCTTACAAGCTGTGCTCAGTCTAAAACTCTCGATTGCTGATAAGAAAACAGTGGCCGAGGTGTTACGGCAAGGACTGGGTAAAAACCAAGCGAAAGATGAGATCGTTGAAGACTTGATTGTTGCCGTGCGTCCAAATGCCGTGGAGGTCCAGATTTCGCCGGAGTACCTGAGACAGATCACAACAGCGACTGACGATGGCGAGCACAACCAGTTTGCTTTGATGCGGGATGGCCTTTTCTATGAGCTAGGCCTGCGGTATCCGAATTTCGGCTTCGTGGCGGTCGAGAGTCTAAAGCCCTGTAGCTTCGCTCTGAAGATCAACCACCTGACCACCACCCCAAGAGTCGGGCTCGCGCCGAAGAAACTGCTCGTGAACGACACAGTGGAGCGGCTGAAGCTTCTCAACATTGAAGCGGAGGCTGCGATCAATCCGGCCAATGCGAACAAATGCGCGATCATAAACTCAGCGGCTAAAGACCTTGTCGAGTCTGCCGCTTACCAGCTGACGACCTGGGATCAACTGGGATTCCTCGTACTGAGTTTCGCTACCGAGCTAAGAATGAATAGCGCCTCTCTCATCGACCGCCAGGTCGTCCAGGACCAACTCGGCCAGTTGGAAATGGCCTTCCCGCGCCTTGTAGAGGCCGCTCACCGAGCAGTATCCGTTCACCAGTTGACGCGCGTTCTCAGGTGTCTCGTCGCCGAAGAGATATCGATCCGCAACTTGAGGGCGATTCTGCAATCGATTATTGATTACGATTATGTCGTTACAGATCCTCTGAAATATATTGTTTTTGACGAACGCCTGCCTCTTCCCCGGCAGCCGGACGAAGTTCGGCTCCGCGACCCGATCAACATGGCTGCTTTCGTGAGATCAGCGTTAAAGCGTTACATCAGCCATAAATTCACCAGAGGTGAGAGCAGTCTGGTTGTTTACCTGCTGGACGCGGAAATTGAAAAGCTACTTTCGCGGGATCATGCCGTTGGGAGCGTCGGACTGAATGATCATGAGCGGGACGCGATTCTACAAAGCGTTCGGGCAGAGGTCGGCAATACGCCGCGATCTGCCGCAACGTCGGCGATACTGACGACAATCGATGTCCGTGCAGCTTTGCGTGAGCTTATTGCCGCAGAATTTCCCCGAGTTCCCGTGCTCGCGTATCAAGAACTCTCGCCAGATCTAAACATTCAGCCGATTGCTCGAATCTCGCTGTAGGCAAGCGATCTTGCTTCGGGGAAGAATCATGCAGGTCTTTCAGGGAAATAATGATGGGTGCGCGCTTGTGGACCTGAACAGATATTTGAGCCCTCAGCCGGGGGGAGAGTCAAGGCCCAAGAAGCAGCACGGGGTCACGTCTAAATTTTGACATTTGGCTTTCTCCGCCGCGGCGGGGCGAGGATCAGAGGGGTTGTGAACTTTTACCTAGAAAGGCCTCCGCTGTCGGACAGTAGCTGTTCCGGGCACGCCAGAGCCTGATCTCTACAGAACATCAGCTGGTTGGCGAGGCGCGCAAAATCCGCAATTAACACCCGAGCGCGAGTCGACATTAACGAAGAAAAAAACGTCGCGAGTCTTTTCTTGATCGGGAAACGATCCAGGCTGTGGAAGCGGCGCGGTATCCTCGCCGGCTTCGCGTTCCACCCGGCGGGTTCGCCTACGACAACAGACGCTAAAGTTGTAGAATTGGCAGGAGGTAAAGGACGAAAAAGCGGATTGCAACCCCGCATCCTGCTACCACCTCTCGCTGTTGCGACCACACTTTTCGCACTGGAGCGTTTTTCCGTTGACATCGTCCGTGGCGCCGTGCTAAGCGCTGCTCATGCCGAAAATCCCGCGCTGGCAGCAGCCTCGTTTTGTTTATCAGGTACTCAATCGGGGGAATTAATGCCGAATAATTTTCAGTTCGTCATTGAATCTTCGCATCACGGTCTCTAAGCCAGTTCATGCAGGCTTTTGACTAGTCATGTACGTCGTTATCACAAGCATTACGGGAGCAGCGGCATGTTTGACAGGCCCGGTTTGAAAAGTTTTCCAGTGCAGCGCGACGAACTTTTGCTAATGGTGCTGGGCTAGGGAAATGTGCGATTGGAGGAGTAATCATGGCGAAAATTCGCGTAATGCATTACCTGAATCAGTTTTTTGCTGGTGTAGGTGGTGAGGACAAAGCCGATGCGCCCGTAGGTTTTCGTGAAGAATCGATCGGCCCAGCCAGACGTTTTCAAGAGCTATGCAAGTCGCTTGAAATTGCCGTTACCGCGTACTGCGGTGACAACTATTTCGCCGAGCACGAAAGCGACGTACTTGTGTCTATTCTGGAGACTGCCAGAAAATACGATATCAAGATGTTAGTGGCGGGTCCTGCCTTTGGTGCCGGCAGGTACGGCTTTGCTTGCGTTGAGGTATGCCACTTCTTAAATGTTTCCTTGAATATCCCCTGCATTACCGGTATGTCGGTGAACAGTCCGGGGGTAGAACTCTACAAGGGTTACAAAGACAAGGGTGTCTTTCTCCTCCCGACGAGCGAAGCCGCATTAGGGATGGAGGAAGCGTTGTCGAAGATGGCAAGGTTCGCTTCAAGGTTGATCAAGGGGGAAGCCATGGGGCCGGCACCGGAGGAGGGCTACATCCCGCGGGGCTTTCGACTTCGCGCTGTCGTTAACAAGACCGGGGCCGAAAGAGCCGTGGACATGTTGTTAGATAAACTGGGTGGTCGCACCTTTGCTACCGAGATCCCTATTGAGACCGTGGAAGAGATTCCGGTTGCACCTCCAATTGCCGATCTTAAAGATGCTTGTCTGGCCATTGTAAGCACCGCCGGCGTAGTTGTGCCGGGCAACCCCGACGGTTTCAAAACAAACGGAAATACTCAGTGGAAGAAGTACTCCATTGACAAAATGAATTGCATGAAGGACGCAAAGTGGGATGTATTGCATGGGGGCTATAATACGGTCTTCATGCACGAGAATCCTAACTACGGGGTTCCGTTAGACGTGTGCCGGGAAATAGAAAGAGAAAAAATCTTTGGTAAGCTTTATCCCTATTTTTATGTCACCCCCGGTAACGGAGCGTTAATTTCAGCTATGCAGGCCGTAGGCAATGAGATCCTGCGAGACATGAGGGCCGAAGGTGTAGGCGGGGTTTTGCTTGTGTCAACCTGAGGGACCTGCACTCGTAGCGGTGCTGCGATAGCTAAGGAGATCGAGAAAGGCGGGCTGCCGGTGGCCCATATCACGTCTATGGCCATGCTGGCGACGCAGATGAAATCGAACCGTATCGTCGTGGGGACTAAAGTTCCCCATCCGTGCGGCGATCCGAACCTACCTATAGAGGCGGACCAGGCTCTTAGGCGAGAGATTGTGAAAACTGCCCTGAAGGCCCTCCAAACAGCGGTCAGGGGTCCTACGGCCTTTGTGCCGGAAATTTCGTATACGTCCGGGTAGGAGAGAATTGTATGAGACTGGAACTCGCAAACTTCCCTGTAAAAGATGTCCGGTTCAATGGGTGGACAAGGTACAATGGCGGAGTCCTTGAGATTGACAAAGAGGAGGTGGCGGCCCTTGTTTTGCAGGATGGAAAAGTCGTATCGGCCAACCTCGACGTGGCGTTCCCAGGGGAGCAGACCAGGATCGTTCGCGTTCGTGATGTGGTAGAGCCAAGAGTAAAAGTGTCGGGACCAGGGAGTGTTTTCCCTGGCATTCTCGGTCCCGTGGAAACTGTCGGCGAGGGTCGTACACATAGGCTAGCTGGTGTGACTGTAACGACCTCAGCGAACTATAAGCTTACCATCCTTGAAGGGGCTGCGGCGGGGCGAACGGGGCTTGTGGATATGTGGGGGCCGGCGGCGCAGTTAACACCTTTCGGGTCTACCATAAACATTGTGCTGATGCTGGAACTCAGGGATGGTGTATCTGAACTCGAGGCGCATGCTGCCATTCAATCAGCTGAACTGAGGGTCGCTCAGAGACTGGCGGAGACTACCAGAGGCGAGACTGCCAAGGATGTAGAGGTTTTTGAACTCTTTGACACCGATCCCGCTCTTCCACGAATCGCCTATATTCTTGGCTGTAGAACTGCCTGGCACGAGCCGCATTCCGGAGTAGCCTACTACGGCTTGCCTATTCGGGAGTCTTTGCCGA
>JACQUW010000340.1 GCA_016210115.1 Deltaproteobacteria bacterium | reverse complement strand
GTCATCGGCAGGTCGGCCTGAACCGAAATCTGCACATTTGACCCATCTTCGGCAATGGTTGGAAGCTCCAACTTCACTCTACCTTCTCCCGGCGCAATCGCCCGCTCTCCGAAAAGACGCTTGATCGTGCTATCGACCTCTTCCTCGGGCTGCACCGCGCCCGATAGCACAGTCTGAGCCCACGATACTCCTGATCTACCGAGACCCGCGATGGTCGAAATACAGATTGACCCGAGGGCGAGCGCTCCTCGCACGAATGCCCGCCTGGTCACGCCCTTAGCCCGTCTACTAGAACGCACAAATCCCTCCTTGCCTGGGAACCAGAATCACCATTGAAAAATACAAGGGGCCGGTAATGATGGCAAGAGGGGGCTGCGACGGGAATTTGCCGGATCTTACCCGGAGTTTACCGTAAGCCGAAGATCCTTGGCGGCCATTATGTTGACTTTTTGCTCTACTAAGATAAAAAGATCCCAGCTTTATTGACCTAATTGATCAGAAATATTTGGAGGAGCTCATGCCGGGATTTTCGCGCAGAAAATTTCTTAAAGCATCAGGAATCGGATTAGGCCTCGGATTTTTGGCGCCGGGACAGTTTGTCGCGTTTGCCGCGGACAGATCGCATGAGCCTGCCGCGAGGACCAAGCACCGCGTGATCGTGATCGGCGGCGGCTGGGGCGGCGCCACCGCCGCCAAATATCTGCGCCTGCTGGATCGGTCTATCGCGGTTACGGTTTTGGAACCCAACAAACAATTCGTCTCTTGCCCGTTCAGCAATCTCGTGCTGAGCGGCGTCGAATCGCTCAAAAACCTCACCCACACCTATGACGGTCTTCGACGTCACGGTGTTAAGATCCGCCACGAGGCGGCTGCGGCCATTGAACCGGACCAGAAAAGGGTCCGGGTCGGCAAAGACTATTTGCCGTACGACCGGCTTGTTGTCTCTCCCGGCGTAGATTTCTTGTGGGAGCAGGTCGAAGGGCTTGAAGCGGCAAAAGACAAGCTATTGCACGCCTGGAAGGCGGGCCCGCAGACAGTCCAGTTGGCCAGGCAACTTCAGGCAATACCTGACGGAGGCGTTTTCGTTCTGTCCGTGCCGCTTGCCGCTTACCGTTGTCCACCCGGCCCCTATGAACGAGCCTGCCAGATCGCCTGGTATTTAAAAACCAAAAAACCTCGCTCCAAGCTGATTATGCTGGATGCCAACAAAGACATTGTGTCGAAAGCAGGTCTGTTCAAAGCGGCGTGGAAAGAATACCCGAATCTCGAATATCAACCCGCCAGCAAGGTAGAAAAGATCGATGCGGCGAGCCGCGAGGTGACGACGGATCTTGGCGATAAGATCAAGTACGATGTCATCAATCTGATTCCACCGCAGCGCGCGGGCGACATTGCATTTGAGGCGGATCTCGTAGGGGCGGATAAGCGCTGGTGTGAGGTCAACCATATGACATACGAATCGGTCAAGCAAAAAGAGATTCACGTGATTGGCGACGCGACCATCGGCTTACCCGTGCCGAAATCCGGGAACATCGCCAACTCGATGGGGAAGATTTGCGCAGTGGCGGTCGCGCATCTCCTGAATGGCAAGGAGGTGCCCGCGATGGCGCCTGGGAACACCTGCTACAGTTGGGTGAATAATCGCGAAGCGATAGCGATCGTGAACACCTACAAGCTGGAAAACGAAAAAGTGGTCCAGATTGAAGCAAAGGTGACTCCGGGCCAAAGCGTTGCGGTCGCGCAGAATTCGCTCTCATGGCGCGCCAGTATTTGGAATGACGTCCTGGCCTAACATTCGATTGACAAGGAGAATCGATGCAGACAAAAAGATTTTTCTGGTATCTGGCAAGCGTGACGGTCGTGCTGGCGACTTGGTGCGGCGCCGATGCCGGGCCCCTCGATACTCCGGGGGCGCCGCAAGTCCTCGCGTGCAGCGCCTGTCACGGTCTGGGCGGCAACAGTCCCGGCAATACGGTGCCGATCCTGGCGGGAATGGCGCCGGAATATTTCAAAAAAGCGATCCAGGAGTATGCGGAAGGAAAGCGGCAGTCGCCGGAAATGGAGCCTTACGCGAAGATGGTCCTGCACTTCGGCGTAGAGGATGCCGCCCGTTATTTCGCGAGCCAAACGCCAAAATCCACGCCGATAAAAGGTGATCCGGCGGCTGTCTCCCGGGGAAAGGCCGCGGCCCCTTTGTGCGCCGCATGTCACGGTGAAAACGGCGAAGGAGATCCTGATAAGCTCATCCCGAGTCTTCGCGGCCAGCCGCCTGGTTATCTGAAGAGCCAGATGCTGCTTTTCAAGGAGCAAAAAAGAAATATAAGTGATCAGTCGGTGACCATCATGAAAACGTTCATGAAACTTATTTCCGACAGAACCATCGATGACCTTGCGGCCTACTACTCAAGCCTGAGGTAAAATCCAGCGCGGGGATCCACAAGCGCGTCAGAAGCGGATCTCTCCCTTTTTTCCTGTGCGATAGGTCCGGTAGCGCAGGATTTTCCCGTCCGTTTCAATCGTCACAGCGCCATCGACGTCGGTGCGCAGGATTTCGGCACCGGCCGTCCGGTAGCGGGAGACGACTTCGTCGCGGGGTAAACCGGACCGGCCCCTATCGCTCACTGAAAACACCGCCAGCCGGGGTCTGACCGCGGCCACGAACTCCTCCGTGCTCGATGTAAGGCTCCCGTGACGGGGAACTTTGATCACGGCGCTCGATAAATTCACAGACCGCTGGAGCAGAAGTTTCTCGTCCTTTTTTTCAATATCCCCCGCGAACAGGAAGCTGGCTTCACCCAACCGTAGACGCACAACCGCTGAGGTCTCTCCCTCTTTGTCTTCCGGCGGATAAAGAAAGCAGATTTCCACCTGCTCTATGGATCGGCATGGTTGATCGGCGCGGAGGATCACCCGTCGCACTCCGGCTTTCGCGACGGCGTCTTCCAACGCCTGATAGCGAGCGGTCTTCCCCTGGCTCGGTCCTGTCCAGAACTCCGTAGGTGAAAATTCTTCGACGATTCTTTGCATCCCGCCGTAGTGATCCACCCTCGGATGAGAGAGGAGGAGATAGTCCGGCCTGAGAATTTTTCTCAGGCGCAGAAAGGGCGCCACGATAAACTCACCGGTATCGAATTCCCCCGTCGCCGTCCCTCCGGCGTCGATGATTAGAACCCTGGATCCGGGAAATTCGACCACAGCCGCATCTCCATGTCCCACGCTCAACTGCGTCACCCTGAGTCGTTTCCGATGCCAACGCTCGCCCCGCCAGTAGAGTCCGTCTCCCAACGCGGCAAAGAAAAGCACAGCCAAGACCAGCAGCAGATGGCTTTTGCGTCGCAGTGCCAGTGCCGCAAGCAACGTGAGAAAAAGCCATGCCACCTCCAAAAAGTTGGGTCGGGGCACTGAAACGGTCGAAAAAGGCAACGATGAAAAGATCTCAACCAGCCAAATAGTGAATGCCAGAAAGCGCTCAGCCAATCCCACTGCGAGACCGGCGAGGGTTGGCGAAAACAAAGATAGAAGGCCGATGCCAAGCCCCAAAGGCACGACGAGAAAACCCACAACCGGCACAATGATAGGATTGGAAATAAAGCCAGCCAGAGATAGCTGGCCGAAATAATAAGCGATCATTGGTCCCGTGCCCAACGTGGCCAGCACAGGAACGACGAGCTGGAGCGTTAACTGCCGCAGCTTGGGCCGGAGCCAACTCCGCTCCTGTGGCAGCAACTGCTCCCGGCGCCGCGGCGGCCACCACTCCTGCACTTTCCGCAGTCCCCAGACGATAAAGAGAACTGCGAGAAACGAAAGCTGGAAAGAGATATCCATCACTACCCCTGGCCAGACAAGACTGATCAAAAGCGCCGCCAAGGCGAGGCTGCTGAAAAGCTCCTCCTCTCGGTCCATGAGAACAGCCAGCTCGTAAACTCCAATCATGATGGCGGAACGAACGGTTGGAACCATGGCGCCGGCAAGCGCCGTGTAGAAGAGAACCGCCAGGAACGAGAAGAACGCGGATACTTTTAGCAGATTCCAACGAAGCAAAACGGTCTCGCTAAAAGCCCCCGCGAACCGAATCACAAAGAAGACGACCAGGCCCAGCATGGCCACATGCAGTCCGGAAATCGACAGCACGTGATTTACTCCCGCCGCGGTAAATTGATCTCGTGTTTCCCTGGCAATTCCCCCCATCTCCCCTACCACAAGAGCGTTCATGAGAGCTCCGTTGACGGCGGAAAAATGATTTGCGATGAAGGCGCGCATTTTCCGCCGGATAGTTTCGATCACAAGCCAAAATGCGCTCTGACCCCTGCCCAAAAATTCCACATCCCTGTCGCTCTCCAGGAATCCGGTCACATAGATTTCCCGCCGCGCCAGAAATGAAGCATAATCAAAGCTGCCGGGATTGCCCGCGCTCCGCGGCACCGCAGGCCGAACCCAGAACCGTATGCGATCTCCATAGTTCCATTCCCGTTCTGTGCGGCGGACGGTGACCAGTATTTTGCCTGCAACCTCCTGCGCGCCCGTGGGATGCCAGACCCGCTCAGCCTGAAAATTCCAGCGCGTCCGCTGCGGAAGCTTCTCCGGCTCCTGGAAAAGGAAACCCTCGACGTAAACGTCAGAAATCTCATTCATGATGGAGCGCAGGTGGTTGGCGGGAAAAACCGGATAAAGGACACGGTGATGCCGGAAATAGCCCAGACAAAAAGCCCCGCTTGAAAGCAGAATCAGCAGAGTCCAAACGCGCGCGCGACGCCACAAAAGAAACACTGCCGGCAGCAGGAAGAACGCCAGGAGAGACCGCGGAATGTCGACGGGCGAGACCACTGCCGCCTGCCCAAGCAGAAGGAAAACAGTGGGAGCAATCAGCCAGACGGGAGGGTTTCGGATAAGAAACCCTCGTGAGTCACTACCGTCTCCGCCCGGCTGCATCGACTCCGATGTGACGGATGTACTCAACCGAGTGCCCTCTGGGCTGCTCGGTACCACAATTGACCGGAAATTAGTAGTGAGATCTTATGCGAATCACGAAAGGATTGCGACACAGCCTCTATGGAGGGAGAGTACGGAAGGTGAGGGTGGTGCGCATCGAATTTGCCTCACCGTCGCCCTCTCCCGCGACGGCCCCGCGACGGGAGAGGGAACTCCATCATCTATCGGCAAATTTGTTTCGGATCGGGCTAACTCTCACCTTTTCTATGAGAAGCGATAGACATGAGCCGATTCTTGACGAGGGACAAGAAGTTCCATATAAGGCGAATTCCCGGCGAAAAAAAGGCAGACGGAGGAGCTATGACAAAGATTGCCATTAAAGTTCTTGTCGGTCTCTTCGTGCTCACAGTTCCATCATGGGCTCATAGCCAGGTAAGAGGACTGGAGCCCATCAAAATCGGCTATAGCGGCATCGGCATCGCTCATGACCTTCTTAAGGTTATGAGGAACAACCAAATCTTTGAGAAGCACGGCCTCAGTGCCCAGACCATCTACATCGGAAGCGGCTCTCTTATGAACCAGGCGGTGGTTGGCGGAAGCATCGACTTTACCACATCCGACCTGCCGTCCCAGATACAGGCGGCGATTGCTGGAGTGGATTTCAAAATCATCAGCGTGACCATTAACCGTCTCGATGGCGCGATTATGACTCTAAAGCAGATTCGCAAGCCGGAGGATCTTAAAGGAAAAAGACTGGCGATCAGTCGTTTTGGATCTGTATCCGATATTGTCACACGCATGGTTCTGCGGCATTGGAAACTGGAGCCCATCAAGGACGTAGCGATCATCCAGGTGGGGAATACGCCGACGCGAATCGCAGCGATCCTGAGCGGGCAGGTGGATGGCGGGCTGATTAATTTGTCCGATGTTGCCAAGCTGGCAAGTAGCGGCTGTTGTAGCGTCCTCGCCGATCTCGGTTCTCTCGACATCCCCTATGCGCGCTTTGGAGTTGCTGCCCTGGGCAGCCTCTTAAAAGCGCGGCCGGAGACGGCGCGCAAATTACTAGAAGCTTTTGTCGAGGGGATCTACCACTACAAAACTCATCCAGAAGAAGGGATTGCCGCTTTGCGGGCCAGAGGGGTGGAGCCCGGAGTGGCCAAAGAAATTTATCAAAAAGTTGCCGATTCCTACAGGTCCAGAATAGATCCGGACCTCTCGGGTATTAAAGGAGTACTGGACTCCCTGCCCGATGAGCGCGCAAAAGAGATACGGCCGGAAACTGTCATGGATCCAACTCCATGGGGCAAAGTCGCAGCGAGCGGCTACGTGGAAAGCCTCTACGGGAAAAAGGGCGTACCGCAGCGGTAGATTGTTGCGGATTGCGCCTTGACGCTTTCCGATATGTTGTGCTAGTTACAGCCCATGCCTGAAGCTGTAATGTCCACGTCACCTGTCATGGTTGGCTCTTCCATGCCTCCTTCTCTTCTTAGACTCAGGTCCACCTGCGCCGATTTGCCTTCCAACCACGCGCGCATCGCTCATTTCGCGATGTTGAATCCCGCCGAGTTTCTTCAGTTGAGCGCGCGCGAGATCGGGCATCGCTGCGGGACCAGTGAAGCGACGGTCGTGCGTTTCTGCCAGAGAATCGGACACAAAGGTCTGAGCGCCATGAAACGGGTTCTTTCGGTGGAACTGGCCGCAAATCTTCCTCCCGCGCGTCAACTCGGCAAACCGGCGGGGAAAAACGAAACGGTGGAGCGCGTTTTTTCCAGTTGCCTGGTGGCGCTCCAGGATACGTTTTCCTATTTAGACCACGCTGTCCTGGATCAGGTTGCGACGGCCGTTTCTCGCAGCGAGCTGCTGTATCTGTTTGGCGCAGGTGGATCCGCCCAGATCGTTCAAGAAACCGCGCTGAAGCTTCTCTCTCTAGGATTTCCGGCTATGGCTTTTGTGGATCCTATGCAGCAGATGGCTGCCGCGAAGCTCGCGACCCCAAAAGACGTGGCCATCGCCGTCACCTATTCAGGCAACCAGAAGGAAGTGGCCGAGGCGCTGCAGATGGCCAGAGAGCGCAAGGCCTTCTCCGTTGCGATAACGAGTTTTGAACGAAGCATCGTCGCGAAGAATGCGGACGCGCTATTGTTGATTTCGGTGCCGTCAGCGACTCTGCGAGGGCAGACCGGACCCCACCGTGTCGCTCAAGTAGCCCTCCTGGATGCCCTTGCGGTTTATGCGGCGCGGCTTAAGGATGGTCAGTCTCCGGCCGGAAAGCCTCAAGAAGGAAAACGGAAGCTGCGAAAGCACGTGACTCTGTTCCGAAGGTAAAGAAATTTTACGGTTTCGGCTTGTGGCGGATCAGAATTTCGCCAAAGGGGGAAAGTATGGATTTCGACGGTAGTATGGTCATTGATTCTCCACCTGAAAAGGTCTGGCGTTTTCTTTGGGATGTCGAGAGACTCGCGCGATGTATTCCCGCCTGCCAGGGAGTGCAGGCGATCAAAGAGCGGGAGAAATATCAGCTTGCTCTGAGTGACAGCGTCGGTCCGATTCGCGTGAGCTTTGACGCCTATGCAGACGTCAAAGTCCTCGAGCCGGGAAAATCGATCCGGGTTTTCATGGAAGGGAAGGACCTTAAAGCCGGTGGAATGAGGCAGACGATGGACATCACTCTCGAGGGGCTGGGAGAATCAAAAACAAAGCTCGACTTTAAGACGAGTGTTGCCGTGTTCGGGAAGTTGGGAACTCTCGGTTATCCTTTTATCAAGAAAAAAGCGAACTCGATGATAGAAGAATTTGGGCAGAGAGTAAAAACGGAAATCGAATCCGGCTAGTCTCCCGGGCATAACGTTCATCTTCCAAAAAAATTAAGCGGCTAAATCGCTGTGAATAAATTCAAATCCCCCTTTTTCAAAAGGGGATGATCCCAGGAAGGAAAGTGAAATTTGTTGAGACAACTCAAGGGAGAGAAACATGGACTGTGAGCTGAGAGAGCCGTCCACGCTGGAGGAGGCTCTCGATATTTTATCCCATCATGGGAAGGATGCGATGCCGATTGCGGGGGGCCAATCTCTGCTGGTCATGCTGAGAAACGGCCTCATCTCACCGAAGATCCTGGTGAGCCTCGAAAATTTGGCAGAGCTTAGCGGCATACAGAAAGCATCCGGTGGAGGTTTGTCGGTGGGGGCTATGGTTTCCTGCGCTTCGCTGATGGCTTCCCCGGAAATTACAGAAACTGCCCGTATCCTGGCGCAGGCCGCCGCGAAAGTGGCGTCTACGCCGATCAGGAACCTGGGCACGATCGGCGGAAACATATCACATAACGAGCTCGGCGCGGATCTGCCGCCCCCATTGCTTGCGTTGAATGCAGTGGCCGAATGCAAGAGCCTGAAGGGGACGCGAAGAATACCGCTGGGCGATTTCTTTCGCGATTATTTCAGCACGGCGCTCGACGAAGGCGAAATCGTCTTTCGAATTCACCTGCCCGCCCCGCCGCCTCGTGCAAGAGCGGTCTATCTCAAGCACTCCAGGAGAGCGGAGGATCTCGCCATGGTGGGGGTGGGGCTGTTTTTAATTCGCGACGAAGGCCAGCGGGTGTCGGATCTCAGGATCGCTTTGGCGGGAGTTGCCCCCGTGCCTTATCGAGCCAGGCAGGCAGAATCTCTGCTTCAAGGCAAAACGGATCTCACCCGCGAGCTTATCGAAGAGATCGCCGACGCGGCCGCTGGAGAGGCGGACCCCATCACCGATGCCGAGGCGAGCGCCGAATACCGGAGAAAGATGATAAGAGTCTTCGTTCGCAGGGCCATCCTCCAGGCCCTGGAGTCATGAAGACGGAGGATGTAACCGTGGAACGAGTAGAGCTTCAAATCAACGGCGAAACGATTTCTGTGGACGTCAAACCAGCGGCACTGCTCCTGGATGTGCTGAGAGAATTGGGATTGCAGGGAGCGAAGCGCGGGTGCGAGACCAGCCACTGCGGGGCCTGTACGGTCTTGTTGGATGGGCGGGCGGTCCACTCGTGTGTGGTTCTGGCGCTCCGCGCAGAAGGCAAAGAAATTGCCACCATCGAAGGACTCGGCGCAGATGGCGAGCTCCACGATCTGCAAAAGTACTTTCTTAAATTCGGGGCTTTACAATGCGGCTACTGCACCCCGGGAATGATCTTGGCCGGCAAGGCCTTGGTCGATCACAATCCCAAGCCGACGTTGCAGGACGTGCGAACGGCTCTGGATGGAAATTTGTGCCGTTGCACCGGCTACACGAGCATTTTTAACGCTGTTCTGGCTTACGCGGAATCGCGCGGGAAGGAATGAAGATGTTTAACGTGATTGGCCGGCCGATCGAGAGGGTCGATGGAAAATCGATGGTGTCGGGGCGCGCCGTGTACGGCGTGGATGTCAGGCTCCCCGGAATGCTGTGCGGAAAGGTCCTCAGGAGTCCCATACCTCACGGAAAACTGCTTCACATCGATGTGGAGAAAGCGAGGAAACTCCCCGGAGTCAAAGCCGTGATCACCGCGAAAGACGTGCCTTCGAGGCGGTTTGGCTTCGCGATCCAGGACGAGACGATTTTTGCGATCGATACGGTGCGATATGTGGGCGACGCGGTGGCGGCGGTCGCCGCGGTAGATGAGGAAACGGCTGAGGATGCCCTCGGCCTCATCGACGTCGAATACGAGGACCTTCCGGCTGTTTTTGACCCGGAAAAAGCATGTCTGGATGGCGCTCCTCTCGTGCACGAGGAGATGACCAGCTACCTGCCCAATCGTGGCCGGAGCCCGACGTGGAAACCGGTTCCGGGGACGAACATTATCCACCAGGCGGTGCACGCAAAGGGGGACGTTGAGGCGGCGCTGGCGAAATCTGACTTTGTTTTTGAGGACACCTTCAGAACCAGCCAGATTCATCACTGCTATATGGAGCCGCATGCGGCGGTCGCGCAGGTGGAGTCGGGAAAGATAACGGTCTGGAGTTGCGCCCAGGAGGTTTTTCCGATCCGGTCCAATCTCGCCAACCTTTTCGGAGTGCCGGAAAGCAGCCTTCACATTATTGCCACCAAGGTAGGTGGGGGCTTTGGCGGAAAAATTGCGCCAAGGCTTGAGCAGCATGCCATTGCCCTGGCGTGGAAGACCCATAAGCCGGTTAAGATCGTTATGACCCGTCCCGAGGAGTTCACCGCGGCGGCGGGCTCCGCGCCGGCGGTGGTTTATATAAAGACCGGTGTGCAGAAAGACGGAACTTTGAAAGCAAGGGAAATGAGATTTATTTGGGACACCGGCGCTTATTCGGAAGGCCTTCCCCCTTCCAACAGGGCCTTGAAAGACGGTATCGGCCCTTACCGCCTTCCGGATTTCAAAATAACCACGACGCTGGTCTATACCAACAAGCTTCGTGCCACGCCTCTTCGCGGCCTTGGGGTTCCCGAATCCACCTGGGCCGTCGAGTCTCAGATGGACATGATCGCGCACAGGCTGGGAATCGATCCTCTTGAATTCAGGCTCAAGAACGCGCTGGATGACGGGGATACAAACTCTGTGGGAGATCCTGTTTACAGCATCGGCCTGAAACAGTGCTTGCGTGAAGCTGCCATGGAAATAGGCTGGGGCAAACCGAAAGGAAAAAATATCGGCCGCGGCCTCGCGCTTATCAGCAAAACACCTACGACAACCGGAAGCATCTCCGGAGCTTACGTTCATTTCAACGAAGATGGGAGCGCTCAGGTTTTGGTCGGGGCTTCCGAGATCGGTCAGGGGTCGCTGGTTGCTCTAAGCCAGATTGCCGCGGAGGAACTGGGCATCCCGGTAGAATCGGTCGCGATTGTGTCGGCCGATACGGCAGTTTGCCCGTTCGACCAGGGTACCTTCTCGAGCCGGGTCACGCTGTATACCGGAATGGCGGTTAAGACAGCCGCCGCCGAGGCAAAAAAACAACTTCTCGAAATCGCATCTCAAATGACCGAGATTCCAGAGCGAGACCTGGAGATCGATCAACAGAAGATCATTTCCAGAAAGCACCCGGAGCTCAATCTCAGTTTCAGGGAGGTTATTGAAAGAGCTCATACGAATATGAAGCCCATTCTGGGAAAGGGCTGGGCAGGCGGCAAAGGAGATTGGCCGGGCCTGCCGCATAAAATGCAGGGGAAGGAGCCGACGCCGGGATCCAAATACGGCGCGCAGGCCGTGGAGGTAAAAGTAGACGAAGAAACGGGCGTTGTAACAATTCTTAAGATGGCTTCGGCCCATGATGCGGGACAAACGGTAAATCCCCTGGCCCTTGACGGTCAGATCGTCGGCGGAAGCGTTATGGGAATGGGCTACGCGCTCTATGAGAAGATCCAGTTCGAGGATGGGAAGGTCATCAACCCTTCGTTTATGGACTACAAGATCCCGTCCAGTCACGAAGTTCCGGAAATCGTGCCCATAAGAGTTGAGGTTCCTTTGCCCGAAGGGCCGTTCGGCGCAAAGGGGGCGGGAGAACTTGCGGGATTAGGCGTCGCGCCAGCGGTGGCCAATGCCATCTTTGATGCCGTGCAGGTCAGAATAAAACAGCTTCCCTTGGAACCCGAAACGGTCCTTGACGCCATAGAGCGAAAGACATGAGGCAACCCCCCCACCTTCATCCTCCCCCGCACGGGGGGAGGAGACAATAAAGAGGCGGAGAGGGAAAGGTGCTATCGAGTAACATCCAGAAGAGAGCCAGGTATGAACAGGGCCAAAACCAAAACTGTAATGGTCTTCCTGATCGCGTCTATCGTGTTTGCTGTTTCAGGCTATTCCGCCGAAGTTAGCAAGCTGCGGGTTGGGATCCTTCTGGCCGGGGAATTTGCTCCTACTTACATCGCCCATAGAAAAGGTTTCTTTCAGAAATACGGGCTTGATGTCGAGTTGATCTATTTCCAGGGCGGTTCCCAGGTGATTCAGGCGATGTTGGGCGGAGATATTCCTTTAACGGTAACTGCCGGACCGGAAGGGGTCGCTGCTAAACTTCAGGGGGCGGATATTGTCCTGCTCTCCGCGAATAATCCGACGATGCATTTCACTCTTTTTGTTGCTCCCGACATCAAAAAAGGGGCTGACCTGCGAGGCAAGAGAGCAGGCGTCAGCCGTTTTGGCTCTTCCTCGGATTTCAGCATGCGGTACATATTCAAATCGTTGGGTCTGGGAGAGAAGGACGTGACGATCGTTCAGATCGGAGATAATCCCAGCAGGCTTGCGGCCCTCAAAGCTAATGCCATTCAGGCATCGGTATTTACGGCGCCGAACACCGTGCGAGCCCGGAAAGCCGGATTTATCGGCATGGTCGATGCCCACAAATTGGGCCTCAAGTTTCATGGGAGTGGAATAGCGACGACAGGCGCCTTCCTGCGAGATCACCGGCCGACAGTTGAGCAGTTCTTCAGGGGTTTCCTTGAAGGCGTGCAGTATGCGAAAGCGCACAAGGAAGAGAGCGTTCGTCTGATAAAAGATTTCTCGCGCTTGAAAGAAGATGATGAAGCGGAGGAGACCTATCGGGTTATAGTCCAGGATATTCAGCCGCGGAAGCCGTATCCTCTCAAAGAGGGCGTGGAGACCGTTCTGCGAAATCTGGAGAGCAGTATCCCGAAGGCCAAGACGGCGAGGGCCGAGGATTTTATCGACGACAGCGTAATCAAAAGGCTCGATGAAACCGGGTTTATCGACAACCTATACAGGTAGCCGGATGAGCAATTGGAATACAGGCCGAGTATTGTTCTGGATCGTCGTGGCTTTTTTATCCGCTCGCGCCGACGTCTGGCCGCAGGCTGGGCCGCAAAAAGCTCGGATGGCGTATTCGAGCCGGGGCATTTACATCATGGACCTCTTCATCGCAAAGGAGAAGGGATTTTTTCGCGAGGAGGGCCTGGACGCGGAGCTTGTCGAGGTAAGAAGCGCGAACATTGCCGTCGCCGCCCTGGTTTCCGGAGAGCTGCAGGGGCTGGGTTCTGTCGGAGCGGCGGCGCGCTCAATCCAGCTCGGGATGCCTATCAAGATTTTGGCCGTCACGGGACACCGGCCGCTTTTCTGGCTCGTGAGCCGTCCGGAGTACAAATCAATTTCCGAGCTCAAGGGAAAAACTCTGGGGATCACGACGGTCAACGGGACCCAGCATCTCGCCGCGCTGCGGCTCATCCGAAAGAGCGGGCTTGATCCCGCAACAGATCTCAAAACCGTTCTGATAGGGGGCGCGCCAACGCTCCTCCAGGCGCTCGTGAGTAACTCCATTCAGGTTGCGGCGCTTTCCTCCCCGACTGTCCTGGTTGCGCGGGATAAGTTCAAGATGAATCTCCTCGCCGATCCGCCCAAGGATTTTGTCAGCACTCAAGGCGGATTTGCGGTGACGGAAAGACTTCTCGCAGAAAAGAGGGACCTGGTGAGGAGGATGATGAGAGCCCGCACTAAGGGCTTCAAGCATTTTCACGAAAACGAAAAAGACACGAGCGAGATTCTGGCGAAATACATGAAGCTGGATATGCCCACGACGCTTGAAACCTACCGCATATCGCGCTTCGCCTTCACAACGAATGGCATACTCAACGATAAGGAAGTTGAGGAGCTGTTGAGGGAGGACGCGCGAGTTTTAGGATTAGCTCAACCGGTTTCAGCGGGGAAGATTTTTGATTTTAGCGTGCAAAGAGAAATCAACCAGGAACTGGGCATTCCTTAGACCCCCCACCTCCGTCCTCCCCCGCAAGGGGGGAGGAAAGTTAATAGGTGCATTAGCGTCGCCTTCCGCTTTATTGCGCCTTCCCCCCTCGCGGGGGAAGGTGAGGATGGGGGGCATTGAATGGGAGAAACTGGCGTGAGGGTGACCTTCTGAACGGAGACTGAGATGCCTATGAATTTTCTGCTGAAAACGACTCTCGTTCTTTGGCTCTCATTAATGCCCGTTACTGTTGTCCCGTTTCTGAGTTCCGGTAGGTCAGCCGAAGCCCAGCCACTGAAAGAGGTCCGTATCGCTTCGAGCACAACGGTCAGTTTTACAAATCTCTCGACATTCTATGCGCGGGACAAAGGCTTCTTCGAGAAGGAGGGGCTGGATACCAAGATCATCGTTGTGCAAACGAACGCCGCTCTGGCGGCATTGGTGAGCGGAAACGTGGATTACACAACCCTCAGCACCTCGGCTATCGAGGCGGCTCTGAGGGGAATGCCGGTTCGTCTTGTCGCCGTTACGAGCCAGCAGCCGGTCTGGGGTCTTGTGGTTCGGAAGGGAATCACGAAAGTGGCGGATCTCAAGGGCAGGAAGATCGCGGTGAGCTCCTACGGCGGCGCCAGTTATGCGGCGGTGGTTTATGTGCTAAAGCAACACGGGATCAATCCCAAGGAAGTCACTATCCTCGCTACCGGAGAAACGCTTGCCCGGATCGCGGCGTTGAGAAATGAAGCTGTAGATGCCGCGATTATTGCCGCTCCGGGAGATATGAAGGCCCTCACTTTGGGCGATTTCAGGCTTCTCCTGGATGTAGGTTCGATGTACAAGCTCCCGATGGGCGGGATCAGCACCTCTCAAGCGAAGATCAGGGAGAATCCCTCTGAGATAAGGAGGCTCGTTCGGGCCGTGGTTGGAGCGACGAGGTTTATCGTCGATGCTAGGAATAAAAGCGAGGTCCTTAACTATATCGCCGCCGGATTCAAGCTCGACCGGCACTCTTCGGAGGAGCTCTACAAGCGGGTTGTTCCCTCTCTCAGCACGACCGGAATGGTGGAGGGAGACAAGATCAAACTGGTGATCGACAGCGCGGTCGAGCGGGGCTTGACGGACAAAGCCGTGGAGCCGGATGCCGTTGTGGATTTTTCTTTTGTGAAGGAGCTTGGGCGCTGAGGCCAGGAAGCAGCGAGTGCGTTACCTAACTCCGCTGTGAAAAGAGAACGCAAAGACAAGTTGGATAAAAGGCGGTGAGCAGATGGGCAAAGAAGAGCTAAAAATTATCGGTACATCGATAAAACGGGTGGATGGCGTCGATAAGGTCACCGGCCAGGCGAAATACGCGGGGGACATTGTTATCCCGGGGCTGATCGAGGGCAAGTTTCTGCGCAGTCCGTACGCCCACGCGCGCATTCTCTCGATTGATACGAGTGCGGCCGAGCAATCGCCCGGCGTGGTTGCGGTTTTGACCGGCAAGGATCTCGGCGATATCCATCCCTATTTAGGTCGCGGCCAAAGGAAGGACCAGCCGATCATTGCAATGGATCGCGCTCTTTTCGCAGGGCACCCGGTAGCGGCGGTGGCGGCTCTCGATCGATTGGCGGCTGACGAGGCGCTGGGAAAAATACGGGTGGAATATGAAGAGCTGCCGGCGGTTACTTCGATTCAGGAAGCAACGGCTCAGGGGGCTCCGCTAGTCCATAGCTTCGCGCCGGGCAACATCTGTGTTCAAGAGAAGCTCGAAAAAGGGGACGTGGAAAAGGGTTTTGCCGAAGCCGACGAGATCTTTGAGGACACCTTCGAGTTTCCCATGGTCTATCACTACTCCATGGAGCCCCATACGACCGCGGCCAAGGTGGACGAGGAGGGGATTACCGTCTGGTCTTCCAACAGCCATCCCTTCGGGATTCGGAACGAGATCGCGGAAGTCTTCGGCTGTCCGTTTTCAAGGGTGCGCGTCATCGTTCCGTTCGTGGGAGGCGCTTACGGGAGCAAATCGGGCTGCAAGATCGAGCCTCTGGTCATTGCTCTGGCCCGCAAAGCCAAACGCCCGGTGCGAGTCGTTCAGAACGTCTCGGAGGCGATGCTGACGGTCAGGCGCCATTCGGCGCTCTGCCGCCTCAAGACCGGAGTCAAAAGGGACGGCACATTGACAGCAAAGGAGGCGCAGATTTTCCTGAATACGGGGGCATACGCCGAAACAGGTCCTGTTGTGACCCGGCGGGCGCTCACACGAATCCTGGGTCCGTATCGGATTCCACACGTCAGGGCGATCTCGTCTTGTGTTTACACAAACACGGTTTCAGCCGCATCATTTCGATCCGTAGGCGGACCGCAGACCGCGTGGGCCACGGAATCTCAAATGGACATCATTGCCCAGAAGCTCCGCCTCGATCCGGTTCAGCTACGTAGGAAAAACCTGCTTCGTCTCGGAGAGGAGCTAAAGCCGAAAGGGAGGCCGCTGGATGCGGATCTCTTCAAGGGATTGGATAAGGTCGTCCACACTTTGGGATGGGACGGCCCGGTGACCAAACAGGGCGGTGGAAGAGGAATCTGCTTCGGCGTAACCGATCCCGGCGCGCCCCTCGCGTCGACAGCGTCGGTTCACGTGCTGTCCGACGGAAGCATCGTGCTTCAAACAGGAACTGTGGAAATCGGCCAGGGCGCGAAGACCGTGATGAGCCAGATCGTCGCCGAAGAGCTGGCGGTTCCGTTCGGGCGAGTGACCGTGCGTACCATCGATACAGCCTACACGCCATTCGACCGCTCAACCGGCTCTTCGCGTTCCACTACCGTGATGGGGAAGGCCGTGCAACTGGCGGCTCAGGACGCGCGGAACCAGGTGGTTGAGCTTGCGGCCGACTATTTCGAGGCGCCGCTCGATGCCATTACCTTAAGAGATGGAGAGGCCGTTGCCGCGGGTAAGAAAATTAGTTACGGCGAGCTGATCCACCGCCACTTTGCGATGCAGGGAGGCGAACTCATCGGACGGGGTTACGCGCACAGCAAGATGGCTCCGAATCCGCCGGACCCGTTGTTCTGGGAAACTGGAATCGGAGGAGTCGAAATAGAAACGGACAGGGAAACCGGTGAGATTACGATCAAGCGGTATGTCACTGCAGCCGATGTGGGAAAGGCGCTCCATCCTCTGCAGTGTGAGGGCCAGGACGAAGGCTCTGCGATGATGGGTATCGGCCACACGCTCTACGAATCGATCTGTTACGAGGGGGGGCAAATTTTGAATCCGAGCATGGTCGATTACAAGGTCCCGACCTTCCACGATATCCCGCACCATTTTGAGACCATCCTCATCGAGGACGAAAACGGGCCCGGTCCCTACGGAGCCAAAGGGATGGGAGAGGGAGGCATTATTCCGGTGGCGCCCGCCATTGCCAATGCGCTTTTCTGGAGCACGGGAGCGAGGATCAAAGAGCTGCCTCTTACCCCCGAGAGGGTCTGGCGCGCCCTTAAGGAAAAGGCTTAGGCGCACACTTTGGTCGGGAAGTAGGAGTTTTGTCGGATCGGGCTGGTGGAAACGACAGAATAAGCGATTGAGGATTTTCCCGTGAAACGAAAAATTCAAACGGTCGCTACTTTGGGACTCGGGTGGTTTTTGTTCGCGGCTTCGGTTGATGCGCAGTCCAATGTGGAGGAAATACTAGCGCAGATTAACGCCAAGCCTGCGGAGCAACGCCAGAAGCTGCTCGTCGAGAACGCAAGAAAAGAGGGCACGTTGACCTTCTATGCCGCGGGAAATCTCCGTGACACACAGGAGATGGTTACGGGCTTCAACAAACAATATCCCTTTATCAAAGTCGCGTTCTCCAGTTTGGGAGCGCCCGGCGTCTTGAACCGAGTGCTGACGGAAAGTCGCGCCGGCGTCTATCAAATCGATGTGATTACGATGTCGGGACTCTACATCACGGAACTGGTGGATAAAGGAATCCTGGCTAAGTACAAAAGCCCGATGGTTCCTTTTGTGCGCAAAGGCTTTGTGGATGCCGAGGGGTACTGGCCTGGAGTGTACGGTATTGGATATACGATTATTTACAATACGAAGCGAGTGGGCCCCAGAGAGGTTCCGAAACGGTACGAGGATCTTCTCCACGCGAGATGGAAAGACAATATGATCATGGATGTCGAAGCTCACGATCTGCTCGCCGGATTCATCGATCTCTGGGGCGAGACGAGCGCGACAACCTTCGTGAGGAGGCTCGCTACAGAGCAAAAGGTCCGCTTCTCGAGGCAGTCGCACACGTTTATGACTCAACTGGTCGCCACCGGAGAGCATGATCTGATCGTTGACGGCTACGTGCACAATGGCGTGGCTTTGAAGGAAAAGGGAGCCCCGGTTGATTTTGTGATCATGAAACCGACTATCGTGAGGCCGCCTTCGATTATTTCGATTGCCTCCCGGTCGCCACATCCGCATGCGGCTGCGCTGTTTCTGGACTATCACCTCTCGAAAGAGGCCAGCGAGATCATGGTCAACAATCAAGGAAGGTGGGCGCCGCGGAAGGACGTGCGGTGGAAGGTCGAGCCTGAAGGGGAGCTGCACGTCGTTTCGCCTCTCGAATGGGGCCGCAAATTGAGACAACTGGTTGAGCTTTTTAACAGGACCATTCGGCAATAACAAAGTTGCGCACCGTGTTGTGTACCCACCTTGACCGTCCCCCGAAAGGAGGAGGAGATATTTAGCGCGCGGGGAGCGGAAATTCTCCCCTTCCTTGACGGGAGGGGGATTAAGGGGAGGGTGATTTATGTCAGCATATTTATTGCTTTCACTATAGAATCGAAATTCTTTCGCGCGAGGCTGATTGATGGATTTGTTTGGAGGCTAGCATGAAACCAGAAAAGGCCGGGCTTGTCATTGAAGGGCTGAAAGAGGCGGGCATCAATTTTGCCGTGGGCGTTCCGGACGCTCAGTTCATCGAAGTCTACAGGATGCTGTCAAACGACAGCGATATCCATTACGTGGGAGCGGCCAATGAGGGTGAAGCGGCCGGGATTACGATGGGCGCCTGGTTCGGCGGTAAGCGGCCGACCCTGGTTATCGCCACATCCGGCCTATTGGTGGCGAGTTATCACCTGGCGCGAATCAACCTGCTTCATGAAGTGCCAATTCTGATTCTTATTCCATACCGGGGCGATCTCGGAGATCCCAGATGGATGGGCATGTATCAGAAAACCACTGAGCCCGCTCTTAAGGCCATGGATATCCCTTATCGGGTGGTGAATCGTTCCTCCGACATTGTGCCAACCATTAAAGAATGCAACGCAAGCGCGAGGGCGTGGCTTAGATCTGCCGCGGTTCTTTTTACCGGGGAGGCGTTATGGTAACACGCTACGAAATTTTGAAACGACTTTCCGAGATGGTTTCAGATGAAGCCCTTGTGGTTTCCTGTATCGGAAATACCTCCGGCGTCTGGAGCCAGCTAAAAGAACGAGAGGCCAACCTCTTTCACATTACTATGGGAATGTGCACCCCTACGGCTCTTGGGTTGGCGCTGGCATTGCCCAATCGAAAAGTCATCGCTCTGGACGGTGATGGAAACCTCCTGCTCAACCTGGGCACTTTGGGGACCGTCGCGAACCAGAGTCCGGCCAATTTGACAATTATCGTTTTCGACAATGGCAATTATTTGGGAAGCCACAAAAAGGAGCCGGGGATGCCGACAGCCACCGGCGGCAAAATGAAACTCGAAGGGGTTGCGAGAGAGAGCGGGATCGCCAGCAGTTGCGCGGTCTCAACCGTCGAAGATTTCCAAAGCCGCCTGCAGACCGCGCTCGCAGAAAGAGGGCCTCATTTTATTGCCGCCAAAGTGGAGAAGCTGGATGTCGACAGGCCGCCCCGGACCAGGCGGATCCCGGATCCGAGAGAAAATAAGTATCGTTTCGTCGCCTATATCGAGAGAACTGAGGGGGTGGCGATATTGGGGAGCGGGCTGGGAAGCTAGTCTTGAGGCAATTGGCAAATGGCAAATAGCGAATGGCGAATGGTAGGGGCGGGATAAATCGGAGGTTGGAGGTTGGAGGCCGGAGGTCAGAAAAAAAGCCGATCGGCTTTCGATCGGAGACGTGGCCTGAGCGAAGGGGGAAGCAATGAAAAAAACGGCGGGTTTAACGAGGCTGGCATTATTCGTCGGGGCAGTTTTTATTTTCCTCATCTCCCGCGCGGGCGCTGCGCAGTTGACCAAGATGACTTTCGGTTATTCCACGATCGGGGCCATGGCAGCGGGCTCCTGGATGGCAAAGGAGATCGGCGCCTTCGAGAAATACGGTATTCAGGCTGATCTTGTCTTTATCTCTTCCGGTCCTGTTGTGGTGCAGGCGTTGATCGGAGGAGACCTGCATGCCGGAATCGCCGCCACGAATGCAGTGATCGCGGCAGGACTTCGCGGCGCGCCCATCATCTCTGTCGTTAGTACCGCAAACCGGCCCTATCATAGGCTTATTGTCCAGCCGGAGATTAACCGGCTTGAGGATCTGCGTGGAAAAATACTGGGAATTACTCGATTCGGCTCGGTCACGGACAACCTCACCAGACTTTTGCTCCGGAAGCACGGCCTGGAGGGTGCGGTAAACATCCGCCAATTGGGCGGGACTCTCGAGGTCGGGGCAGCCTTCCAGCATCGGCAGATCGCAGGTGCAGTGAGTTCAGGTCTTCGCGTAAATGCTCCGTCGAAGTTGTTGGTGAAGCTCGAAGACATGGGAATCCAGTACTCCATGGATGTGGTCGCAGTTTCCCGGGACTACTATCGCCGAAACCCAGGAACTGTGGAGAACATGGTCCGGGCATACACGGAGGGAGTAGCGGCCATCCACGCTCAGAAGGATGTGGCGCTGAGGGCGATCGCCAGATACGCGCGGATCACAGATCGAACTAGAATCGAGGAAATCTATCAGGATTCCGTAATGTATCTGGAAAAGGTACCTCGCGTGGAGCCGGAAGCGATCTTTTCCATTCTGGATTTCATGGGTGTCAAAGGGGCGACTCTGGAAACGTTTGCCGACAATTCGATCGTAGACCGGCTGGTTCGTGAGGGGTTTATCGATAAACTTTACCAGAACCGGTGATACGAGAAATGAAAAAGGCAGAATGAGGGGAATTTGTATGCCGTGGCGAAAGACGTCCCTTTCCGTCCGACCCGGGAGGAATGTAGCGATCTCATGCATGTTTGTGTTTTTTCTTCACTTTGCTTTCGGAGTCCCGGCTTACCCGGCGGACAAATCCCTTACCAGAATCCGGATCGGCTATGTTGCTCCAACGGCGGATAACGTGCTCGTGCCAATCGCACAGAGGAAAGATTTTTTGAAGAAGCGCGGCATAGAAGCCGAGCTTATTTCCCTCAGAGGCGGCGTGCAGGCGACCCAGGCCTTGTTGGGGGACAGCATTCAGTTTGCGCAGATGGCGGGGTCAGTTGCCGCCAGGGCAACGTTGTCCGGCGGCGATCTGGTGATGATCGCGGGCTTTATCAACCGGATCAATTACTTGTTGGTGTCTACGCCTGAAATCAATAGCCCGAAGGATCTGACCGGTAAGAAAATCGCCTCTGCGAGCATCGGCGGTTCGGTGGATACGGTTCTCCGGCTGGGGTTGAAAGGCCTCGGGATCGATCCCGCGAGCGTGATTTTCCTCCCGGCCGGACCTCCGCAGAGTCGCCTTGCCGCTTTGAGCAGCAAGCAGATGGAAGCTACCATCGTAGCGCCCGAAAGCCTCGTTGCCGTAAGAAAGGCCGGGCTCAAGGTTTTAAAAGACCTTTCCGAGGTCGCTGTTTACATTCAACACACAGGCCTGGTCGTAAGAAGGGGGTTGCTCAAAGAGAACAGGAAACTCGCCAGAGACGTGCTGGCAGCCGTTGTTGAGGCGATCGACTTCTACCGGACGCACGAGCAGGAAACGATTGAGATCATGGAAAGGTTTACCGGGATTCGCGACCGTGAGGCTTTGAAGGCGAGCTATGATTTTCATAAAAGGCTCTTCCCCCAGCCGCCGTATCCAAGCCGTGAAGGATTTCAAACTGTCGCGGAGCTGATCGGCGCGAAAACACCGTCCGGAGAAAAGGTATCCCCGGAGATTTTTTTTGATAGGACCGTATTGGACGAGATCAAGGAGAAATAAACCTAAGCCCCCCACCTGTAATTCTCCCCCGCGAAGGGGGGAGGAAAGAAGAAAACGAAAGGTGGACATCGATTCGATCTCTCGATGCAGGTTTAGTCGCAGGATTTTTTTTGGCTGGTTCACTCACAGGAGTATTTGCATGGCTTTGGAGAAATTGCGGGGCGGAGGCGTGAGGCACAACGTAAACAATGCCTCGATTCTTCACCAGTCGCTGAAGGAAGCAGGAGTTAATTTTATCTCGATGGTCCCGGACTCTTATTTTCGCGAGCTCAACCGGCTCCTCCTGGAAGATCCTGATCTGAGAACCGTCATCGCGACGCGGGAAGACGAGGGGATGGCCATCTGCGCGGGAGCTTATCTGGGAGGAAACAGGCCGTGCATGGTGATGGAAGCGTCGGGATACGGCAGTGGCGCGGGAGTGCTGGCCCGTATTTGCCAGGTCCATCACACGCCCTTTTTGATTCTGTCCTCCCACGTTCCGGGCCTGGGCGAGATGTACTATTTCCATTCGGAAACACGCTTCCTGGGCGAACCGATTTTACGGGGAATGGGGATTCCCTCGGTTGTGATCTACCGCATCGAAGACGCGCCGGTTTTGATTCGCGAAGCCTGGCTCTCGGTCGAAGGCCAGCGGCACCCGGTGGCGGTGATGGTGCCGAGGCATATTCTTTTCGAGGGGATGTGATCATGAAAAGAATCGACGCGCTAAGGGTTTTTGCGTCCGAACGCCAAGATGAGCTGGTTATCACCGGCGTCGGGGCCGTGGGAAGAGAGCTTTATAAAGTAGGCCACAAGGAGACCAACCTCTATAAAGTTCAGATGGGCTTTGTCTCCCCGATGGGTCTCGGGCTGGCTCTCTCATTGCCGCAGAGGAAAGTGGTTGTCCTGGAGGGTGATGGATCGGCTTTGATGGGATTGGGCGCCTGGGCGACCATTGCGAATGAGACTCCGAAAAACCTCGTCCTGATCGTTTTCGACAACGGCGCATACGAGGGCGGAGGGCGCCATCCCACAGCGACGTCGGGAAAGGCCCGGCTGGAAATCATGGCGCGGGGAGCCGGTCTGGAAAAACAATATGTCTGTGATGATGTCCAATCTTTTGACGCCGCGGTCAAAGCCGCGTTGTCCGGCGAAGGTCCGTTCTTTATTCTCGCAAAGGTGGAACTTTTAGATCCCAACGAAGATATTCCGAATCACCCGTTCGATATCACGGAAAATACCTACGCTTTTATGCGCGCATTGACCCGAGAAGGTCTCGTCGAAGGCTGGGTCGAGGGCGTCAGCGCGTCGCATCGTCCGGGAAAATAGTTATGGAGCGGAAGTGAGGACTATGTCAATTTTTCACACGAGCCTAACGTTTAAATTGGCGGCATTCACAGCGGCGTTGGTTTTTTATCTCTGCATTCACTCGGTTTACGCCCAGGAAAATCTCTTGGCCCAGGCGCGGGAAGAGAAGGAAGTTATTTTTTATTCCTCTCTAAACATCGATGGAAGCCAGGCTCTCGCTACGGCCTTCGAGAGAAGATATTCGTCTTTGAAAGTGAATCTCCTGCGAGTGGGCTCGGAAAAACTTTTGAGCCGCCTTCTGCTGGAAACTAAAGTAAAGCAGCGGGTCGCCGATGTGGTATGCATTGCCGGATTTCAGGCTCATTACCTCAAGAAGAACCGGCTCCTGGGAAATCTCCCGTCCGATGAGCTGGACCACTATTCCGCCGAATACGTCGATCCGGACAAAAAATGGCTCACGATATTTGTATCTCCGTTTGTATGGACGTTTAATACGCGGCAAATTCCGCCGGATAGGATTCCACGCAAGCTCGATGATCTGGTCAATCCGTTTTGGAAGGGCAAGATCGGCCTCGATCCCGAGGAGTACGAATGGTTCGCCAATACGGTGAGCCGGATGGGGAAGGGGAGGGGAATGGATTTTATGAAAAGGCTGGCGGCGCAGGAGATCCAGTTTCGAAGCGGTCATACGCTTATGGCGCAGCTCATTGCCGCGGGTGAGATCCCACTGGGACTTGCCTACGGTTACCGGGTGGAGCAGATGCGGGAAAGAGGCGCTCCACTGGACTGGATGGGGCTTCCGCCGGTGATCGCCTTGATCCAGCCCGTAGCGGTCATGGCCAATCCGGTTCACCCGGCGGCAGCGCGTCTTTTTACGAATTTCGTGTTTTCCGAGGAAGGGCAAAAGATCATTGCGGCAACCGGCCGGGTTCCGACGCGAAAGGGCGTTAAGGCAAAGTACCCTCGCTTGGCCGAAGGCAGGATCGATCCGAGCGAGGCGAAGCTTGGAGAAGAGACAGATTACTGGGTCAACGCGTTCCGCAGCACGTTTGGAGTAAAGTAGGCAGGCGGGAGGAAGAAGTGAGGAACTCATTGAATAGCTTGTATGGGCGGGGGTTATCGTTGGTTCTTTTCGTTTGTACCTCTCTGATTGTGGTGAGCCACGGCGGCGCGGCGGTCACGATCGAGCAAGCCGTCAAGACCGTGGAAGGATTGTCCGCCGCGGAGCGCCTCGCCCGAATTGAAGATGCGGCACGAAAGGAAGGCCGGGTCCGCTGGTCGTCGTCAATTCCCGTTACGAGAGCGGAGACCATATTTCAGGGATTTAGAAAAAAATATCCCGGCATCCAGGTGGAGTTTGATCGGCTCAGCGGGAGGGTGCTTGCGGACCGGGTGATACGGGAATACCGGAGCGGAAAGCATGATGTCGACGTTTTGGGAAGCAGCGCTGTGACGGTTTTGGCATTGAAGGATGCCGGCGTTATCGGCTCGTATTCATCTCCCGAAGCGGCTGGGGTGAAGAGCGGCGCCGCAGATCCCAAAGGGTTTTGGACGGCGCATTACAGCAACGTGCTGGCGAACATATGCAACAAAAACCGCGTGAAAGCCGCGCCACAGGATTGGAAAGAATTCGCACAGTCGAAATGGAAAGGAGATTTCTCCGTCGACGTAGAACGGTTTCAATGGTTTCTCGCTCTTAGCCGGATTTACGGAGACGATGCAGCCAGGAAGTTGTTCCAGGGATACGTTCAGAATGGGGCTCAGATTCGGCGGGGAGGCACTCTGCAGAGCCAACTGGTTGCAGCGGGAGAATATTCCTGCGCGCTGGCGGTCTATCTCGATAATGTTTATGTCCTCTTAAAAGCAGGCGCGCCTATTGTTTACTCTGTGCCCGAGCCGGTGTTGCTCTCTCCCGATATCCTTATGGTTGGCAAATTTCCGCCTCATCCGTACGCTTCCGTGCTCCTCTATGATTACTTGCTTTCTTACGAGGGGCTTTCCCACCTGACACGCAATCATGCCCTTTTCCCTCCGCGAGGGGATGCGCCGGTCGTGGATGAAGTTGGGGTGCTGCAGCCAAAGACCCTCCACTTCATCGATGTGGAAGATCAAAGCCGCAGCTACAAGGAAAGCCTGAAAAGCTATCAATCGATACTGCGAAGATAGGGAGAGTCTGAGATCCTTAATCTATCGAGACCTGACGAAGTTTAGCCGCGGTCAGTTCTCCTTTTCGAACAAGTGACCCCATTTCGCCCAGACCTCGTGTAGGAGCTCCGAACTGGAGGCAGCGACCGGTGGGAAGGTCTCCAGGTGCTCGAATGGCCGGCAAGCGTCGATGATAACGCGGCCGCTGTACAATGTTCCCGGCGGATAGAGTTGCTTCAGCGGATCGATGGGGCTGCCCCAGCACTGATCGAGAATCGTGTAACCACGCTTCGGGTCCGCGCGCGTGACGATGGCCCAGATGACCTCGCTCAAGTCGGTCGGATCGATATCATCGTCCACGACTACAGTCATCCGTCCCAGATAGGCTGACGGTTGCACCTGACAGCACAGCAGGCCCGCCTGCTTCGCGTGGCCAAAGTAGCGCTGCTTGATCGCAACGATTTGCAGCAACCGGCCAGTGCCCTCCTCAGGAAACCAGACTTGGGTTACACCGGGCAGCCCGGCTCCCTCCAGCGCGTCATGCGTCAGCGCCGAATAAAGAACTGCCATGGAATACGAGAAATCATGCGGCGGCTTCGCCGGCGGCGCTCCCACCAGGATTGGGTCGCGGCGATGATAGAGAGCGGCTATCTCGATCGCCGGCACCAATTGGCGGCCACCGGCATAGTAGCCTGGCGCCTCGCCATGGGGTCCCTCCTCGCACATGACTCCGTTCTTGACCCAACCCTCGACGGCGATCTCCGCGTCCGCCGGGATCGGGAGGCCGGTTACCGGACCGCGCACCACGCGCAGTGGCGCTCCCTTGATTGCGCCAGCCACGTTCAGCTCCGAGACATCCTCACGTATAGCCATGCCGGCAAGCACCGGTGAGAGGAGCGGGTCCTGACCAAACGTTACTACGACCGGCGCCGGCTCGCCGCGCCCGTGATACTTGTCAATGTGAAGCCGGCCATGGCGACTGGTGGTCGCCATCCAGAGACTCAATTGGTTTTTGCCGGCGATCATGCAACGGTAAGTGCCGGCGTTGGAGCAACCGGTGTCCGGGTCCACGGTGATGACGGCATCACCCGTCCCGATATAACGGCCGCCATCCTTGTCGTGCCAGATCGGTGTGGGAAATGCCTCCAAATCCACTTGCGCTCCATCCTTAACGACTTCAAATACAGGTCCGTCCACCACGTACTCCGGGGCAAACTCTTTGCTTTCCGCCTGCCACCGCGCAACGCGGCCATGGCGCAAGGCGGAGACGAGCTCGCGGGTAGTGGCGGCCGGCAACCCGAGAGTCAACGCCAGTCGTCGCGGCGTGTTAGTGGTGCAAACTAAGACTCGAAACCCATCGGGAAACCCCGGTACTTTGTCGAAAAGAAGCGCATATGGAGGAACCCTGTGGACGTTGATCTCACAAATGGCGCCGATTTCAGTCTGCCAGTTTGCGCCGGAGATCCGCTTCAGCTCTCCGAAACTTTCAACCCGCTCAATCCACTCGCGGACGTCGCCGTACATCAGCTCCCCCGGAATCTGCTCGGTAACCATCATTCAACGCTCCAATCGTTTACTTTCTCGTTAAGCTGAGAGGGAGCGGAGAAATTCGAGAACCAGAGGATTGAAGAGGTCAGGCCGTTCGTAGGGCGCCATATGCGGCGCTCCCGGCATGACCCGCAGGATCGCGCCCGGAATGTGGTCGGCAATTACACGGGCTGCCGCCACCGGCGTGCTGACGTCGGCATCGCCGGTTGTAACGAGCGTGGGTGTATGTATTTCATTCAGGCGCGGCAGCGTGTCGAGTTCCGCGATCGCGCGCCAGGTCTCCGCCCAGGGCTTAACATCGTTGGCCAGAAGATGCGCGCGGCAGCGCGCCACCACGGGCGATTCCAGAAAGCCCGGCGTAAACCAGCGCTCGACGGTCGGCTGGATTACCGCCGCCATCCCGCCCTGCTCAGCCGCTTCGCCGCGCGCTCGCATCGCATTCCGGGCCTCAGCCGGCAACGTGCAGAGCGTGTCCGCTAACACCAGCGAGCGCACGTCTGCGGGATATTCGAGCGCCAACACCTGCGCCACCATGCCGCCCAGTGAAAGGCCGACGACGTGCGCCGGCCTGGAGTGCAAAAGCGCGAGCAGCGCGTGCGCGTCACTTGCGAACTCTGCGATGCTCCATGGCGGTGGAGGTATCTCGGACTTACCATGTCCACGAAAATCCAATCGTATCACCTGAAACTCCAATCGAAGCGCCCCGGCCTGGGAATCCCACCAGGTCAGATCGAGCCCGACGGGATGCAGAAGCAGCACCGGACGTCCTTGTCCCTCAATCCGGTAGTGCAATCTCACTCCGTTTAGTTTCGCGTGCATGGGGGTTCTCCGTTTTGTAAGCGTGTCTCGTTGGCAGTTCCGGAAGTCATCCAGCCTCAGGTCTCCCGCGGCTGATCAGAACACTGGAAGCCAAAAAAAATACAAGAAACATCTGGATTCCCGTTTGCACGGGAATTGACCATGAATTGGATGCGGTTCATGAAGTTTGCCATTGCCCTAAACCATGAAAGCCACCTTCGACCCAAGCTCAGGGCATGCTTTCGGGGGAATGTCGGAAATGCGGGACAATGATTTTGTACGATCATCCATTTCGAATTCCGAATTCCCAACTTCGAAATTGCCTTTATGACCTTCACCGCCCCACCCCGCGTAATAGCTTTCTTATCTTCTCCGGGCTCAGTGGAACCTCGGTGACCGTTACCCCGAAAGGCCTGAGAGCGTCCTCGACTGCCGCCGCGAAGGCCGCGGCGGCTGGAATGGTTCCGCCTTCCCCAACTCCCTTGACCCCCAAAGGGTTCAGGGGACAGACCACTTCTATGTGAGCAATCTTCGCCGTCGGCACCTCGTTTGTCGTGGGCAGAAGGTAGTCCATAAAACTCGCGTTCAATAGCTGGCCATCGTTGTCATAGATCAGCTCTTCGTAAAAACAGTTGCCGATGCCGTGCGCCACGCCGCCCTGGATCTGCCCTTCGACAATCATTGGATTGATCACCCGCCCGCAGTCATGGGCGACCGCATAATCCAGGACCTTCACATCACCGGTTCGCGCGTTGACCTCCACCGTCACCACGTGCGCACCGCTTGCGTAGGCGGCCTGGCTCGGGCTGAAGTAGTGGGTCGCCTGAAGACCGGGCTCGACGCCGGGCGGTAACGTATAGCCGGGGCGCGCTCCGGCAGCCGTGACGGCCAGGGCGCCCAGGCTGACGGCTTTCGTCGGCGCCCCGCGCACAAAAACGCTACCGTTCGCCATCTCCAGATCATCATTGGCAGCCTCGAGCAGGTTGGAGGCAATCGCAATCGCCTTCTCGCGCACCTCGCGGGCCGCCAGCAACACAGAGTTGCCGGCGTTCACCGCGATCCGGCTGGCGAAAGTCCCGACTCCGAACGGAATCGCGCCAGTGTCGCCGGTAAGCACGGCGATCTCGTTTACGTCCAAACTCAACTCGTCGGCTGCGATCTGTGCCAACGTGGTGGCATGGCCCTGGCCCTGTGGCGTCGCGCCGGTCGTGAGCAAGACTTTGCCCGATGAGTCGATCTTGATTATCGCTCCCTCATACGGCCCAAGCCCCGTGCCTTCGACGTACAAACCGATGCCGATGCCGATAAAGCGGCCTTCTTTGTGGGCCCGGATCTGCTTCTCTCGGAACGTATTGTAACCTGCCAACTCCTGCGCCTTTTGAAGGCAAGCGGGGTAATCGCCGGAGTCATAGGTCACCGCCGCTCCATCACGGTAGACGATCCCCATCTTGTACGGCATCTCGTGCGGCTGGATCAGATTGCGACGGCGGATCTCCGCGGGATCGAGATTTAGCTCGCGCGCGGCCAGGTCCATCATCCGTTCCATCGCAAACACCGCCTGCGGCCGGCCTGCGCCTCGCACCGGCGTCACGGGGACCTTGTTGGTGTAGACCACCCGCATGTCCACCTGAAACGTGGGGAGCTTGTATGGGCCCGGAATGGTCGCGGCTGTGATCCAGGGCTCGACGATGCCCCATGGCACATAAGCGCCTGTGTCGAACGTAACAAGGTCCCGAAAGCCGAGAACTTTCCCATCTCGGGTCAGCGCAATTTCAGCCTCATGGTGTTGATCTCGCTCCTGGGTGGCGGCCAGGAAGTGCTCGCGGCGATCCTCTGTCCACTTGACCGGGCGACCCAGCGCCCGTGCTGCAAACGGGACCAATCCTTCCTCAGCGTAGAACATGGCCTTCGGTCCGAACCCACCGCCTACGTCGGGCGGAGCAATCACCCGGATCTGCCATTCTTCCACACCAAGAATCTCGCTCGCGAGCCGCGCAATCAGGTGAGGAGCCTGGGTCGCGGACCACATCGTAATTCGATTTGCGCGGCGATCGTATTCGGCCAGCACCGCGCGGCATTCCATGGAGTGGCCGCCTCCGCGATGCGTCTTAAACCGCTGCTTGAGCACGAGCTCGGCACCGGAAAAAGCCGCTTCGATGTCGCCAAAGCCGAGTGTAAAGCGGGACGCGAGATTGCCGGGAATATCCGAATGCACCAGCGGCGATCCTTCCTCGAGCCCTGAGAGGAGGTCCGAGACGGCCGGGAGCGGATCGTACGCCACCTCGATTAAATCCAGCGCGTCCTCGGCCGCATAACGATCATCCGCGACCACCAGCGCCACTGCCTCGCCCGCATATCGGATTTCATCTTTGGCCAGGAGCCTCTGCATTCGCGGCAAGAGCAGAGGATTTGGCTGGAGAAGCGGGATCTCTTTATCGGACGCGCCCAGATCAGAATTGATGAATACGGCGGCGACTGAAGAGAGCGACCGCGCGGCCGAGACATCGATCGAGCGAATTCTTGCGCGGGCGTGAGGGCTGCGTAAAACTGCCGCGTGGAGCATTCCCGGAAGCTTCAAGTCATCCGTGTAGGTTCCGCAGCCCGTGAGTAGGGGCAGGTCTTCTCGACGTTCGACTCTGGCGCCAAAGACCGCCCGGCTCATTACGATGGCTCCTTGCGAAACTGGGCAGCAATTTCCCGGACTGCAGCGACGATCCCGCTGTAGCCCGTGCAGCGGCAGAGATTACCGGCGAGTGCCTTGCGAATCTCATCCTCTTCTTTAATATCGGGCCGGCTCTTAAGCAGATCAAAAATCGACATCAGAAACCCCGCCGTGCAAAAGCCACATTGGAGCGCGTGATGCTTGTGAAACGCCGCCTGGATCGGGTGCAGTTCGCCGTTTGGTCCGGCGAGCCCTTCCACGGTCATGAGATCGTGGCCGTTTGCCTGGACTGCGAGGGTAAGGCATGAGCGGACTGCAACACCGTCCAGCAGGACCGTGCATGCCCCGCAGACGCCGTGCTCGCAGCCCACGTGCGTGCCCGTCAAATCCAGATCTTCACGCAAGAAATCAACCAGCGTGCGGCGTGGCTCGACCTCGCCGCTGTATTGCCGGCCGTTGATCGCAAGGTGGATGGGGCGCTTCTCCATCAATCTCCTCTGGAGCGTGCGGCCGCGGCCTCGAGGGCCTGCCCGGCCAGCACACAAGCGAGCTCACGCCGGTACTCGCCGCTGGCCTGAATATCGGAGTCCGGCTTCAGGCTGGCAGCGGCGCGCTCGGCGAAGGCATTCATTCCGGCTGGCTCGAGCGGTTGGCCCCGCAGGACTCCTTCCGGATCAGTGATAAGAACCGGGACCGGGCCCACGCCGGTAAATGCCAGGCGTACATCACTACAGCGGTTTGCCCCGTTATTGCGGCTGACCACAGCCGCAACGCCCACGAGCGCAAAGTCGCCGTGCCGGCGCGCGAACTCGACGAACGCGTAACCCGTTCGAGGTTGCGCCATTGGAAACCGGGCCTCCACAAGCAGCTCGTCCGGCGCCAGCGCGGTGGTGAGATAAGAGACGAAGAACTGATCCGCGCGCACAAGCCGGCTCCCATTGGGCCCCTGGATTGTCAGCTCGGCGCCCAGAGCGAGGGCGACGGCGCCAAGCTCGGCTGCGGGATCCGCGTGCGCGAGACTCCCCAGGATCGTTCCGCGGTTCCGTATTTGAAAGTGACCAACCAATGGGAGTGCCTCAGCCAGGAGCGGACAGTTCTCCGCCACCAGCGAGCTTAGCTCTGCGGCCCTTTGCCGTGCCAGTGCCCCAATGGCGAGCCATCCGCCATCGCGGCGCAGATAATCAAGCCCTTCGATACCGTTGATGTCGACGATAGCAGCCGGTCGCGCCAGACGGAAGTTAAGCAGCGGCATCAGGCTCTGCCCTCCGGCCAGCACCTTGGCAGCGTCGCCGTAACTCTGGAGCACGCTCACGGCCTCCTCGACCGTGATCGGGGCGTGATACTCAAACGGGGCCGGCTTCATGGGGCGGTCCCTTCATCCCAGCATTCTCCCCCGGGGAGAAGGAGGTTTTTAAGGTGGGGATTCTGCTCACAGCCGACAAAGATCCTTTCTTTTTTCGTCCTCTCCCTTCGAGGACAGAGGTGAGGTGAAATCACATCAGATGCTCTGCTTTTTCACTGCCTCCGATTTGTCAACCGCGTCAGATCCGAACGCTCCTCGTTGCCGCAGCTCTTCGATCCGCTCTGAACTGTATCCAAGCAGGTCCCGCAAGATCAGGTCGGTATGCTGGCCGAGGGTCGGTGGGCTGATGAGATCAGCCTCCTGGCTCCGTGAGAACTTGATCGGGCTGCCCAGAACGCGGATGGTCCCCCCCAAAGTGTGCTCGACGTCCCGGACCATCCGCCGATGCATGACTTGAGGATCCGCAAGCGCTTCCGCCACAGAGTTTACCCGCGCGCTCGGGATGCTGCGCGCGTGAAAGCGCTCTAGCAGGTCATTGCTCTCGTGATCTGCGAAAGCTCGCTCCAGAATCGGTAGCAGCTCGGAGCGGTTGGCGTGGCGGCGCTCATTGGTCTCAAAGCGGGGATCGTTCGCCAGCTCAGGCGCGTCCAGGGCCTGACAAAGCTGTTGCCACATCCTCTCCGTGTTTGCGCAGATGAGAACGTCTCTCCCATCACGAGCGCGAAAGGCATTGTAGGTCGGAATCGACATGTGCCCGCGCCCCTGGAGCCCGGGCACATCGCCGGAGATGAGATAGTACTGCGCCAGATAAGTCAACATGGCAACCTGTACATCCAGCATGGCGGTATCGATGAACTGGCCCATTCCCGACCGGCTGCGCTCCAAAAGCGCTGCGAGAATCGCTGTCGCCGCGAACTGGCCCGCGCAGAGATCGCCAATCGGCGTGCCGGAGCGGACGGGCCGCCCGCCGATTTCTCCGGTCAAACTCATCGCACCGGAGAGCGCTTGAACAATCATGTCGTAGGCGGGGCGCGTCGCGTACGGGCCGTCCTGGCCAAAACCGGAGATCGAGCAATAAACGATCCGCGAGTTGACGGTTTTCAGGGTTTCGTAGTCCACGCCGAGCTTCTTCGAAACACCCGGGCGGTACGCTTCAACGACCACGTCTGTTTGCCGGACGAGGTCGTAAAAAACATCTCGGCCGTCCTGAACCGCGAGGTCGAGTATCACGCTTCGCTTGCTGTGGTTGATTGCGAGGAAGTAGGCGCCCTCGCCTTTATAGAAGTAGGGCGGCAAAACCCGCGTTGGATCGCCGGACTGGGGCTCGATCTTGATGATCTCCGCCCCGATATCCGCCAGTATCTGGGCGCAGAACGGTCCAGCCAGAAATTGCGAGAGGTCCAAAACACGAACGCCGCGAAGCGGGGGCGCTACCGCACTGAGAGGCCCGCCGGGGCTATTGCTCGAAGACATGAATCGTGCAGGCGATGTGGTCGAACCCGGCGACGCCGCCTCCCGTGCAGTGAGTCATCCCGATACGCGCGCCAGCGACTTGCCGGCGCCCGCAGGTCCCGCGCAATTGTCCGGTGATCTCCACGATCTGGGCCACTCCGGTCGCGCCTACCGGGTGCCCTTTGGAGAGGAGCCCGCCACTTGGATTGACCGGGATACGACCGGTGATCTCAGTCGCCCCTTCGTCGATCAGCCGCCCGCCTTCACCCGGCGCGCAGAAGCCCAATGCTTCGTAATACATCAGCTCGCCGATCGTGAAGGCATCGTGCACCTCGGCGACATCGATGTCCTCAGGGCCGAGCCCCGCCATCTCGTACACGGCTGCGGCCGCGCGGTAGCTCAGGTCCGATTTGGTCATGTCCCGAAAATCGTTTTTGAAGAGACCGGATTGAAGCACCGAGGCGCGGACTTTGACCGGTTTTCCATGGAAACGATCTGCAAATTCTGTGGCTGCGAGCACCACTGCCGCCGCGCCGTCTCCGGTCGGGCAGCAGTGCAGGAGCGTCAGCGGGTCGGCAACCATGCGCGAGTTCAACACTTCCTCCAGCGTGTATTCGCGCTGGTACTGGGCTTGCGCATTATGAACACTGTTGCTGTGGTTCTTCACCGCGATCTTCGCGAGCTGTTCGATCGTAGTTCCGTACTCCGTCATGTGACGGCGCGCGCGCATCGCGTAAACAGCGGGCATCAAGATTCCCTGGTCGGCTTCGATGTCGCCCTCGCCCAAAGGATAGGCGCCGCCGCCCAATGCGGTGAGCTTCTCGGCCCCGAAGGCGAGCGTAACGTCGTGAATGCCGCTGGCGACTGCAAGCCATGCTTCCCGGAACGCCGAAGAGCCGCTTGAGCAGGCGTTTTCCAGATTCAAAATCGGGATCCCGGATATGCCGATGCCTTTAAGCACCTTTTGTCCGAGGCCGGACCCGCCGAAGACGCTGCCGCAGTAGGCCGCCTGGACCTGCCCGGGAGTGACACCGGCGTCCTCCAAAGCGTCCAGAATCGGGGGTTGTGCCAGATCAATGATACTGAGTTCCGGCTGTTTGGCGAACCGGCTCATCCCGGCGCCGATCACGCTAACTCCACGGAGGCTTACCATCATGTTCCTCCCCTTGAAACCTGACCGGACGGCAGCGGACGGAAACGCACGCTGATCAACTCTTCGCCTTCACGGTCCTTGCCGATCGGCCCCGCGTAGATGTCGACCGAGCTGTCAAGAGGAATTGGACCATCCTCCCAGCCGTCCACGTGTCCGAAAACTCGCGGCCCATCGGGCAGGTCGACATACCCGACCGCGTATGGCGCTTTGAACCCGGGCGCGCCGACATGGATGACGGAATAGGAGTAAAGCTTCCCGACGCGGCTGAGCAGAACCTGCGCCATCGGCTCGCGTGAGCCGCAGCCCGGACACACGTTGGACCGGGGGAAGTACACGTTGCCGCAACGGGCGCAGCGCCCGCCGACGAGCTGAGCGGAGTCGCTCTCCAACGGCGAGGCGCTCCAGTTCTCGGGCCGGTAAAGTTTGCTAGTCATGATGATATTCGTGCACGAAATCTCACCTGGCCCTTCTTTTCCAAAGCCTTTGAAAAAGGGGGATAAAGAGGGGTTCTCTGCGAGACCACTCCATTCTCATGCGCATCCGGTAGAGCGGAAAATATTCTATAAGTATTGTTCTGTCAATCTGAGGTCACTTGGCGGTTTTTTTCTGCTATAGTAATGGGTGAAAACTGAGATTAGCCATGCTTCCGATTGAAGAAAAATTAGATACTTTGCCGCCGCACCCGGGCGTCTATCTGATGCGAGACCAGAGCGGCAAAGTCATTTATGTCGGGAAGGCGAACGATGTCAGGGCGCGCGTGCGGGCCTACTTCCGCGGCGGCGACGGGCGCTCGCAGGTCCAATTTCTGATGCGTCGCGTCGGGGATGTCGAGACCCTGGTGACCGCCAACGAGAAAGAAGCTCTCATTCTTGAAAATAATCTCATCAAACAGTACAAGCCGCGCTACAACATTCGTCTCAAGGATGACAAGAGCTATCTCAGTATCAAAATCAATGTGCAGCACCCATGGCCCCGGATCATTGCCACGAGGAAGATCGTGAAGGACCGAAGCCGCTATTTCGGTCCATACTCCTCGGCTTTCGCCGTGCGCGAGACGCTCGACATCGTCGAGAAGCACTTTCTCCTCAGAAACTGCACCGAGTATAATTTTAAAAACCGCACCCGCCCGTGCCTTCAGTATCAGATCAGGCGTTGTATGGCTCCCTGTGTTTTGGCTGTGGAACCGGCGGAATATCAGGAGCACCTTCGGCGCGCCATTCTGTTTATCGAAGGAAAGCGCCAGGAGCTCATCGAAGAGCTGAAGGAAAAAATGCAAGAGAGAGCCGACGCGCTCGAGTTCGAAGCGGCGGCGAAGATCCGGGACCAGATTCAGGCCGTTGAGAAAACCCTCGAGAAGCAGCGAATGGTTTCTCATTGGGGCGCGGACCAGGATATCTTCGGTTTCTATCGCGAAGGCGGCTTCATAGAAATTCAGGTGCTGTTTGTCCGGCAAGGAAAGCTTACCGGGAACCAGACTTACTCCCTGGTCGATTTGGAATTTCCCGATGAAGAAGTCATGCAGTCCCTGCTCACCCAGTTCTACCAGGGAGACCGGTTCATTCCCGATGAGGTTCTGCTTCCGCTGGAAGTAGAAGATCGCCAGGTTCGGGAAGAGTACCTGGGGGAGCGAAGAGAGAGGCGCGTTTCTGTTTTGTGTCCCCAAAGGGGAGACCGCCGGCAACTGCTCGAGATGGCCATGCAGAACGCCCGGCAGAGCTTCTTCGAACGTCACGATCAGGAAAAAAAGAGGGAGAAGATGCTTCTGGAGCTGCAGGAAAAGCTCCGCCTCAAACGTTATCCGCAGAGGATAGAATGTTTCGACATTTCCAACATCCATGGCTCGCATGCGGTGGGTTCCATGGTGACTTTCTTCAACGGAGAGCCGGACAAGCAGCGCTACCGCCGCTATCGGATTCGCACCGTTGACGCGGCGTCCGGCGGCGATGACTTCGCGATGATGTATGAAGTTCTCAAGCGGCGCTTCAGCCGTGGAGTGGAGCAGGGGGATCTTCCGGATCTTGTGATTGTGGACGGAGGAAAGGGACAGTTGAGCATGGCGCTGGCGGCCATGCGGGAGCTCAGAGTGGCGGAGGTAGATGTCGCGGGTCTCGCCAAGATGCGCGTGGAGTCGGCGCCGCGCAGCTCAGAGATCCAGAGATTGGAGGAGCGCGTATTTCTTCCGGGGCAGAGCAATCCGGTTATTTTGAGGCGCAACTCGAATGCTCTTTTTCTCCTTCAGCGGGTGCGCGACGAGGCCCATCGCTTTGCGATCACCTATCACAAGCAGCTCAGGACGCGCCAAACCCTCTATTCAAGTCTCGATAAGATTCCCGGGATCGGGGCTGCCCGGAAGCGGGCCCTTCTTAGAACTTTCGGAAGCCTTAAGCGGATCGAGGAAGCGAGTCTCGAAGACTTGATGAAAGTTCCCTCGATGAATGAGAAGGTCGCCCGGGAAATTCTTCAGACGTTAAGGCCTTCCTCGTGAAAGCAATAGACGCGTTGGCATAAATCACCCTCCCCTTAATCGCCCCTTAATCAAGGGAGGGAAGGCTTCTTAAGTTTCCTCTCCCGTTGCGGGCTCTCTTGCGGGAGAGAGCCTGCCCCCAGCATGTCGAAGGGGCCGGGGTGAGGGTATGCAAGATTATTCATAACCGTCACTACAGGCTCTTAAGCCGGAGGATATTATAGGCGCTGACGGCGCGGTGAAAGCCCTTGAGCGTCAACTCGCCAATAGCCTCCGCTTCGATCAGACTTTCAACCTTTCCCAGTAGACGCTGGGGGATCAAGACCTGGTCCGGCTTGGCCTCTGCGCAGAGACGGGCTGCCAGATTGCAGACGGTGCCGATTGCGCCGTAGTCCCAACGTCCCTCGAAGCCGATGCCGCCTATGGTAGCGTAACCCTGGGCGATGCCGACGCCAAAGCCAAGATCGTAGTCGCGTTTGCGCCACCCGGCGGCAAGCTCCTCCACCCGCTCCCGCATCGCCAGCGCCATCCGAATCGCCCTCTCCTCGGGATTCGGCACCGGCGCCGGATCGTTAAAGAAGATCATGATGCCGTCCCCGGCGAAGCGCTCGAGGGTGCCTTCGTGCGAGAGAATAAGCTTCCCCATCTCGGCATGATACTCGCGCAGAACTCCCATAACTTCTTCAGGCTCGGAGATCTCCGCGAAGGCCGTGAAGCCTCTAAGATCCAAAAAGACTACCGTTACCTCTCGTCTGTGGCTCTTTAACGGGTCTTCCGCGCCGCCGGATAGGATCAACTCGGCAAGTTGAGGCGAAAAGAATCGTTTGAGTCTTCCAAGACGCTCGAGTTGCTCCAACTGTTCCTGAACACGCTGTTCCAACGTCTTGTTCCATTCGGAGAGTTGAGCGGCCTGGGTTTGGACCGTGTCGTAGAGCTCCTTGATTCTAAGTAACGAGCGTACGCGGGCCAGGAGCTCGGCTTGATTGATGGGCTTGCCGAGGAAATCATCGGCGCCTGCTTCGAGCCCTTTGACTCGCTCCTCTCCCGGGTCGAGCGCCGTTACCATGACGACCGGAAGGATTCCGTTTGCCGGGTTCTGGCGGATCTTACGGCAAACCTCGTAGCCGCTCATCTCCGGCATGACGACATCCAAGAGCACTAGATCCGGTTTTTCAACTTCGAGCCGGGCCAGGGCCTCGCCTCCGGAAGCTGCAGTCATGACCGCATAGCCCTTGGCTGTTAGGAGATCGGCCAGGAGCTTTACGTTTTTGGGAGTGTCATCGACGATAAGAATCTTGGCTGCAATCTTCATTTGTGTAATCATCGGTGAGGAGTAAGGGTAGCAGGCGAGGGTACGTCTCACGCCTTTACGGTTTCCCCCGTGCATCAAGCACGCGGCGCACCTCCTCGAGAAAATCCCGTATACTGAGGGGCTTCGTCTGATACCCATCAAAGCCCTCAGCCAACATCGTCGCCCTGTTGTGGGTCATCGCGGACGCTGTGATCGCGATAACAGGTATCGGCTTTGTCTTTGCGTCGGCGCGAAGCTGTTTCAGAGCCGTAATCCCGTCCATGCCGGGAAGCTGGATATCCATGAGGATAAGGTCAGGGGACTTTCCTGCGACGAGTTTAAGCCCTTCTTCGGCCGTTTCGCTCTCTACGGTCCTGTAGCCCTGAAGCACGTCGCGGACAAGCTTCCGGTTTTTCTCGTTGTCTTCGATGATGAGAATCAGTTCGTCTGCCACATTACCTCGATCAGCTCCGTGGACTCTTTAACGCGTTGAACCGCTTGAACACTTTGAACCATTTGGAACGGTTCAAGTTGCTCAAAACGTTCAAGTCATTCAATTTGTTCGTATCGGTAAGGTGAATGTAAACTTGGAGCCCTTCCCCGCCTCGCTCTCCAGCCAGATTCTCCCCCCTTGCAACTCAACAAACTTCTTGGCCAATGTTAACCCAAGTCCAGTT
>JACQUW010000339.1 GCA_016210115.1 Deltaproteobacteria bacterium | reverse complement strand
GGATAAGCGCCGCCTGTATCCATCTGATGCGCCCGGCACAGGGTGAAGAAGAGGAGCTCTCCTCGATAAAAAATCGGCCGGTAAAAGCCCCAATCGGGAAGATGGCAGCAGTATCCATGATACGGATCGTTCACTAGAATCACGTCGCCTGGATTGAGGTTCCCCTTAAACTTGTTCAGGACGTACTCGACGGAAAGCTTTCCGCCCAGGTATTGGACGGAAAGACCTATAGGGATCGCAACGGTCCGGCCCGTGCCGTCCCAGATCCCCACCGAAACGTCGTGGAGCTGGGCAATCAGATAATTCTGCGAAGTCCGGTCTATAACATGGCGCATCTCTTTGCAGATGCTCTGGAACGAATGCCAGACGGTGGAGAGAGTCATGGGATCGACTCGGTTACGGGACATAGATTACCTCCGGGAGAGAATGTAGTTTTTCACTTCATCGACGACGCAGACATACGTGGCGGGAATGACTACGGTCGTTGCCTGTTCCTCAATGACTGCCGGACCCTCGATAGAATGCCCGCACGCCAGCCGCTCGCCATCATAAACCGGCGTTTCCTGATACCCTTTAGAGAGGCTCCATAGCATGGGACGCCGCCGCTTGAGAGCCTCATCCGACTTGTTTTTGGCGGCGGCGATCTCAGCCAAACGCAGAGGCTCCTGGCGCGCCGTGGCTTTAAGACAGACGTTCAGGAATTCCACCTCGCGGGCGGGCATATCGAACGTGAAAAGCTCTTTGTGGCGATGGTGGAAAGAGTCCATGATCTTCTCGATATCGGAACCGCTCAGCGTTCCCAGAGGCACGCCGGGTACCTCCACCTCGTGAAACTGCCCCAGGTAACGCATTTCAATGGAGCGCCTGAGAACCGTATCTTCGGGCGCAATCCCGATCTCTCCCAGAACCTGGCGCGCCTCGGCCTCCATCTCGGAAAAAAGCCGGTTCATTTTGTCGAGATCGAGGAGTTTCTTGCGCGTTATTAGCGAGCGACCGAAGTCCTTACCGACTTCCATGTTCAACATGCCGAAAGCGCTGTAGGTAGCCGCATAACGCGGAATGATCACCGTGCGCATCTCGAGCAGATCGGCGAGATAAGCGCCGTGCACCGGACCCGCGCCGCCGCCCACCACCAGGGCAAAATCGCGCACGTCGTATCCGCGCTTTGTGGAAATCTCAGTCATTTTATCGGCCATCAATGAATTGACAGTCGTAAAGATCGTCATCGCCGCAGTCGGAACATCCAACCCGAGAGTTTCGCTGACGGTGCGAATCGCCTTCTCAGCGAGCTCAGGGTTGAGCTTGATTTCACCGCCCAAAAAATAATCCGCGGGAACATAACCCAAAATCAGGTCCGCGTCCGTGACTGTGGGTTTTTGCCCGCCTTTTCCATAGCAGGCGGGGCCGGGATCTGCGCCGGAGCTCTGGGGTCCAACTCGCAAGAGCCCAAGGGTATCGAGCCAGGCGATGCTGCCTCCGCCGGCCCCCACCCCCGGGACGTCGACCATCTTTAAGGCAATCCGCTCGTCTCCCACCCAGTTCGCATCCGTCGTGGGAATAACGCCGTCGCGGATCAAACAAACGTCATAGCTGGTGCCGCCCATATCGACTGAGAACAGATTCTTGCTCCCCACGTACTGCCCAAGACGTATGGCTCCCGAGGGCGCTGCCGCCGGGCCGGAACCCACCAGAGAGACAGCCCGCCGTTCCGACTCTTCCACCGATTGGACCAGGCCTCCCCCCTGCACCATGTAGAGCGTCCCCTTGAACCCGATGTCCCGCAGTTGCTGCGTCAGCGCTTTGAGATAGTGCGCGGTAATGGGTCCTACCGCCGCGCTTACGACTGTTGTGCTAAAGCGCTCGTATTCGCGGTAGACCGGAAGCACTTCATGAGAAGCGGTCGCGTATACCCCCTCCATCTCCTCGCGACAAATTTCCAAAGCCCGCTTTTCATGGGCTGGATTAATGTAGCTGTGGAGGAAACAGATCGCCACCGCATCCACCTTCTCTTCTTTGAGTTTTCGAATCGCCGCGCGGACATCATCCTCATTGAGGGGCGTCAAGATTTCCCCGGTATAGAGGGTTCTTTCCTCCACCGGAAGCCGCAGGTAGCGCGGCACGAGAGGCTGGTACGGCGGAACGAAAACGTTGAAACGCGAGGTGCGGATATTTTTAAAGCCCCGCCGCACCTCGAGCGTATCTCTAAAGCCTTTGGTGGCTATGAGACCGACCTTAGCGAGCCTGCCGGTCAAAAGAGCGTTTGTGGACAGCGTGGTCCCGTGAGCGATGAGAAGGTGGACGTTGGACATGAACCTGGGGAGGTCCATGCCGAAGAACGCGGCAGCTTTTCTCAGAACGTTCGTCAGGCCGAGCGTCGGCTGTTCAGGCGTCGTCGGCGATTTGAAAGCGTGAACCTGGCCCTGATCATCCAACACCAGGCAGTCGGTAAAGGTTCCCCCTACATCGGTGCAGCACTTCATTGAATATCCTCTTTGAACCCGTATTTTTTCCAATCCCGGCGCACTCGCTCCAGGTGCTCTTTGGGCGGCACGGCAAGCGCCGGAAATTTATGCTTGCGCGTGGCGTCGATGCCAATCTTCGAAGAAACACGCCGTGTCGCCTCTTCCTGGCGCACATCGGCGGCCGCCTGAGAAGGATCCAGAGAAACGGCAGCCATACCGGGCATGATGATCGTATCCGTCTCCGGCTGAACGCGGAACGACAATGCCCAATTGACTGCGCCCGGGTCGCGAATGTCGATGTCGTCATCCACAATTACGGTAAATTTCCCGAACTGCGGCGCATAAGCCCAGGCCGCGCACATAACGGTGCGCGGCTGCACGGGGTGAGTCTTCTTGATCGAGATCACGAGATAGGCGGCGACCCCGCTGTATTCCAACAGGTGAACATCCTGCACGGGTAAGCGCAGGTCCTCCACAAGGTGCTTACGCAGCGTCGCTTCCCTACCGATTCCTCTGATGCAGCTCGATTCGCTGGGAGGCATCTGGCTGAGGAAGGCGTGAAGCAGCGGCCGGTTCCTGTGAGTCATGCAGGTCACATCCACAATGTAGGACATGGCTTCCGGCCCCATATAACCCGTATACTCGCCAAAAGGGCCCTCGTTCTCTAGCTCATTGGCCCTGATGATTCCCTCTATCACGATTTCGGAGGTGGCCGGCACCTCCAGATGCACCGTCTGGCAGCGAACGACCTTAACCGCTTCACCTCTTAGCTTCCCGGCCACGGCCAGCTCATCCATATCGCTTTGAACCCTGCTCACGGAAACCAAACCGATCACCGGCTCGGTTCCCATAACGATCGCCACGGGCGTCGGTCGCCCCGACCGATTGTTCTTCTCTACGTGCTCCCTCCCGCCTTGCAGATAATTGATGAACAGGCCGAGCTTGCGCGGGCCTTTAAGCTGGACGCGATAGGTGCCAACGTTTCTGGTGCCGGAATCCGGGTCTTTGGTAACCACGCAGCCGGCGGTTATATACGGCGCGGGATCCTGACCTACGGTCCAAATGGGAAGCGGGAGACGGGTAAGATCCGCTTTTTCTCCGCGAAGGATATTTTCCTGGACAGGACCCTCGGTGACCAGCACGGGAGGGATCGGATGGAGTTCGGCTTCGCTCCACTTCTTTTGGACTTCAGCTAGGTCGCATTCAAGCGCGAGGCAGTAGATCGCGCGCGACGCGCCGTTAGCCCCGAGAACGACGGGGATATCAAAGCCCTTCACGCGCTCAAAAATCAGAGCAGGCCGTCTGGGTTCAGGAATGGCCTCGAAGACGATCCGCGATACCGCAGCAATCTCCCAGTCTTTATCTACCGGTTCACTGATCCGGTGCAGTTTGCCGGAGGCTTCAAGTTTGTCTAGGAACTCTCTGAGGTCGGCGTAAGGCATACGAAATCTTTGGCCATCTCCTCTTTCTAGGCAATTTTCGAATCGTTACCAGCGCGCAATGATCATAATCACCGGAAAGCATCTCCATGCCGCGAATTTGGAGCGGGATCAAGGAATTAAAATGGAAGCCTCTCGCAGCAGTCGTCTGGCCCCGCGACCAATGGCCGAAGCATGAGGCGATGGCAACGACCTCAGGGTGAATGCACTCCGAGACTCGTGCCAAACCGCGCCCAGTGTAACCGTTGACTCCAACGACTTCAATCTCCTCGCCATCGATGATTCCCAGGCGACGCGCGGTCTCGCTGTTGAGACCGAGATAGAGAGCCATCCTATGCCGCTCCGAAAGCTCGTAAAGCCACGGATTATACTGCGTGGTCGTTGAGGTTTGGAACGGTAACTTGTAGTTGACGGCAAAAAGCTGGCCGGGTTGACGGTTTTTGTGAGTCCAGCAGCCGTACCAAACCGGGATTGGTTGATAACTGGAGAGGTCCCAGCCAAGGCCGAGTTGATCCAATACTTTTTTGAGTTCCCGGCCGCTATCGAATATCTGAGGAAAATAGACCGGCAGCCGCGGGAGCTTGAGAACGGCTCGAGGATAGCGCTCTGCTACGCTGCGCTCCCAAGCGACGACGCCATTTTTCTGAAACCACGGGAGATCGTGCTTTTCGCCGAACATGCAACGCATGCGGTGTTCCGCGATCTCTGTATTCGAATACCGGCGATTGCCCGTGAGCCTTTCGGCGTGGGCCAGCTCCAGGCTCGCGTTTAGCCGCTCGTTGATCTCCGGTGTGAGGCTGATTCGGTCCGCCCACTCCAAGAGAACGTCGACAGTATGGCGGACGTCATGGGGTGCCTCCACGGCAGGCAGACGGGCGGCGAAGTACCAGTGACGGCCGGTGACCCAACCTTCCAACCGGTTTACCGGAAAATCGACTCGCTCGAGGCTTTGCGCGGTGGGAAATACCAGGTCCGCACATTCGAGAGTTTCATCCATCCGATCGCCGAGCGCGACGACAAATGGGATCTTCTGAAGAGCCTGAGCCATACGAGGTGGGTCGGCTCCGCTCATCACGACGTTAGTCCCCATCAGGATGAGCATCTCGAGACTGTAAGGAATCAGGTGCGGAAATTCGAGCAGCGCAAGGGCGAGCATCGGCCGTGGTTGCTTGCCGACAGGAAAAAGTTCGTGGAGCTGAACCGTCTCTGGCGGCTTGGGCGGCTCCGGTCTTCCTCCTCGCCCGGCGCCGAACACGATCATGCCGTCGGCACTCTCACTGACTCGCAATCGCTCTCCCGGTCCGACGATGCTCGTGCTTATGGCGCCCCCTGGAACATCTACGGCGCCGACCATCACGTTCAACAATTGAATCGCAGTGCCGGTCCACACACCCTGGGTATGGCAGGTCGAGCCACGACTGTCGGCGAAACTGCATACCGGCCGGAACGGCACCTCGACGCCACCGATCGTCATCGTGCTCCCGACCCGGGCCGTTTCACCAAACTCTCGGGCCAGGCGCCGAAGAGTCTCCGCTCGGACAGTTGAGATGCCTTCGACGCGCTCCGGTGTAAATTGGGCTAAATGGACCCGTAAGACTTCGAGCGCCGGACGGCAACTCTCCGCGCCGAACCGGAACTCACCGGATAAAGCCGGCTCCATGACTTCTTCGTCATAAGCCCGGGCTCGCGTTTCCCTGAGGTCCCATACGAGGGGTTTGCCTGACTGCGAGTGGCGCAGATAGTGGCCGGCGGATCCGACGAGATAGGCGGCGTTTGTCTGCCGGCTCAGGAAGGGTTTGTCTATAATGCCAAGTTCGTTAACGAGCACGTGAAGCAGCGCCAACGCCACGGCGCCATCGGTCCCGGGAACGAGCGGCACCCATTCGTCGGCATGAGAGGCGGTCGGGGAGCAGACGGGGTCGAAGGCCACGACCTTCATGCCTTGCTCGCGAGCTTTAGCCATCCCCATCGCGCTCTTCATCGTGTCGTGGCCGCTGATCGATCCTTTTTGGGACCCGAACAGCAGGAGCAGGCGACAGTGGTCCAAATCCGGCTCGCTGTGCATCGATCCGGTGTTTAAATAAGATACCCGAGTATGAGTGCCGAAGAAGACACCGGTCGTGTAGTTGGGCGTACCGAAGGCCTCGGCGAAAGCCTGGCCGACAAGACGCGACATCTCAACTTCCGTGATCCCGTTTACGAACATCAGCTTGCGCGGATCCTCAGCCGAGATTTTGCGGAGCCGGCTTACGACCTCCTCCACCGCCTCTTCCAAACTGATTTCTCGCCAACCCGGGTCCTCGCCTGGGCCTTTGCGCGGGTTGGTCCGCCGTAAGCAACGGCGCAGGCGCTTGGGATCGTAGAGCGCCATGACTGCGGCATGGCCTTTCGCGCAAAGCCTGCCGAAATTGTGCGGGTTGTCAGGGTTCCCTTCAATCTTGACCACCACGCCATCGACGCGGTGAATCAGTGTCCCACAGCCGTTGCCGCACATTTTGCAGACGCTTGGGATCCAGACATCGTCTCCGGGCTTTACCGCGTTTGAAAGAGACAATGGAGGGTAAGGAGAGAAAGCCTCTCCAAGATGATCTGTCCCACCGCCCATATTTCTCGTTGAGGATTGAAGCGGGGTAATTTACGGATAACTTCTTCCCATCTCGCTAAAGAAGCCTTCTTTGTCCAACTCTTGAAGCAGGCTCACATCCACGAACTGCTCTGGTTTGGCGCTCTTTGCGCCGGGCAATTTGGCCGCCACCTGATCAAGAAGGAATTGGATGCCTCGAAGCGTGGGAATAGGTTTTTTTGGAACCAGCTTAACGAAGGCGCGATAAGCTGCGTCGAGCACGTCCGGGTCAGTGTTGCGCAGGTACTTGGCCATAACCTTATTGGTTCCGTCCTTGTTATTGTGAATAAAGTGGATCGCCTCGACGTAACCCTTCAGGGCGGCTTTAACCGTTTCGCGCTGCCGTTTGATAAAAGAGCGAGAGGTGGCGAAACCGTTCCCCTGCACCTCGATTCCCATGTCCAGCATGTCGTAGATCTCGCCGTAGCCACGCTTCTTCGCTATCGCAACCTCAGTGGGCGTAAGCACGGTCGCGTCGATAGAGCCGGCCGCCATCGCGGTTAGCCTTTCGGTTGTCGCGCCTGCCACGAGAATGCTGACGTCCCTGTTGGGTTCCAAATTGAACCGGCGCAGGACAATGAGGGCCGCGTTGTGGGATGCCGAGCCAAAGCCGCTCACGCCCAACCTTTTCCCCTTGAGCTGCTCGATCTTGGCAATCCCGGGTAGCGCTACTACCGAATAGGCGTAGGAGTTTTCGGTGGAGGCGATGAGCACGACATCGTGTCCCTGAAGACGCGCCTGTACGACCGTGCCGATATTCACGATGGGCGGATCGCCGGCCACGAGCGCCTGGGTCGCCATCTGACCTCCGCGAAAGAAGACGAGTTCGGCATCCAAACCGTGCCTTTGGAAGAGCCCGGCGTCTTTGGCAACCCAAATGTGGATTTGGTTATATGAGACTGCGGGATAGCCAATTTTGATCGGTTTGAGTTCCTGTCCCCGGACCGTAGTAAACATCCAGAGAACCGAAAGAAAGGCAAGACAAAGGCTCCATCGAATGTTCATACAGCGCGCCCTTCCCCTAGCGTTTGACCTGGCCGGACTGTTTCACGATCAGCTCCTCCCAGAGACTCTCAAACTCGCTCTCCCTTTGCAAGAACTGTTTGGCATCGACGAGGATCGAAGCAAAGCCGCGGCTCATATACGGTGGATCGGCTTCCAACGCGGGGTGACCGGGGACGCGCTTCCATAACCGAAGGATTCTCTGCCCTTCCAACGAAAGAATAAAATCAATCAAGAGCAGGGCGGCGTGCGGATGAGGAGGATTTGCCGGAAGCGCGATGCCGACGAGCTCGACAACAACAGGCTCCAATGGAAGCCAATCGATGGCCAAGCTACGCCGCTTCAGCCACTCTGAATTGTTGCTGTGGATGGTAGGAGATAGCAGAAGACTGCCGGCGGCGATCCGCTCTGCGATAATTTGATGACCCGTAACCAACCCGCCTATCTGAGGTCCAAAGGAGCTAAAAAACCCAGCCCCTCTCTTTGTTCCCCAGTGATTCATCAGGGCTGCCATCCAGCAGGCATCATGGGCCTCAACGGTCACCTTTCCTTTGAGGATGGGATCGAGGAGTCCGTCATAATCCTGGGGAGAAGCGCTTTTGAGAAGTTCGGTATTCCAGGCAAGGACCAAAAAATTCTTCTGTTCAGCCACCCAGTAGCCCTCGCTCTCCTGGAGCTCGCCGTATGCTTCACCCTCGGGCGATGAGAAGGGTTGGAGGAGACCTCTCGCCTTCAACTTGCCCAAATTTATTTCCGTAAGCTCGATGACGTCCGCCGCTGAAGCGCCGTCGCTGTACTCCCGCGTAATACGCTCCCGCAGCACAGTTCCTTTGTCCCGGACCATTTCCGGTTGGATAAAGGGGTAGCGCATCCCGAACGCCATGAGCAGGGACTGGATATCCTCCGGCGCGGTGGAGGTGTAAAAGGATAATTTTCCTTCAGCCTCTGCGCCTCGTAGGAGCCGCTCTCTTCGCTCTTCACCGCTCAACCCGGCCAACTCAGCGACAACTGGATTTTTCTCTCTCATGTTCTAAACCTTTTTCTTCTGCTGCAGTATCTCCGCTGCTATTTTTTCGAACTCGCCCCGCTCTCCCATCTCAGCGTGCCGGCGGTAGCTCTCCGGCCACTCTCCCCAGGAAACTCCGTACCAGGGCTCACGCGGTTTCAGCCGGGGCAGGGAAAGCTCTTCCCAGATCTCCTTTGCCCGCTCCATGTAACTCCGCGTCGGCAATGAGGTGGGCGTGTAGGGCCACTTGCGTGTCGCATCCATCAGAATTGAGGAGTTGCCCTGAAGGCCGGCCCGGTTCGTGGGAAATTCCTGCTCGTCGAGAGACAAAACACGCGGCCCTCCCGACTGGTCCGCGGTAGCGCCCCGGCCCTGCACAATATGGGTGTCTCGATGCGGCTGGTAGCGAAAAGAGATTGCCCAAAAAACCGATTCCAAATCCCAGGGATCGATATCGTCATCGACGGCGATGGCGATCTTGGGCCATTCGGTGGAGACTGCGAGCGAAGCATTGAGCGCGTGCCACACGGTGCGGTTCGATGTGCGCGTCCCCCCCAAATCCTGCAACCTGACAACGCAAAGCCTGCGCGATCCGCCGCAATGATGGAAAGCGATATCTTTAACCTGAGGGATGCCGCAGGCATTGCGGAGAAAATTGCGCATATGGGCTTCGCGATTGATGTTCCCCATAACACTCGATTCACTGGGAGGAAACTGATCCACGAGGTCGTGCCAGATCGGGTCCTTGCGATGAGTAATGCAGCGGATGTGAAATGCCAGCGCGCTCCGATCGATGAAAGTATACCCGGTATGCTCGCCACTGGCGGGATCCGGAAGGATGTAATCTGTCGGGATCTCTCCTTCGAGAACGATTTCTGCTCGAGCCGGCACTTCGAGGTCGACGGTCTCGCAGGGCACTACTTCGATAGGCTCACCCGCAAGGCCGCCGGCGACTTCCAACTCGGAAACACCGTAAGGAATTTCCGTGATGCTGGTCATAACCACCGCCGGACTCGGTCCCACCACTGCCGCGACCTGCAGTGGAACTCCTCGCCCTTTGCACTTCTGCCAGTGGATTCGCAAATGGCCCCGCGGGGAAACCCGGGCGCAGCTCTCCAACGGTCCCAAGAGCACGCCGTTGTAGGTTCCTACATTGATCTCTCCGGTATCCGGATCTTTGCTGATCCAACAGAGGCCGCTCAGGCGCGGCAGCGCCTCCCAACCATTGGTCGTCACCGGTATAGGAAACTCATGGAGCCCACCATGAGACAGCAGTCCGTCTCCGCGGTGAATCTCTTCTTTCACCGGCCCCTCTGCAACACGCTTCGGTGGAATCGGGTGGCGGAAAGCATCAGCCCATTTATCGTACATCGCCTGACGCGTTGGTGAACACTGGAGTGCGACGGCATAAGCTTCAAGAGAAGGAGCAATGACGGCCGAGGCCACAGAGCCGCGATAGGTTTCTCCGTGGACACCCACGAGCCGGTCGAAAACAAAGCCAAACCGCTCCTGCTCTTCCAATCCCCGGAACATCCAGCGCACAAGAGGATGGAGCTCTGTGTCCTTATTAATGGGTCGCGAGATGCGCTTTAGGTTTCCTGTATTTTCCAGCGCCTCTAAGAATTCCCTTAGGTCCTTGTAGTAAGAAGCCATTATCAGATTCCTGTCTATCAATCAGATTCCTGACTCATCAAAAAAATCGCCAGGTCGTCCATATCCGCTCATCAGAGCATTTCAGGGAGTTTGCCGGTCTTTAGAAAATCGATGTACTCTTTGAACCCGCGGCGCATGTCGTATTCGGGGAGATAGCCCAACTGCTCAGCGGCACGGGAGTTTGGGGGCGTCGGCCCGCCGCGCTCCTCGGTGGGCGTAACTTCAATCTGAGCGCCCGGAACGAGTTCGCATAGGACTTTTGCCATCTCCGGTAGAGAGCGCCGCTCCGGGCCGACAATGTCGAAAACCCAATCTTCGAGCTTCTCCACCTGGCTGCAAAGCGTGGCACCCTTTGCGGCGTCGCGAGCGTAGATGAGCGTCTGGATTGGATCGCGCCTGTTTTCTTTTTCGATGCGCCCCGGCTGGCCTCGGACAATCGCGTCGATACTGTTTTGCAGCAGTTGCCCGATCCCGCCCGCAAAGCTGTACCCAGGCCCATAAATATGCGCATTGAAGCGAGCGATAATCACATCCAGACCGTAAAGCTTTCGGTAATCGTTGCACAAAAGCTCATTGGCCAACTTGGAGCTTACATAAGGATCAGGGCCTAAATCCAATTTTCCCGAACGGCAGCTCTTCGCATACCTTTCGCCAACGAACGGCGTCTTTCCTGTGCTGGTGAAGACGACTCGCTTGACACCGGATAAACGGGCGACTTCAAACACATTCAGGGTACTTATGATGTTCATGGGCACAGCGGCGTAGGGACGTTCCAACGCCCCGGGCGTCAGAAAACTTGCTGTATGAATGATGCGGTCGACATTGTGCTGAAGCACTGTCCGCATCAACTCCGGAAAGACCGTGACGTCTCCCTTAACGAGTTTTATTTTCGGCAGCAAATCAGTCAAGAGCTCGGTCTTGAGGCTGATATCGTAAGCTACCGCGGGCACGTCCATTCCAACAAGATGCCTCATGATAAATGATCCAACTAATCCGCATCCACCCGTTACCAACGTGGCCATTAGCCTTCCTCCTTGTTTATTGCTTTATCTAAAAAGTGAGTCGCGAGTTCGCTTGAGACTTGGAAAATTTCGATTGCGCAACTTTGCGATAAGGAAATTGGCAAACGCAAGATCAATGCCAGTTTTACACACCAAGCGCATGCCGAAAATCAGACAATCCTCCCGACTCTATTTGCTTCGAACTGGGGAACCCATGTGCGACACATGTCCATTGACCGGCAGGATTCCCAGAAATTAGAAAAACCGGACTGTTTTTCTTGCGGATTAAAATCTCTCATGCTGTGAGATCAGGAGAGGACGAGTTTCTGGAGCTACCCTGGTGGCATGGGAATTGCTGAATCCGAACAGACCAAACATGAAAAAAATATCCGTTCTGACAATGATTCTTGCTTTCCTCTGTGTCACCCAAGGCAGACTTTGGGCACAGGGTAAATTCCGCGTTGTCAGCGGAGGTTTTAATGTCAGTCATTCTCCCGTCTGGGCAGCGTATCATCAAGATATATTCAAGAAATACGGTCTTGACGTTGATTATCTCGCAATTGAAAGCGGCTCAACAGCTATGCAGACGTTGCTCGCCGGCGAAGTCCAGGTTCTCTACTCCACCGGAGCGCTGGCTATAGCAGCGAATCTACAAGGCGCCGATCTCACCATAATCGCCGGTGGGGTGAACTTCCTCCCTTACAAGCTCATCGTTCGCCCTGAGATTAAAACAGCTGAAGATCTCAAAGGAAAAACGGTTGCGATAAGCCGGTTTGGGAGCTCCTCCGAGCTTGGAATGCAAATGGCCTTGGAAAAACTCGGCGTTAATCCCAGGCATGTTACGATCATTCAGGCAGGAGGGAACACAAACCGCATTGCTGCTCTATCGGGACGCGCTGTTGCCGGGGCTCTGGTGAGTGAGCCCCACGCCACGCTGGCCGTGAAGAATCTTGGGATGCATTCCTTTGTTGACCTGGGAGAGATCGGAACGGCTTTTCCGCTAAATTGCTTTATCGTCAAGAGGACTCTCCTGAGCGCCAGCCGCGACAAAGCTCTAAACTTCGTGAAAGCTGTTATCGAGGGGCTCTACAGTGTGATGAGAAATAAGCCGTATGCCCTGCAGCTGATAAAAAAATACATGCGTCTGGACGACGAGATGGCGGGGATTGGATATGACTATTACTTAACCCGGCACGGGTATGAGCTTTTGGATCTGCCGGATAAGAGGGGTTTAGTCCTCGCGATCTCTCTGATCGCCCAGCAAAATTCCAAGGCCAAGGGGCAGACGCCCGAAAGCCTTAGAGTTCTTGAACCGAGTATCCTCGAGGAAATCAAGAAGAGCGGCTTTGTTGAAAAGTTAACTAAATAGAGGTTCCGGGGCGGCAGTGGAGATCGTCAGAGCGTCTCTCGAACCGTCCGCAAACGTCCCTATCGCTATTTGTTCCGATCTTTACTTCCGCGTTTACGAGCAATTCGCCCAGAGCGCTTTAACCACTCCTAGATTCCGCCGGGAATTTTCTCAGCTTGTCAAGCAAAGTTCCGGAAAACCGAGCGGGTGAAGCATCCATCGTGGGAATGAAAGAGTAGCAGATGATGGATCAGTACCGAGTCACAGTTGATACAGGCGGGACTTTCACCGACATGGCTTTCTTCAATGACCGGACCGGAGAACTTGACGTTACCAAAGTTCCTTCCACTCCCGATGATCCGTCGAAAGCAATTTTAGCAGGCCTTCAATCTCTTCTTGCTAGAGGGGTATCCGCCAAAGACGTGACTTTTTTTTCTCACGGCACCACAGTCGGGACAAACGCTCTTCTCGAAGAGAAGGGAGTTCGGACAGGCCTGCTGGTCACTGAAGGGTTCGCAGGGATCTATCCAGTCGGAGAACAGGCCCGGCCTTATGGACCTCCTGTATTCGATGTTCTTTACGAAAAACCGAAACCCTTTGTGCGGCGCTGGAGGACGGAAGAAATTCCTGAACGCGTTGGATACGACGGAAATGTCATCAAAGCTTTGGAACCCGCTTTGGCGGTTGAAGCCGTGCGGGCTTTGAAGGCGAAAGGAGTTGAATCCATCGCCGTTTGCCTCCTGTTCTCGTTTTTGAACCCGGCGCACGAACAAATAATTAAAGCCATCATTCAAAAAGAAATGCCGGATTGCGCCATCTCGCTTTCGAGTGAAGTTTTGCCTCAAATTCGTGAATATTACCGGCTCAGCACGACCGTCATTAACGCCTATATCCAACCGATCCTGAAGCGCTATATCGAAACCCTCCACAAGAAGCTTTGCAAAACCGGGCTGACCACGAAACAGCTCTACATCATGCAATCCAACGGCGGAGTGACAACCTTCCAGACGGCTGCGCAACGGTCGGCCACCACGGTCCTCTCCGGTCCTGCAGGAGGGGTGATCGCGAGCATAGGAATTGCAAAGGAGGCGGGATTTCAGGACATCATTGCGTTTGACATGGGAGGCACAAGCTGTGATGTCTCTTTGGTAAAAGACGGGGCTCCTTCGATGCAATTTCGCGGAAAGATCAACGGCAGGGATATAGCCCTTCCGATGATTGATATTCACACCGTGAGCGCCGGGGGAGGCACGATCGCTCGGCTTGATCCGCTCCTGGGGAGCCTCGAGGTGGGTCCTCAAAGCGCGGGCGCGGTGCCGGGGCCGGTTTGCTACGATTTGGGGGGAGAGAATCTAACCGTTACCGACGCGGACCTGATTATCGGGTTTCTAAATCCCCGCTCTCTCTTGGGAGGTGAGATGAAATTGAACCGAGAGAGGGCTTACACGGCCCTAAAGGAAAAAATCGCGGCTCCTCTGGGGCTTACCGCGGAAGAAGCTGCCGACGGAATCATTCGAATCATCAACGTCAAAATGGAAGAAGCGATCAAGGCGGTATCGACCATGCGAGGGTTCGATCTACGGGACTTTACACTGATTGCATTTGGCGGAGCTGGACCGGTGCATGCCGGTAAGTTGGCCCAGGATCTGGGAATTCCCCGTGTGCTGATCCCGCCTTTTCCTGGGATTACTTCCGCCATGGGACTCCTGATGGCGGACGTCAAGCATGATTATGTCCGTTCTAAGTTGGGGGCGCTCCGGGATACTGATCCGGATGAAGCCCAGGCGATCTTTGATTCTCTGGAAGATTTTGCCAGAACCGACCTGGCTGAGGAAGGCTTTTCAGAGGAGATGATCCGGTTGGAGCGTTTTCTCGATCTAAGGTACGAAGGTCAGGGCTATGAGCTGACGATGCCGGTTCCTATGGTTGCACTGAGCCGTGATAGTCTTTCCCGCCTTCGTAAAGATTTTGACGTCGCTCATAAACAACTCTTCGGCCACGAAGCGCCCGGGCAAGGTGTCGAAATAGTCACCTATCGCCTGGCGGGCTATGGATTGGTCCCTAGAGTGCCGTTCGCCACCTATGAAACAGATTCCGGACAGTTGGAATTATCGCCCGGATTCAGAAGGATTTATTCCGGAGATGAAAAGAGATTCCATGACTGCCCGGTCTATCAGAGGGAGAGCCTGGGGCCGGGCAGCACGCTCAAAGGGCCGGCCATTGTGGAACAGATGGACTCCACTACAGTCATTTACCCCGGTCAGACGATGAGAGTGGATAGTTACAAAAATATGATCCTTGAGAATTCATCCCGGGGTTAGCATGGAGAACGCAAATCGACGGCGAACGGGTAATCCGATTCTTACTCAAATCATTGGCGCAAGCCTGTCCGGGATAGTCCGTGAGATGCAGAATTCTCTTTTTCGGACGGGCTTTTCAACAATTATTCGCGAAAGCCACGATGCCAGCTGCGCGCTGCTTAGCCGCAAAGGCGAGCTTTTGGCGCAGCATGTCGTTCTTCCTATTCATATGGGGGTATTCCCGTCCTGCACTCAGGCCATTCTCAATGTCTACCCGCCTGAGGAAATTGCCGAGGGAGACGCGTTTCTTATCAATCACCCTTACCTTGGCGGGAGCGCTCACGCTCCGGATATCGCGGTGATCACCCCCGCTTTCTTTAAAGGAGAGCTCGTTGGCTTTTGCGGCAGCATTGCCCATAAAAGTGACCTCGGGGGCCCGATGCCGGGAAGCTGTTGGGGCAAAGCGACGGAAATTTTTAGCGAGGGACTTCACTTG
>JACQUW010000338.1 GCA_016210115.1 Deltaproteobacteria bacterium | reverse complement strand
GAGTGGTATCCACTCAACAAGGAGGAACTCGAGGCATATATAGCGGAGTACCCAGACGCGAAGCCATTCCCGTGGCAGACTTCGGCCAGTGGCTCGGAAAAAGACCCGAGATGAGCGACGACCGGCGATTAATTGAAGATTACCTGCCCATTGAAGCGATCAGTAAGGAAGCTTCGCGCGAAAAGTCGGTTCGCAAGGGTCACATCTCTACATTGCATCTGTGGTGGGCGCGGCGACCGCTTGTTGCGTGTCGAGCGGCAGTTTATGGCGCGCTGGTTCCACTGTCTCGCTTTACTCCAAAAAACGGCCCTGAAGAAAAACGCGCCAGCTTGACCAGAGCTAATGCGGCGAAATTTGTCGATCGCCTCTGCAAGTACCCCGGAGATCCCGGCACGATCGCCGAGGCGCAACGCCATATCCTCGACGCGCACGCCGAACGGCTTACAAAAGAGCTGGCAGAAGCCAAAGCCGACGGACGCCGACCCGCTTGGGCCGACGAGTTCAAGTTCGACGGTGAGCGTGTGACCGTCGACGACATCAACGCAGGTCGTGCTCCGAGACCGCGTGTCCTTGACATGTTTGCCGGCGGCGGTGCTATCCCCCTTGAAGCGCTTCGTCTCGGGTGCGAAGCGTACGCGATGGACCTCAATCCTGTCGCCTATATCATTGAGCTCTGTACGCTCGTTTATCCGCAGAAGTACGGGAAACCTGATCCCGACGCCCGAGGAATGACCGGTCCCAAGAATGCCAAGGGTGAAACCACCTGGGGAGGATTGGCGAAAGAGGTTCGCTACTGGGGCGAGTGGGTTCTGAAGAAAGTCAAAGCAGAGATTGGTGATCTATACCCGCTCATTCCCGATCCTGCGTTCAAGGGTAAGAAGCAGCCGATGCAAGTGGATTGGCTTAAGGAACACGACACCGATGACGTACCACCGGGTTATCTGATGCCGGTGGCCTACCTCTGGACGCGCACCGTCACCTGCAAGAACCCCAGCTGCGGAGCTACCGTTCCTTTGGTGAAGCAGACTTGGCTCTGCAAGAAGGCAGGCCGGTACGTCGCGCTGAAGATGACCGCGCCACGCGGCAAAAAGGAAGTGCGCTTTGAAGTCGTCGAGGCGCGCTCGGAGAACGGATTGGGCTTCGACCCCGCGAGTTTCTCCAAGGGCGGTAACGCCACCTGCCCGTTCTGCGGTGCAGTCGCTGACAGTGATTACGTCAAGGTCGAAGGCTGCGCGAGGCGGATGGGGCAGCAGATGATGGCGATTGTCTGCACGACACCCGGTAGGCAGGGAAGAATATATCTTGCCGCCGCCGACTTTTCCGATTTCATCCCTGACGACAAAACTATCCGCAGGCGAATCGAGAAGTTGTGCAAGGATATCGGGCTAACTGTTCCACATGAGCCGATAATCAACGACGCCAAGAGCGCTCTTTTTCCCGTGCTATATGGGTTACGAACGTGGGGCGATGTATTCACCGCTCGACAAGCGCTTTGCCTCCTGAACTTCGCTTCCGCACTTCGTAGCGCACACGATCAAATGATCAAAGGAGGACACAGGACCGAGCCGGCCCTCGGCACGCTCACGCACTTAGCGATATATGTTGACCGAGCCGCGGATCATTGGACTTCACTCTGCGCATGGAATCCCAGTGGCGAGAAACTCCAGCACACATACGGGCGTCAGGCGCTCCCGATGGTGTGGGATTTCTCTGAGGCAAACCCCTTCGGGGGTTCGGTAGGTGATTGGACAGCGATTGTTCTAAACGCAGAGAACGGGATCGAAGCCGGCGTTACGTCTGGGCCAAGACCTGCGGATGTGCGTCGAGGATCTGCGACCAACCTACCGTGGTCTGATGGTCAGATGGACGCCGTAATCACAGACCCACCGTATTACGACAATGTGCCATACGCGGATATTTCTGACTTCTTTTATGTGTGGCTGAAGCGAACGGTGGGGAGTTTCTACAAAGAGCACTTCGCAACCGAAGGAACACCCAAGAAGAGCGAAATCGTCGCAGATGCAGTCCGCCACGGTGGGGACAGGCAAAAGGCAGAGAAAGCCTACGAGGAAATGATGGCCAAGGCTTTCTCGGAGGCAAATAGAGTCTTACACCCGGGAGGTCATCTCGCAGTCGTCTACGCACACAAGACCACGCTTGGGTGGGCAAGGTTAGTAGATGCGCTGCGAGCCGCAGGTTTCATGGTCACCGAGGCGTGGCCGCTCGACACTGAGATGCGCACCCGGTTGCGCGGCATGGAATCCGCCGCGTTGGCCTCCAGTATTTTCCTCGTTGCCCGGAAGCGGGACGGGGCGGTGGTGGGCAACTACGAGGAGCAGGTCAAAGGGGAGTTGGAGCAGATCGTGCGCGAGCGAGTGGAGACCTTGTGGGCGATGGGCATTTCGGGGGCGGATCTGGTGATTGCCTGTGTCGGGGCGGGGCTGCGGGCGTTTACCCGCTTTGCCCGCGTCGAGTACGCCAACGGCGAGGAGGTGCCCGCCGAGCGATTCCTGAGCGAAGTCGAGACAGTTGTTCTTGAAACGATCTTGAAGCGGTTGTCGAGAGAGGTAGGTAGCCGGGACGGATACAGCTTGGCGGGAGTCGATCCTGCGACGCGGTTCTATCTGCTCTGGCGCTACACATACCGGTCTGCCGAGTTGGAAGCGGGCGAGGCGATAATTTTTGCCAACGGAACTCATGTGGAGCTGGATGGGCCCAACGGCCTTTCCAGCGGTGGGCGGTCTTTGGTCGAAAAGAAGAAAGGGAAATATCGACTACTTGATTACACTGAGCGGGGCGATGATGAGAAGCTAGGAATTCCGGATGGTGACGGGCAGCCTGTTCCTTTGGTAGACGCCCTGCACCGAACACTTTGGCTCATGGAGAATCGGCCTGCACAGCTAGCGGAGTTCCTTCAAGAGGCGCAACCGAATCGAGAGCAGATGCGGCTGGTAGCGCAAGCGCTTGCTGGCCCGGCTTTGAAGGGAGGCGAGCTTCCGGACGTGTCACCGTCCGATGAAATGGCAGCGCTTGCGAAGCTGACCGCCAATTGGCGAAGCGTGATCGCGTGATCGAAGGTCGCATGTTGCCGCTTTTCCGTTAAAAGGAGTTGCAGATGAGCAAGGCAGCCATAAGACCCTGGGTGGAGGTTGTATCCCTTCATCCAGATGTGTTGTCCGAAAACTTCTCTGAAGACATATTCGCGCTCGACCTTGGATCGTTGGCTGACGGTAATCCCAATGTTCCAGCCGTTTACCGCGATCCTGAGCATTTTTTTAGAGCATCGTACATTACGTCTGGCCTTCGCTCTCTTCTCCAGGATGCGCTGTCTCGTCTAGAAGGTGGCGAAGGCAGCCGGGTTCTCAAGCTCATGACTCCGTTTGGCGGTGGTAAGTCTCACACCTTGGCGGCGCTTTTCCACGCCGCGAAAAACCGCAAGGCTCTGGACGTCGTTCCCGAAGGCAAGGGACTTCCACGTCCTAGGAAAGAAGTTAGGACGGCTGTCTTTGATGGACAGTTCTTCGACGCGACGAAGGGCAAAGCGATCCCGGGCGAAAAATTTCGTGCGCGGACCATGTGGGGATGGATTGCTTGGTCGCTAGGACGGACCAAGGGCTACGAGTTTTTGCGCGCGCAGGATGAGGCGCGTGTGGCGCCCGGAGCGGACGAGATCCTCACACTTCTAGCTGAAGGCCCGAATCTTATCCTGCTCGACGAGACTCTTAACTACCTGATCAGCGCTTTAGGTTTGAAGGTAGAGCAGACCACATTGTGTAACGAGACCCTGACCTTCCTGCAGCGTCTAACTGTGGCAGTCGCCAACACGACCAATACAGCGCTGGTGTTTTCTCTCCAGTCAAGCAAGCGGGAATCGCTCGATTACGTCAATCTGCTCCAAACAGTCGATCACCTTGCCGCTCGCAAGGATCAATTGCGCGAGCCAGTGGAAGGAAATGAAGTTCTCGCGGTGATCCAGCGCAGGCTTTTGGGAAAGCTGCCGGAGGCGGAAGCCGGCATGCCTGCAGCGGCAGCCTACCAGGAAATCGTTACGCAGATGCGCCGGGCCTACGCGCAAAGCACCTCGGAACGGCAGCAGGCAGAGGAAGAAGGAATTGCATTAAGGGATCGGGTACGAGCCGCTTATCCGTTTCACCCGGCTCTGATAGATCTGATGCGGGAACGGTGGGCTGCTATCCCCGACTTCCAACGAACCCGTGGCGCACTCCGCTTCCTCGCTGCTTGCCTTCGCGCATCTCACCGCGAAGGAAAGAGTCGTGCAGTGCTTGGACCGGGAGACGTGCCTATGCACGATCCTGAAGTGAGACTCGCGTTCTTTAAAGAGGTCGGCCAGCAGGCGGATTTCCAGGCGGTTCTGGAGCACGATTTTATCGGGGCGAATGCGCGAGCGCGCCGTATCGATGAACGCCGAGCAAAGGAAAATTCCGCTGAGGCGTTGCGGAAACCCGCGATACGAGTTGCCACGGCTATCCTTATGTATTCCTTCGGAGGTCTTCGACGCCTGCCTGCCGCACCGGGCGCGGCGCAGGCAGGAGACGGTGGCAAGGACGGAGATTTGCTTCCGCCAGGAATTAGCGAGCCCGAGCTACTTGCAACTTGTGTTGGTCCCGATCTGGATAGCACAACGGTGGTTGCTTGCTTGAAGGAGCTTAAGGAGCAATGCCTTTACCTCCATTTCGATGGGGTGCGCTACTGTTTTAAGAAAGATCCGAACATCACTCTTTTGATCGAGCAAGAGGCAGATGCCGTTGGACGCGACGAAAAACGCGTGCGAGAGCGGATCAAGGAAATGCTTGAGGAACGGCTGGCCAATCATCGCGAAGCGATCATCTGGCCTGACAAGTCTATCGGGATCGATGACCGGGATCCTTCTTTTCTGATTGCCTACCTGCCGCTTGAGTTTGGCGGGACACCGCGAGCCGCTCAGGAAGCAACGGCAAAAGAACTTTTAGAAAAATGCGGTGATAAACCGCGGCAGTACCGTAACGGGCTCGGTCTAGCAATACCCGCTGCCGATCAAATCGAGATTCTAAGACGATCCGTTCGCTATCTCATGGCAGCAGAGCAGGTAAAGACCAAGTCGAAGCAGCTCAACCTTACCGACGAGCAGCGAAGCCAACTCCGCGAGCGGGAATCAACCGAGCAGGCCGCCGCCGAGTCGGCGCTTCTCAAGCTTTACACGGAAGTGTGGCTTCCTCGGGTGGAGAACGGGGGACTCGGAATAGAAAGGGTCGCGGCGGGCGGGCGCCCCCTGCAGACAACGCTGAACGAGAAAAAGCAGGCAAAGATCCACGAGAGGATTATCGAGCTTATTACGCAAGTCCAGCCACGGGTTTTTCCGACCGTGAAAGCGACAAAGATAGTGGAGCTTTTCAAGCTCGGGGGAGGGCAACCGCCTTTACTCGGCAAGCGTACATGCGAAATTGTGGACGGCTTTTATTCATTTCTCGGATTTACTCGTTTGCTGTCGGCAATTGCCATTAGAAAGGGTATCGCTGAGGGAGTTGGACAGAGCGCTTTCGGTTATACAGCAGGCTCAGTTCCGACCCTCGGTCCGGACGGCAGGTATCAACTTCCACTCGATAAAGTTCGCTTCGGTCCACCGCAGGTCCCCGACGACGAAATCGATCTCGATTCCGGCTTTCTGATTATGCCCGCAGCTATTCCCAAACCCGCTGCCGGGCCGGAGCCGATTCCTCCTGAACCGACTCCGCCGGGGCCTGGTGGCGGACCGGAACCAATTCCTCTTGGACCTGTACCGCCAGGACCCATGGCACAGAAGAGCGTAGAGCTGACATTCGATGCGGACCGGAATCAGCTTTATACAGCCTGGCAAGCAATCGCGAATCTTGCAGATCTTGCTGGAAAGGTTGCGGTGACAGTAAAGGCAGAATCCGAAAAGGGCTTCGATCAGAGCAAACTTCGCAACGGAGTCCTTGAGCCACTAGAGGAAGCGGATTTGATCAAGTAATGTGTCTGAGCGTCTTGAAAGATAGCAGCTTTGGAATGCGTCACACGATATCTTCGGACGCGGCCCGAATAGATCACATGGTTCGCACGTTGACGGCTTTCCATGATTCTTGGTTTTTCTTCTTATCAAACGACGGCATCGCGTCAAACTGGAGTATCACGCCATCAGTCGCGCCTTGAGGCAAATCACTCTTTCGACAGAAATAGGACTCTCTTGTGTCTGAAAGTAGGAAGCAGTATGGCCTTTCCGGTGGCCCCATTTTCAATTTTCCTTTTAGCATTCTTTTCACTCCTCTACTTTTAAGTGATGGCTCGTGGGAGTCGTGTCGTCCCACCATTCTTCTCCAAAATTTCTGGCACTCAGCTAGTGCAGCATTAAGGTCTGCCGGACCGGGGATATTTAGCAATTCTTTGTCTAACACTGCAATTGCGGAGCTGACCGTTTGAGGAACTGACCATCCTTTTTCTTCTCTAATGCGCTTGCATAACAGTAGATGATTTTGTGCATCCTCTTTCCCTTCTGTTTTGAGACACAGGAAGCCAATATCTGAGAAAAGAGCAACGAGTGATTCGAGTTTCTTGTTTGAAAGGGCAGCCTTACACATCAAGTTTAGCGCATCTTCGTCTTTGCCAAGCTCCCGCAGAACCTGAGCGTGTTCGTGTAGTATCCACCAGTCTGCGCTTCCGCCACGATAAAGAGTCCTGTAAAGTCTTTCCGCATCCGCAAGCATGCCCAAACGAAGATGAGCAAGGGCTTCTAGACGTCTGAAGAATTTTTGTTGTTTAGGAAAGAGGTTAATCGCGTTTTGCGCAAACGAAACGGCTTCTGTTTTGTCACCAACTTCTATCATGGAACGAATTCTAAGGTAGTGCCAGAGGGCCTGATCAGACCAACCATCATGACCAGTATTATCCTTCATGGGCACCGCGGATAATTCTTCAGGACGTATCCTTTCAATCCACGTCGAAACCACGTCCCAGCGTTTCCGTGATTTTGCAGTCTTCAACACTCGGCGTACTGTAGCCCACTTTGCCGTACTTTCTTCAGGTTCAAGCATTAGGATTGAGTGTGCAATTGACTCTACCTCTTGAACCGACGTTCTTTCGTTCGTTCTGTTTAATTTTGCCTGAATCAGAGTCCAGACAACCTCGTTCCTGTACCAATGAAGGGCGAGATGCCTCGGATTTGCTGGAATACAAAGCGCCAACGGAACCTGTCAATGAAATGAGACACGTCCGATTGATAAATTAGACTACAAGATCTCCTCGCCCATCTGATTTTCACCCCTAGCCATACCCTTACCCAATGGCTGATCGTTCGTTATAGGGCAATTG
>JACQUW010000352.1 GCA_016210115.1 Deltaproteobacteria bacterium | reverse complement strand
GAAGTCCAGACGCTGCCATGATCCGAGTCGTGCTCCCGGCGCATCTCAGGAAGCTCGCGCGCGTCGACGGCGAGGTGAAGCTCCACGTCGAGGGTCAGGCTACGCAGCGCTCTGTTCTCGACGCGCTCGAGGCGCACTATCCGATGTTGCGCGGGACGATCCGCGACCACGTCACGCAACAGCGTCGAGCGTTCGTGAGATTTTTCGCCTGCGGGCAGGATCTGTCCCACGAACAACCGGACGCGCCGCTGCCCGACGCGGTCGCAACGGGCGCCGAGCCTTTTATGGTCGTGGGGGCGATCGCCGGCGGCTAGAGTTTGGAGGTTCACGTGAAGTACAAGGGAAGCTGTCACTGCGGGAAGGTTGCGTTCGAGATCGAAGGTGAACTCAATGGGGCGATGGCATGCAACTGCTCCATGTGCTCCCGCAAAGGATCTCTCCTGTGGTTTGTGCCGCGCGACCAGCTGCACGTGCTTACATCGGAAGAAGATATCGGCACGTACACGTTCAACAAGCACATTATCAAGCACCGCTTTTGCCGGACGTGTGGCATTCACCCGTACGGAGAAGGCACCGATCCAAAGGGCAATCGGATGGCCGCGATCAACATTCGCTGCCTCGAAGGAATTGACCTGGACAGCGTTCCGTTTCAGCACTTCGACGGACGGTCGTTGTGAAATCAGGGACGCCCATTCCTTCGTTGCATCAAAAGGCCTTACCCGGCAGCTACAGTTTCCACGGAGGAAAACGATCATGAACTACGCACTGTGGATCGTTCAGGGGCTGCTCGCGGCCATTTTTCTGTTTGCCGGTGGAATCAAGCTGGTCCTGCCGATCGAGGAAATGACAAAGCAGGTGCCGCTGCCGGGCCTGTTCCTGCGGTTCATCGCCGTGTGCGAGGTGCTCGGCGCACTCGGCCTGATCCTCCCCGGGCTCCTGCGCATTCGGCCCGGCCTGACGCCCCTGGCCGCCGCCGGCCTGGTGATCATCATGATCGGTGCGACGGAGCTCCCGCTGGCGAGCGGTAGTATTGCGATGGCGCTGATCCCGCTAGGGGTGGGTTTCCTCTCGGCATTCGTCGCCTACGGCCGCTGGCGGCTGGCGCCGCAGGGCGGGTCGTCTCACGGATCAGCATAGTCTGGTGGTTTGTTGAAGAACCGTTTTGATAATTGCAATCCGAATTGACCCGACGCATTGATATTTTTTTTCTGACGCGCCGATAATCGCGCGCGGCGCCCGCGTTTAGACGATTGTCCTGGTCGGCTTGGATGTTCCGGGGAAGAGGCCGTGCTTGGTGAGAAATTCGATCATAAAGCGATCAAACAGCCAGGGCTGCTCCATCTGACAGGCATGGCCGGCGCCCGGCAAAACCTTCAACTCGCAATTGGGTATACGAGCCTGGAGCGCGAAGGCCCTCTGATGGCTGCCGTCCTCGCTCCCGGTGAGGATTATCGCCGGGCAGGCAATGCGCTCATGATGACCGTCGGGATCGGGCTGCTGGAGAGCTTTGAACTGGTGGATGATCGTCTGCACATCGGCGTGTTGGTTGCGTTCGGCGAAAAGGTTGGCGAAAAAATGCGCCAGCGGCGTTGTGCGAAACGCCGGGCTCAGATCCTCGAACGTGTATGGCCAACGATAGTCTACGCCGTTGGCCGTGTAGTTATCGATCCGCCGCTTGGCAAATTCTTTGGCGGGATTGTAGCCGGTGCCGGACAACACAAGTGCCGCGGTCTTCTCCGGGCGCAGGTGATGCATGTAGGGAACGATCGCCGATCCGACCGAACAGCCGACCAGGATCGCGGTCTCGCCGGGCAGCGCATCGTCGATTGCTTCCCAACAGGCCTCGGCCATGTCAGTTACCGTCAGACCCGCGTCAGCCTTGGGCGAGCGGCCGTATCCCGGGATGTCGATGGCAATGCAGCGGTACCAGGTCGAGAGGTGCGCCATCTGAAAAATCCAGCATGATTGATCCATCGGATTCGGATGGATAAAGGCGATCGCCGGCCCGGTCCGTCCCATCCGTTCATAGTAAAGCGGTCCGTGAATGTGCTGCGCCATGCTACTCCTCCTTATTTGTCTGATCCGGCTGACGTTACTCCAATCGCGATGGGAAAAATAGCTCTAGGCTGAGTGCGCCTTTTGGAGACCGGCAGTCTGCTGAAAAACGGGTCTCGTATTTTGAGAACCGCATACTTCATCAAGCGAGAGATGCTCACTCCAGCTCTTTGACCGTAAGCAGATTCGTGGTGCCGACCTGGTGGAGGGGGGCGCCGGCGGTAATCACCACCAGATCTCCTTTTTTCACGAAACCCAGGCTCAAGGCCGTTTTCTGCGCGAGCGTCACCAGTTCATCGGTGTGTTTGAAAGCCCGAACTTGGAAAGGACAAACGCCCCAGACCAAAGAGAGGGCGGTGACGGTTTTGGGATTTGGGCTGATTGCAACAATGGGCCGCGCGGGGCGGTAGCGCGCAATCATGCGCGCCGTGCTTCCCGATGTGGTGGGAACCAGGAACGCTTTGACCTGAAGATTGCGCGCCAGGGAAATGGCCGCGTGGCTGATGGCTTCCGGAACGCTTCTCTTGACCCCTTCCATATAAAATCTGGGTTCCAAGATCTTTTCTGTTTCCACGGCCACCTGGGACATTGTTCGCAAGGCCTCGATCGGATAGCTTCCGGTGGCCGACTCTTCCGAAAGCATCAGCGCGTCAGTTCCGTCCAGGACGGCATTGGCCACGTCCGCGACCTCGGCGCGCGTCGGCCTAGGGTTTTGCACCATGGATCTTAACATTTGCGTGGCTGTGATGACGGGCTTACCGAGCCGATTTGCCTTCCGAATGATCATTTTTTGGTTGGCCGGAATACGCTCCGGGGCGATTTCCAGCCCGAGATCGCCCCTTGCCACCATCATTCCATCGACGGCTTCCAGGATCCCATCGATGTGATCGAGAGCCTCGTGTTTTTCGATCTTGGCGATAATCGGAATTTCAGCGCCCATTTTTTTCATCTCTTTTCGAGCGTCGAGAATGTCGTTGGCGTCGCGCACGAACGAAAGCGCCACAAAATCCACCCGTTGCTCGATGCCGAAAGCCAGGTCAGTTTTGTCTGTTCGTGTGAGGGAGGGCAGGTCGAGGCTGCCGCGGGGGAGGTGAATGCCTTTGTGCGGGCTCAGGATGCCGCCAACGGTAACCCGGCAGGTGATCTCCTCGGAGCCGCTTTTCACAACCTCGAGCTCGATTTCGCCATCGCCGAGCAGTATCGGGTCGCCTTTTCTCACGTATCGATGAAATCCGGTGAAATTCACCGGGACCGTCCGATCATCGCCCTCGATCGCCTTTTCCGTTAAAATCACGGACCGGCCACTTTGCAGCACGGCACGATTTCCTTTTAGAGCGCCTATTCTGATCTTCGGCCCCGGCAGATCCTGCAGGATGGCCACGGGTCGATCCAGCCTTCGCGCCAGCCGGCGAATTCTGCGAACGACCCGGCCATGAAAAGCATGGTCCCCATGGCTGAAGTTCAAGCGTGCCACATCCATCCCTGTACGAATCAGCGCTTCGAGTACTTTCTCCGATTCGCTTGCCGGTCCAATCGTGCAAACAATTTTGGTTCGCCGCATACTTTCAAGCTATATCAGGCGCGCAGGGAATCAATACGCGGGAGCAGGGAGCATGGAGCAGGGAGCATGGGGCTGAGAGATTTCGGAGTTCGGATTGCGGATTTAGGAAAGACAGAAGTCGGAAATCTCAGGTCATTCAGATAAGAAACAGCAACAGCCTGCCTACAGCTTTGCGCCTGATCTCTTTAGCCGCGGATCGAGAAAGTCTCTGGCGGCGTCTCCGAGCAGATTAATCCCCAGCACCGTGACAAAAATCGACATGCCGGGAAAGAGCGCGAGCCACCAGGCAGTACTGATATAAACGCGGCCATCGGCGAGCATTGTGCCCCAGGTGGGGATTTCCGGTGGGACTCCGAGTCCTAAGAAGCTCAAGCTTGCCTCTGAGATGATAGCGGACGCCATCGCGAAGGTCCCTATAACGAGAGAAGCCTGAATAAGGTTCGGCAGGACGTGACGGCGAATCACACGGCTATCGCTTGCCCCCAAAGCTTTCGTGGCGGTCACGAAATCGCGGGTCCTGAGCGACAAAGCCTGGCCGCGCACGACGCGGCAGTACTGGATCCAACGCTGGGCGACCAGGGCCAGGACAAGATTGAATAATCCCTGACCGAGAAACGCGAGAATGGTGATTGCAAGAAGCAGAGGGGGAAAGGCCCACACGACCTCCACGAGTTTCTGAATGACGAAGTCCACTTTACCGCCGAAGTAACCGGAAATCGCGCCGAGACTCACCCCGACGATTCCTGAGATGAGCACGACAGCGAGAGCCACAAGCAAGGACACTCGGGCTCCGTGCAGGATCCGGCTTAGAACGTCCCTGCCGAGGTTGTCAGTCCCCAAAAAATGGCCCCCCGCGAACCATTGCGGTCCCTGAAGCGCAGCGCGCAATTGCTGCGCGTTTGGATCGTGGGGCGCGATGAACGGTCCCGCCAACCCCATGATTATGAGACTCAAGACAACAACGCCACCGACAGCCGCTTTGACCCGGATCGGCGGACGAAGGCGCGCCCGCGCGGTTTTTCGGACCAGTTCAGGCCGTGCGGCCAGCAGGCTAGTATCGGATTCTCGGATCGATGAGGGCATAAAGGGCGTCGATGATGAGGTTAATCGTTACGAAAGTTCCCGTGTACATCAGGACCAGCCCGGTCACCAGCGGGTAATCTCTGGAGGTGACGCCGGTAATGAGGAGACTTCCGAGACCCGGCCAGGCAAAAACGGTCTCTACGATAATCGAACCGCTAAGGAGCGTCCCCAACTCCAGTCCTACGACTGTAACGATCGGAATCAACGCGTTCCTCAGCCCGTGCCGCCAGAGCACGCCCCGTTCGTGAAGACCTTTTGCTCTGGCTGTCACGACGTAATCCTCCTGCAAAACTTCCAGCACCGATGAACGAGTGATGCGCATAAGAATACCCACCATGTTCGCGCCCAGCGCGAGCCCCGGCAGGATCATATGGACAAACGCGTCGCGAACGCTCGCCCAGTTGCCGCGCAGCAGGCCGGACAAAAAATAAAACCCGGTGTCCTGGGGTCCAGCCACTCCATAAGTGCTCCGGCCGGCCGATGGCAGAATGTGAAAAGTCCCGGCGCAAAGCAAGATGAGCATGATTCCAAGCCAGAAGCTTGGCATGCTGATGCCGAAGAGCCCGAGGCTTGTCCCCAGATTATCAGTCCACGAGTTGGGCCTGGCTGCAGCCCAGACGCCAAGCGGAATGGCGATCGAGACAGCGATCAGGATGGCGAACGTGGCCAGCTCGATGGTGGCGGGAAGTCTCATCGCGATGAGCTCACTGACCGGTTGAGCAAAACGAAACGATTTGCCCAGATCGCCGGTGAAGGCCACGGTGATGAATTTCAGGTATTGAATGTAAACAGGCTGATCCAGCCCCCAGCGATGTCTGGCCTCGATAATGTCCGCTTCCGACGTTTGATCCGAGAGAAGGAGCGAGGCCGGATCGCCGGGGGCCGCGTGAAGCAACAGAAAAACGAGGAGGGTGATAAGCAGAAGGACGGGGATTGTTCCGGTTAGCCGGCGGACGAGATAGTTCGTCATGAATTCCCTATCTCCAGGATAAAAGCCTCCGTTCTCCCTGAAGCGGTGAAAAAATGGCCGATCGCCCTTCGACCGAGCTCAGAGCCTGTCCTGAGTTCATCGAAGGAACCAACGGCTAACTGCTTGAGATTCCATCTGTGTCATTCCGTTCGTGGTGAGCCTGTCGAACCATGAACGGGTTTTTCTCACCGGAGCAGGGCGTATCGCAATACGCCCTGCCGCGCTTAACGTGCGTGCAGTCAACGCCTTATCGTAGCACGCGAATATCCTCGCCGAAAATCCTCCCGCTGGGGGTGGGCTTATAGTCGATGTTTTTGGCAATGCCGTAGAGCATTTGATGCCGCCACAAGAAATGCGCGGGCGCCTCTTCGGTAATCAAGCTCATGGCTTCCGAAAGAGTCTTCTTCCGCCTGGCGGAATCGAACGTTTGGCGCTCCTGGGCCAGGAGCTTGTCCAGTTTTGGATTGGAATAGCCGATTCTCGGAGAGCCACCCGTCTCAAAGTATTGCGACAGGGCGACACTTGGATCCACGACGGAGCCGCGCCCCATGTAATAAAAAGGCACTTTGCCGGCCTGGACGTTGGCCCAGAGCGTCGCCCACTCTGGAGTTTGCAACCTGGCGCGAATGCCGACAGCGTGAAGCATCGGGACAATGGCTTCGGAGATTTGCTTATCTAAAGTGTAGCGCCCTACCGGAGTGTAGTAGTCCACGTCCACACCGCTCGGGAACCCGGCCTGTTTAACCAACTGCTTTGCTTTCCCCGGATTGTATTCGTACTTGGGCTTAAGATTGGGATTATAACCGTATTGCCCCGGACCTATAGGCCCATCGAGGCGCGTTGCCTCTCCCCTCAACAACGTGGAGATGATCGTATCCCGGTCGATCGCATAGCAGACCGCCTGGCGCAGGAGCTTGTTGTCCCATGGCTTGGATTTCGGGCTCATGGCCAGAAACATGATCTCGACAGAGTCCGTCGCGACGATTTTTGTGTTGGCGGTTTTCTCAACCCTCTCGCGAAGATGGGGAGGAATGAATTGCGCAATCTGGATCTCGCCGTTCAGGAGCGCAGTGACCCGCTGCTCGGGCTCCCTCATGATCCGGAAGATCAACTCATCCGGCGCCTGTTTTTTCTCCCTCATGCCGGGATAGTCGAGATTCTTCGTGATCACGAATCGCTGGCCCGGAAGCAGCTCTTTGAATTTGTAGGGGCCCGCGCCGACCGGATACTTTCTGTCACTCACGTCAGGACCATGCTTGTCGTAGATTGCCTTGCTGGTCACGATGAAGCGATCGAAGAGATATTCCACCAGGGGGGCCGTAGGCTGCTTCGTGACAAACCCGACCGTGTGGTTGTCGATCGCAGCGGCGCTGGCGATCGGGGCAATATTCTGTTTCTGTTTGCTTTGGGGATCAGTCCTGATGCGGTTGAACGAGTGCACCACGTCGGCGGCGGTGAGCGGCGTGCCATCGTGAAACTTTGCGTTCTTGCGCAGATGAAAAATCCAGGTGTTCGGATCCTTGACTTCCCAACGTTCAGCCAACATTCCCTCGTAATCGCCTTTGTCGAAGTCATAGGTGCCGAGACAACCCATGACCTGGCACCAGATTCCATAAAGAAGCGAAACGCTATCACCATAGGGGTTGAAGGTTTCCATGGTCTCGGTAACTCCGATGGAGACGCGCGTCAGGGCATCCGCTCGATGGAGGCCGATCACGGTCAGAAAAAGAGTCGCTGCTATCCACAAAACCTCGGCTCGTCGCCGCATAAAGCCTCCTTTCGAAACCAAAAGTTTCGTTTATAAGTTCCCCCCTCCTGTATGCTCCCAATTTTTTTTCTGTCAAGTCCGGCCCGGTAAACAGCAAATAGCGAATGGCAAATAGCAAATAGCGGTAGGGGCAGACCCGCGTGTCTGCCCTCATACGCCGCCTGATCCCTTTCCAGCCGATTATGGACGAGCTATAACAATGGTCATCGCATTGAGACAACGGGAAAGGAAATCATTCAATTCGCATCTTTCGTTCTCTTCGTTATCGTGACTACGCTCTCTTCTGGTCCAGTGATCTTCTTGCTTCTGTAGGTCATTTTGTTCAAGAGGTTGCGCTCTACTGGATCGCCTATGAGATCACGGGGTCGGCCATGGCCCTGGGTGTTCTCGGCCTGTGCGAAGCCACGCCCCGGCTGGTTCTCGGAGCGCTGGGAGGCGTGCTGGTGGACCGATATGACAGGAGACGCCTCCTGATTCTCATCCAGCTCGTCTCCGCGCTGCCCGTGCTCGGGTTTCTGGCTCTCTACTGGCCGGGTGTATTGCAGTTCTGGCACATTCTGGCGCTGGAGATTTTTTCCGGCGCGGCGCGGACGATCAACCCGCCCGCTTCCCAATCGATTCTTGGGGATCTTGTCCCGCGGAATGAGATCGTGAATGCCGTTTCCCTGTACACGATCGGCTTCAACGTCGCGCGCGTCATAGGGCCGTCGCTTGGGGGCATCCTGGTTATCTGGATCGGCGTGAGCGGCTGCTATCTCGTGTACGGCGCGACTCTGCTTCTCTCAGCGCTGGAGTTTTTCTTTGTGCGCGCGCCGGAAAAAAGCCCGATAAAAAAGGAAGACAACCTTTTGCGAGAGCTTCGGGAAGGCTTTTCCTACATCTGGCACTCGCCGGTCATTCTGAGCAGCATCATCGCCGCTTATACGTTCGCCGTTTTTGTTATCACTTACCAACGCTTCCTTCCGGTTTTTGCGAAGGAGGTCCTGAATGTCGGGCCTCGCGGACTCGGTATCTTGATGGCCGCCCCGGGTTTGGGAGGAATCATTGCCCTGATTTTTATTGCTTCGGTGGGGGAGAAGTGGAGAAAGGACGCCCTGCTCTGGATAACGACGACTCTGACTCCTCTGTTTCTCATTCTTTTCTGCCTTTCAGGTTCCTTTCCCCTTTCTGTCGGGCTTCTGGTGCTGGTTGGAGCAGGGCAGATAAGCTTCCGCACGATAAGCCGCGTCATCATCCAGATCGAGGCACCCCGGGATCTTCTGGGCCGGGTTATGAGCGTCTTCAACATGGATCAGGGTATGCGATCTGTCGGCTCGATGGTCATGGGAGCTTCCGCCACGATCTTCGGAGTCGCCTTTGGGCTCAGTCTAACGGCAATAGTTTCTCTGGCTCTAACCACCGCCCTGTTTTACCGGTTACTTATCAAGGGAAAGGAATCATGATCGCACGCCGGCGGTGAATCTTCTGTAATTACAGGGAAGCGTATTTGTCTGTAGGTGGCGCCGCCGAGGGGCGCGAGGTTCCAGGCCGCGGCCAAACCCTACGGGATGTCAGATTGCAAATCTCAAATTGCAAATTTGAAATCTGATATTTGCCATTTGCAATTCCTCGCGTAGCGAGGATTAGGCCCTCCACCTTACGCTCCTCGGCGCGGTGCGCCTTTCATTGTTTCAGTGTGAAGCGGGTCACGAACACGAGCTTAACGGCGTTGACTTTTCGCCGGGTGCATATTACGGGAGAAAAGCTGCTGTACCTGTAGGAGGCACAAAGATGGCGGAAACGACAAAAGAATACGAGATGCTGCTCAACATCATTAAAACGCGGATGAGCGTCCGGAAGTTCAGGCCCGATCCGATTCCGGATGATTACGTGCAAAAAATCCTTGAAGTATCGCGCTGGGCCATGTCCGGCGCCAATTCCCAACCATGGGAGTTCATCGTGGTGAAAGACCCGGACATCAAACGCCAGCTCCGGGATGCCTATTCCGAATACAATACCGACTACATCTTCTGGATGGAGCAACAGCGCGAGTACAAATTGCGCCATCCCTCTTATCAGGTCAAAGGCGACCCGCGCGAATCTCTCGAGTTCAACAAAAAGAAGACCAACTGGCATCTGGCCCCCGCCGTGATCGTGGTGCTCGGGGACGGCCGGCGCCAGTGGGGAACGGTTATGGGCGCGCATACCTTCGGCCGGGGCCAGTCGCACTTGACCGATGGTTTGGCGAACGCATCCTTTCTTATACATCTGGCCGTTGCCGCGTTGGGACTCACATCGGAATGGGTGTCGATCCACGTCCAAGAGCCGTTCAAGCGCATTCTCGGAGTTCCCGATTTGTTGATGCTCTATCTGATTATCCCCATCGGCTATCCGGATGTGGGGCCGCGCGCCGGAACGAGGCGGCCGCTCCATGACATCGTCCACCACGATCGCTACGACATGAGCAAGTACATGACGAACGAGGATATTATTAGATATCTTTACGGGCTGCGCGAGGCGACAGTCGGAACCCATGCGGCGTCCCGCGGGGTCAAGGTAGAAAAAGACAGTTGATGTTCTGATTCCTTCCCTAAGACTGTATCCTGGAAAAGGGAACGCTTGCTCGGGAGTTGGAAGCAGCAAAATTCTTTCTGATCAAAGTTAATGGTTAACGGGAAAGTCAATCCGATTACGCTCGAAGTCGTTCGCAGCGCTCTCGCCACTGCGGCCAATGAAATGGCCGTTGTGCTGCGAAAGACTTCGTACAACATGATGATCTACGAAGTGAGAGATTACTGCGTCGGGCTGGTAGACCCGGATGGGAGTATTCTGTCGCAGAATTTCGGCGCGCTGCCGATTTTTCTTGCGGACCTGGGGCCGGCAATCATCGATGGCGTTAACCGCTACGGCAAAGATGGATTTGAGCCGGGAGATGTCCTGATCATGAACCATCCTTACGTTTGCGGCCAGCACCTCAACAATGTGGTCGTTTATACGCCGTTCTTTTACCGGGAAAAAATTGTTGCCTTTCCTGCCGTGCGCGCGCACTGGGTCGATATCGGCGGAAGTCGCGTCGGCTTTGCGTCCAGCGGAACGCGAGAGGTTTATGAAGAGGGCCTGCAGCTCCGGTCGCTGAAGCTTTACCGGCGCGGAGAACTGGACCGCGGGATTCACCAGATTATTTCCGACAACATCCGATTCCCCGAATCGTCGCTCGGGGACCTGAGGGCGCAGATCGCGGCCTGCCGCATTGGCGAGCGTCGTTTGGGCGAGCTTCTGGAGCGATATGGCCTGGATACTTTCCTCGATTGCGTTAAAACGATCTGGGATCAGTCGGAGGCGCTTGCGCGCCGCGAGATCAGTAAGATACCGCCAGGAACCTATAAAGCTGAAGCGCTTTTCGATAGTGACGGTGTCGAGTTGGACCGTCCGGTGCCTCTTAAGGTGAGCGTCCGCGTTTCCGGCGAAGAGATGACCATCGATTTTTCTGACATGGCGGAGCAAGTCAGAGGGTCGATCAATTCCGGAGCCTCCGGGGCCGTCGCTGCCGGCCGTGTCGCGTTCAAGTCGCTCGTGAGTCCCTTTTCTCCCATTGATGAAGGTTGCTTTCGCCCGCTTAAAATCATTATTCCGCCGGGGAAGATTCTCAGCGCCACGCCACCGGCGCCGGTAGGCAACTGGAGCCGGACTTTGCCGACCGTGGTCGATTTGATTTTGACGGCTCTTGCGCCGGCGCTGCCGGACAAAATTCCTGCGGCGCACAAGGGTGACATGGGTGGCTATGCCTTTCACGGGATTGACCCACGCACCGGAAGGCGGTTCCTGTGCCAGACGATTATGGGTGGGGGCTGGGGGGGCAGGCCTCATGAGGACGGAGAGAGCGCTACCGTATCGGTTTGCCAGGGCGACGTGCAGAATGCTCCGGTGGAATTGCAGGAGCTTTATTATCCGGTCCTGATCGAGCATCATCGCCTGCGTGAAGGAAGCGGCGGCGCCGGCAACTTTCGCGGCGGCCTGGGCATTGAGATTGCGGTTCGTCTCCTCTGCGACGGCTTTGCCAATATCAATGTGGAGCGGACTCTGCAGCCTCCATGGGGACTTTTTGGGGGAGAGAGCGGGGAGCCGGCGCGGGCATGGGTTCGCCAAAGTTCCGAAGACCCGGGAATCTGGGTTACTAAGGGTCCCAATTATCCATTGAAACGGGGAGGGGTTGTCACATTTTTTACCGCCGGCGGCGGAGGTTATGGACCGCCCGATGAGAGACTGCCCGCGCAGACGGAACAGGATTTGCGTTTGGGATACGTGAAGCAGAATAGCGAATAGCAAATGGCGAATGGCAAATAGCAAATAGCGAATAGCGAGTAGCAATGAGGATCGCGGTCGATATCGGTGGGACATTCACCGATCTGGTTGCTCTGGATGAGCAAGGTAATATTTTTCAGAGCAAGTCTTTGACCACGCCGAAGGATTTGGCTCTGGCGATTGAGGAATGCGTTCTCCGAGCAGGCATTCAAATTGGAGGGGCGGAGTTCTTCGTTCACGGCTCCACGATCGCCATCAATGCGGTTCTTGAACGAAAGGGGGCGCTCACGGGGCTTATCACAACGGCAGGCTTTCGGGATGTGTATGAAATCGGTCGCGGCAACCGGCCTGAAGGTTACAACCTCTTTTTCAAGCGTCCGGTGCCATTGGTTCCGAGGGACTTGCGCCTGGAGGTGGATGAGCGGATTTACGCGAGCGGCGAGGTGCTGCGTCCCTTCAATGTGGAATCCGCGCGAGGCGCTATCGCGCGGCTCAAAGAACGAGAAGTGGAAAGCGTCGCGGTTTGCCTCCTTCATTCTTATGCCAACTCGATTCATGAGGAAAACCTTGGAGCTCTTCTTTGGCGGGATTTTCCGGAAGCTTATGTTTCACTCTCCCATGAAATCTTGCGCGAGTTCCGGGAATACGAGCGCACTTCCACGACGGTTCTCAACGCTTATATCGGTCCGATCGTGAGCCGCTACCTGATATCGCTTGAGAAGCTTTTAGCATCCTCCAGATTCCATGGCGCTTTCAGGATTATGCAGTCAAACGGCGGCGCGATGGCCGTGGAGACGGCAAAGAAGATCCCGGTCACCATGATGGAATCGGGGCCCGTCGCCGGCGTGATCGGCGCAGCTAAGATCGGCGAGATCTTGAACTGCCGCCAGGTCATCTCCTTCGATATGGGCGGAACGACAGCCAAAGCGAGCTTCGTCAGGGATTTTCACCCGGAGGTCACGAGCAGCTACTATATCGGCGGCTATGTTTCAGGGCATCCGATGATGCTTCCGGTCGTCGACATCGTGGAGGTGGGAGCCGGAGGAGGGAGCATCGCCTGGGTTGACCAGGCCGGAGGCATGAAAGTAGGACCGCAAAGCGCCGGCGCCGATCCGGGTCCAGCGTGCTATGGCAAAGGAGGCGAGGAGCCGACGGTCACGGATGCCAACGTGATTCTGGGACGCATCGACCCGGCGTTTTTTCTTGGTGGGGGGGTGTGTCTTGAGACGGATAAGGCGGTGAGCGCGGTTGAGAGCCGCATCTGCAAGGCCCTGGATCTCTCTCTCGTAGAGGCCGCCATGGGGATCCTGACGATCGCCAACTTCAACATGTCTCTCGCCGTCCGCGCGGTTTCGGTGGAGAGGGGTTACGATCCGCGGGATTGCATCCTTGTGGCCAGCGGAGGCGGCGGTCCTCTTCACGCGGCGGCGATCGCGCGGGAGCTTTCCGTTTCGCGTGTAGTCATTCCGCCGATGCCGGCGCATTTTTCCGCTCTCGGAATGTTGCTCGCAGATCTTAAACACGATTACGTTCAAACCTATTTGCGCGAGCTGCTGGAAACTTCAGGCCACGAATTGGCAGCGCGGTTCGCGCCCCTCGAGAAACAGGCCAGGGAGATACTGAGCGAAGAAGGAGCGAATGGCAACGGCATTTTCCTGAGGCGATTTTTGGATATGCGCTATCGCGGTCAGGAATACACAATTGCTGTCCCGGTGGATGAGGATTCGGAATCACTGAACGACCTGGAGCGGGTACGCACGAAGTTTGATGCCCTGCATCAGGAGCAATACGGCCACTCGGCGCCTACCGAGCCGGTGGTCATTGTGAATCTCCGGCTTTCTGCTCTTGGCCGATCGGAGAGCCGTCTTTCGCTCAAAGCGCCTTATCGGGAGAGTGAAAGCGGGCGGCAAGGTGAGCGAAGCGTGATTTTTGACGCGGGCCTGCGGCTCGTCCTTTGCCCGATATTTTTGCGCGCGGGCCTTGAGCCCGGAGCGGAGTTCGACGGGCCGGCAATCATTGAGGAGATAGGTTCCACCATTCTCGTTTATCCCGGCGATCGCGTCCATGTGAATGAGATGGGTCATATTGTAATTGATGTGGGGAAGTAAGATCCAGCCACATCTGGACAAAGCATCTATTTTGTCTCATTTAAGGAGCGTAAAAAGTTCAACGTGAAAAGAGCATCAGAGGCCCCATTCACGTTTCACCTTTTACGTTTCACTTTTCTATGCGCATGGCTGAGGCAACTCTAAGCGAAAAACTCGCTCAGCATTTCATCTCGCTCCGTCTAGAGAGCATTCCAGAAGCCGTAATCCATGCGACGAAGCTGCATATTCTCGACTCTGTCGGTGTCTTGTTGGCCGGCTCTCATCTGGAAACGGGAAAAATCACCTATGATTTGGCCCTCTCATTTGGACGAGCCGGTTCTGCCGCCGAGGTCACTCTTCCTGGAACGCAAGGGAAGGTCTCTCTCCTGGACGGCGTCATGGCCATGGCATCCGCGAGCCATTGCGGCGAGATGGATGACATCCACGGCGGTGCCGCCACCTGTATCGGGGCGATGATCGTGCCTGCGCTGTTGGGACTGGGAGAAAAACACGGCGTCGATGGGCGCACATTTCTGGAAGGGGCCATAGGAGGTTACGAGACGACCGTCAGGATTGGACTTGCCATCAATGGTCCGAGCCTCTTTGGCCGCGGATGGTGGCCCAGCACGTTGTGCGGAGTTTTCGGCGTGGCTCTGGCCGGGGCAACGCTTCTCCGATGGCCGGTCGAAAAGGCAGTGAACGCGTTGGGTATTGCCGGTATTCACGCCGGAGGAATGCTCACGGGTGGTGGCGAGGGCTCGACTGCCCGGCACCTGACATTCGGCCGATCGGCTCAAACCGGGGTGCTTGCCCTGCTTGCGACGGAGCAGGGCCTCAAGGGACCAACGAGGATTTTCGAAGATCCGAGAGGATTTTGCCTTACGCTTTGTGAGAATCCTCGCTGGGATTACCTTGAGCGCCTGGACGATTACTTTCTTCCTGAAGTAGCTTTCAAGCCTTTTCCCTGCGCCCGCCAGTTGCACGCGGGCGTGGAAGCGCTTCTATATCTTCTCGACGAAAATCGCGTCAGTGCGAATGAAATTCACGCTATCGAGTTGGGGGTACCCAGGGGTGTCGCGGCTATGATCGATCGGCCGCACATAATGGGAAAGCGCGCGGCCTCGCTGGCGAGCGGTCAGTACATTATGGCGGTAACGGTACTCAGAGGAAAGCTGGATCTTGATTCCTTCGGGGATGTGTTCCTGCGCGGCGATGGCGTGTTGAGGCTGATGGAAAAGGTTACGGTCAAAGCGTCCACAGCGCTCGACTCCTATTTCCCGCGTTCCTGGCCGGGGCGAGTGCGCATTAAACTGATAGACGGGCGGTCGTTAGCGCGTGAGGTTCTGGTGCCGAAAGGAGAAAAAGAAAATCCCATGTCAGCGAACGAAGTCGAACAAAAGTTTCGGACGCTGGCTGCGCCGGTGATCGGAGAGGGAAAGACTCGAGTTTTACTAGAGCAGATAATGAAGCTCGAAAAGCTAACTTCACTTGACGATCTTTTTTCAGCTCTCCGGCCGGGATTCGCTTAGCAGCATTTCCCACCGGCAGACAAATCTCCCTGGAAAAGAGGAGCTGGGGGAGATTTCGCGAGCCCTGTGACTTGGAATGTTGACGCTGAGATACTATCCTCAAAACGGGGCACGTTATGAGCATGGAAGCTAGAGTTCCGCTTTATGGGGACCCAGGACATTGGATCCATGTGAGCCAGAGTCCTCGGCAGGTCCGCGTCACCTTCAGTGGTGAGACCATCGCCGACAGCAAGCAGGTCAAATTGCTTCGCGAAGCGGGCGTCTTGCCTGTCTATTATTTTCCCCCTGAGGATGTGTGCAAAAAGTTTCTTAGGGAGACTCAACAGAAAAGCCGCTGTCCTTATAAAGGAGAGGCGTCATACTGGACGGTCAGGATTGGCGATAACGTCGCGGACAACGCGGCCTGGACCTATTTCACGCCGCTTCCTGAAGCTGAGGGCCTAAGAGGCTTTTTCGCCTTTGAATGGAACAAAATGGACGCGTGGTACGAGGAGGATGAGGAGGTCTTCGTCCACCCGCGCGATCCTTATAAACGCGTCGACGTGTTGCAGAGCAAACGCCACGTGGTTGTTCGAATCGCGGGTGACATCGTGGCGGACACGCGCCGCCCGCGTGTGCTCTTCGAAACGAACCATCCGGTGCGCTACTACATTTTCCCGGAAGACATCAGGATGGATCTGCTGGAAGCGAGCGCGACAAAATCGCGCTGCCCTTACAAAGGAAGGGCGGACTACTGGTCCGTGCGAGTCCGCGAGCGCCTTTTCAAAGATTTGGTCTGGGGATATATGGAACCGATTCCGGAATGCCCAAAAATTAAGGGGTTGCTCTGTTTTTTTCAGGAGCGCGGCGCCGAAATCTATGTCGATGATGAGAGGATAGCCACACCGAAGACAAAATGGGCCACAGTGGCAGAGCCCAACGAAGCTTAGCTCGTCAGGAACCCTATCGCTGGTCCGCCCAGACCTCATTTCACTAGAATCCCTTCACCTGCCTTGACAAAACTTCCCGCCTCCGTTTCATCGTCAAACTGTTTCGGCGGCGACGCGCAGCCGCCGTTTGGATCAGGATTAAAAGGCCCAATACGCCACGAGTGGCCGGCTTTCATCCTCCAAGAAATGAGAATGATCAGATTTTTTTTCCAAATTTTGACGCGAAAATACCGCCACTCGCAATAAGTTTGCCTCAATCTGGTGATCAGAAATTCTTATCGGCGGCATGGAAATTGCGACACAAACCCAGCGCCTATTTCGGCGAGTTTTCAAGGAGGTTTCGTTATGGCCAGGCGACTGAAGAGCTATGTTGATCATTTGATCATGGCGGATGTGCTCGTCGTCGGTGGTGGTCTTGCCGGTACGTCAGCGGCCATCAAGGCCAGGGAAACGGGAGCGAGGGTAATCTTAGTAGACAAGGGAGTGGTGGCTCGGAGCGGCGTGAGCGTCTTCGCTGCCGGTGTTTACAGCGTTCGGTTTCCCGAAGACGACAAAGCGATCTGGATGGAGGAGATGCTCAAGGCCGGCGAATACCTGAACGACCAGTACTGGGTCGAGGCGGTCCTCGATAATGTCTATCCGGTTACCATGCAGATCGATCGCTGGGGTGAGGAACACCGAGTTCGGATCTTCGAAAAGGACGAAAACGGATTCATCAAGCGCAAATCGCGCGGACATATCAAGACCCATCATATCGTGGTGAACTCGCTGCCCATGATGGATTCGATGCGAAAAATCGCCCAACTCAAGGGCGTGGAGTTGGTGGAACGCGTGATGGCGACCCATCTCATTGTCAGAGATGGAAGGGCGATCGGGATCCTGGGACTCCAAACCATGACCGGTGAGCTCTATCTGCTGGGCGCCAAGGCAGTGATTCTGGCGAGCGGCGGATGCGGGCTCAAGTCGGTGTATATCGGCCATCGGAATCTTACCGGCGACTCGCAAGCCATGGCCATGCGAGAAGGCGCAATCCTGCGCAGCCTCGAACAAACCGGCTCCAACACAGTGTCCCGGGAGCATGACATTCACGGCTTGAATCTGTTCGTCGGCTCGGGGGGAAAGTTCGTCAATGCTTTGGGAGAAGAGTTCATGTGGCGTTATCACCCGGTCCTGGGGAGCCGGGGGCGGCAGTCGGATCTCGTGGTCGCTTTTTCCAGAGAAGTGAGCGAAGGTCGCGGGCCGGTTTATCTCGACATGAGGGGCGTTTTTTCGACCGATCGTCAATTGATGCGCAAGATTCTGCCGGAGACGTTCATGCTCTGGGATAAGGCCGGCATCGATCCCTTTGCCGCCCCTATAGAATGGATGCCGGCCTTCCGCCTCAAGATGGGCGGTGGAGGCGGGCTCGACGTGAACACGCGCTGCGAGACCAATCTCGAAGCTCTCTATGCGGCCGGAGATACCTGTTGCGCGCCTCATCATGGGACTTATACTTTCGGAGGAATGAACCTCGCGTTTGCCGCTGTCTCCGGCGTCCTGGCCGGCGCATTCGCCTCCGAGAATGCCGGCGGTTCGCGTAAGCCGGCAATGGAAACCGAAGCCGAGCAGGTCGCGGCCAAGATCGCTGCTCTATTTGTGCCGGCGGAGATTCCGAAAGGGCCAACTCCCGATGAGGTCACAGCCAAGCTGCAGAGAATCATTATTCCCTATCCTGTGACTTATTTGCGCACGGCCCAAAGCCTCAAGAAGGCGCTTTCCGAGTTATCGAATCTGAAGCCGGAAATCGACAGCGTCAAGGCCAAGGATTCTCATGAATTGGTCAAGGCCTGGGAGCTCAAGAACATGTCTGTTCTCGCGGAGGGTTTCCTCCGTTCGGCTCTGGCCAGAGAGGAGAGCCGGGGCTATCACTATCGCGAGGACTTTCCCTGGACGGACAACCGGGACTGGCTCAAATGGATTTATGCGAAAGCGCCTTCAGGGCAAGAGATGAAGATCTGGACAGAAGAGGTGCCGACTCCGTTTTTGAAACCTGAAAAGGATTACGACGTTCCGCCCGGCAGGCCTCAGGACGAGTTTCGGCGGCCGGCGTAGTTGTATAGTGACGGTTAAAGCTAAGTTTGGATACCCCTCACCCCGGCCCTCTCCCGCCCCGTGGAGTACCTGCCCGATCGAAGCCATCCAGCTCGGTCGTGACGTTACTCCACGGGGG
>JACQUW010000038.1 GCA_016210115.1 Deltaproteobacteria bacterium | reverse complement strand
GTCCCGGTCTTCTGCCGCGACGGCAGCCACTTTGTCGCCGACAAAGCGCACCTTGCCCCGGGCCAGAACCGGAATGTCCTGAAGGCGGAGCCCAACCCGATAAGACGGCAAATCTTCCCCGGTAAGGACCGCAACGACCCCTTTCAGTTTCCTGGCCTCGCTCGTATCGATCCGCAAGATCCTGGCATGGGCAAAGGGACTCCGCAAACATTTGCCCCAGATCATCCCGGGAAGTTCGACATCTGCCGTATAACGAGTTTTGCCGGAAACCTTCTCCGGCCCCTCAATCCTGGCAAGCGGACGACCGACGACTCTCAATTTCATCCCGCACGTCCTTGTACAGTTTCTAGTTTCTGGTTTCGGCTGTTCTCACCAAGAACCAGAAACTCGAGGCTCGCAACCCGAAACTGCTTAAGTGTCACACCACGAGTTTTCTCAGCCGGTAACTCGCATAGTCTACTACCATGACCAGGACAATCAGGACAAGAACGATGGCGGAAGCTTCCTGGTACTGAAAGGTCCTGAAGCTGGTATTCATCAAATAACCGATTCCGCCTGCGCCTATCAAACCCAAAACGGACGCCGCGCGGATATTGGTCTCCAGGCGATAGAGAGTGAAAGAGATCAGATCGGGAAGTATCTGCGGCAGCACTGCAAATGCAAGAACTTGCGGGTATCGAGCCCCTGTGGCACGGATCGCTTCCACGACACCTTCATCAATGTTCTCGACAGCTTCAGAAAGGAGCTTGCCCAATACCGTCGTCGTATGAATGAAGAGCGCGAGGGTTCCCGCAAAAGCTCCCAGGCCGACGGCGGCGACAAAGAGAAGGCCAAGGGCGAGGTCGGGAATCGTGCGAAAAAGATTCAGGACAAGCCGGGTGCCGTGGTAAACGGAAGGATGCGGGGTGGTGTTGCGGGCCGCCAGAAATCCAACCGGAAAAGCGACCAGCAGGGCCATAAAAGTTCCGGCCAGCGCCATCTGGACGGTTTCGATCGTAGCCCCGATGATCGTTTGCGGGAAAGTGTTCTCCCACCAGCGGCGTTTGATTCGGGCCTGTTCTTCGGAGGTCGGAAGCGGGAGCAGGAGATTGGACAACGGCAAATTCTCGGGAAGAAAATAGCTGTTCACGTCGGTAATTTTCGAAAAATCGGGCGGTAGCATTCGGCCAATAGTCAGCGCGATCTCTGGAATTCCCCGAATGAGCTCTCCAGGCCTGATCTTGGCGCCCTGAAAGGCCCACAGCAGGATCAACAAAGAGAGAAAAAGGAACACCGCGGAGCGCGCCCTTCTTTTTGGCTCCGGCGGCGCTTCGAGAAAGATATCGCGCCCGGTTCCCGAAGAGCTTGAATCTGATTTTTGGTTCAATGCCCTCTCACCTCCTCTTTCCGTTCGGCTTCAGTTTCGGTTTTTATCACCTTCTCGGCCCGCATTGCCATCGTCACGCATTGACATTGGTAAGCGTGCGAATATTCTCTACCCCATCAACGCTGCTCTCTTTTGGCGGCGAACAGGGAAGCAAAAACAATCGGCAAAAGTTTTATTGCGATCGCTCTTGTAAAAGCCGTCGAAGCTCCGCCGGCCGCAGGTGTTCGAATCCTCCACGTACCGACAATCCGGCGCGCTTTGTAACCTGCCGTTCCAAGCCCTTTTTCAGCACCGGAGTCTTTCGGCTCGGCGTTTAGCTCGTTGTTGGAAAATGCCCACGCGGAAGCGACGCTAATGTAGGCAATAACAGGCAGATAAATCGCTCGGATAAATACGCCACTAAAGAAATCAGCAACTTATCGCCTGGTATCGAATTTGCGTCCTGGACCCTCGAACGAGGGACTCACCACGAAGCGTTTTCTGATGACCTTTACCAGCGTCACGGATGATTACGAGCTTCGCGGAAAAGCGCTTAAGCTGATTGAGGAGGAACAGAATACCCCTAAGTAAAGGCGTGATCAGTCCCGCGTTTAGAATCGCCGGAACAAAGACCAAGGAGAGAAGAAATGATAGAAAATGGTTGCATCGTAACCTTCGAATACACGGTCTTCGATGAGCAGGGCAGAGTCATTGAATCCAGCAAAGGTGAGGAGCCGGTGACTTATGTCCAAGGCCAGGAGGAGCTTATTCCGGCTCTGGAGGAAGAGCTCTCAACAATGGAGATCAACGAGGAAAGAAATATTCTTCTCCGGCCGGAACAAGCCTACGGTCCTTTCGATCCCAACGGTTTCACGGAAGTCCCCAAAGAAGCGATTCCCACTGAAGGTTTGATGCCTGGAACCACGCTTGAGGTTCGCGGGCCAGGCGGCGCAGAGTTCTCCTGCCGCGTCCATGAGATCAGAACTGAAACGGTGGTGCTGGATCTCAATCACCCACTCGCCGGGCAAACTCTGACTTTTGATGTTAAGGTTCTGGGTATCCAGCCCGCTAATCGCGCCAGAGCTTCTTCTTCCTGATCCGTTCTTCGGCGCGATACTGTGACGGCGGGAGTGAGACGATCTGATCAGCTCATTTTGACCGACACGACTTTGGAAACTCCCGGCTCCGCCATGGTGATGCCATAGAGCACCTCGGCGGCCTGCATGGTCCGTTTGTTGTGGGTGATGAGAATGAACTGGGAAGTTTGGCTCATCTCCTTGATCATCTCGTTGAAGCGATCGATATTGGCGTCGTCCAGGGGCGCATCGACCTCATCCAGGAAACAAAACGGGCTGGGTTTGGTCAGAAAGATCGCAAAGAGCAGGCTCACGGCCGTGAGAGCTTTCTCTCCGCCTGAAAGCAGCGTTATTGATTGGAGCTTCTTCCCCGGAGGCTGTGCCACGATCTCAACTCCAGTTTCTAGATAATCGTTCTCGTCCGTCAGGATCAAACGCGCCTTTCCTCCCCTGAACATCCGAGGGAAGATCTCCTGGAATTTTTGATTGATCTCTTCGAAGCTCTCTCGGAAGCGAAGCCTGCAGAGCCGATTGAGCTTTGCGATCGTCTGCTGGAGGTCCGCAACCGACCGGTCCAGATCCTGTTTCTGCTGGCTGAGAAACTGGTAACGGGTGTTCAGCTCTTCGAATTCACCGATGGCCGCCAGATTGACCTCTCCCATCCGCTCCATACGCCCGCGCAACTCTTCAATCTCCGCCAGGAAGCTTTCCTCAGAGGCATTCTCATCCAGTGCCTCGGCAGGCGTCTCCTGAAGATCCACTTCGTGTTTTTCCCGGATCGTGTCGAAAAGGTGCTGCAGGTTCAGACGCTTCTCGGAAAGAAGTAGCTGGAGCTGATTTTTCTCTTGCTGTGCGGAATCCACCGCCGGACGGAGCTCTTTAACCTGCTCTTGGATGTCGGCCAGTTGCCGAGAAATCTCCCGGTATTTTGCCCGTTCGTTTTCCAGCCCCCGCTCGGCGTCTTGCAGAGCCTTTATTCCGTCCTCGAGCGAGCTGCTTGCCTGCTCGATCGTGGCATCCAGCTCATCTCTTCTCTTTGCGATCTGGAGTATCTCCGATTCCCGGGCGCGGATTTGCTCGTGGATTTCCCGTTGTGCTCTCAAGCGGTTCTCCAGGTTGATATGCGCATGCTGCTTTCTCTCTCCCAAAGCGGCGCCGCGCACGCGCGACTCCGTCGCTTCTGCATCGATCCGCGAAAGCTCCTTCTCCAGTTGCGAGAGAGCCTCTTGTTTGTCCGTCAGAATCGATTCCTTCTCCGTTTTCTCCCGATGGTTGAGCTCTATCTTGCTTTCGAGGTCTCTTATGATTTCCTGCAGCGAGCTGTCCGTTGCGAGAAAATCGCCGTGCTCCTGGTCGAGCACGCGCAGGGTTTCCTCCAACCGCTCGATCTCCTGTTTTGCCTGCAGGCTTTCGTGCTCGAGCCGGATCCGCTCCAGAGCCAGGCGGTGATCCTCTTCCAACAGGGCCGCTCGCCGGGCTTCGCTCTCACTGATGCGACTCTTGATCGACAGAAACTCTCGCTCCTCGCCGTGGAATTCGGCCTGGAGCTCCGATATGACGGCCTCAAGCTCCTTCATCCGTCGTCTTTGAGCAAGGAGCCCGCCCTCCAGGGTCTCAGCGCTTCCTCCCGTCACTATACCCATCGGGTCGATGACCTCTCCTTCCGGAGTCACGAGAGTGTTGACGAACCCGTTGCGGTTCCAGAGCGCAAGCCCCGACTTCAAATCACGAACCAAAACGACGTCCGACAGCAGATATTCAGCGATTTCCCCGTAGCCCTCCTTGACCGAAACCATGTTCAAAAGTGAAGCGACCACCTCCGGCTCGCCAAGAGGCAGGGGGCGTTGTTCTTTACGGTAGAGTCGGCGCGGCACAAAGCTTCCGCGGCCCGACGACTCGCGCTTGAGATACTCTATGGCTTCGATTCCTTCATCGTGGCTTTGCACAATGATGCACTGGAGACGATCTCCAAGAACTGCGGTCAAGGCCTTCTCATAAGCTTCCGGCGCTTCTACGACCTCGGCGACCAGGCCGTGCACGCCGTCGAACGCCGCCTCCCTCTGGCGCTTCAGCATGATCGCGCGCACGCCTTCCTGGTATCCCTCGTAGTTCTTCTGCAAGTCCTCGAGCGAAAGCAACCGGGACCGGCTCTCTTGCAGCTTTTCCTTCAGTTCCTCGATCTTTCTTTCCTGTTCTTCCCTGCGCAGGCTCCATTCTTTGACGCTTTCCGCTGCCCGGGCAGCTTCTACCGCCGTTTCCCGCGCGCGCGCCTGGCAAGTCTCCCAAATCGCTTGCTGTTGTTGTTCTTTCACTCTCCAGGATTCGAGCGAGATCGTGGCCTCAGATGCTTCGCGGCGATTTTTGTCTGATTCCTTGCAGATCTCCTCGCGCCGCTTTGCCGCGGCTGCAAGGTCGTTCCTGAGATGCGCGGCCTGGTTCAGAATTTCAATTTGCGAGTGGCGGGCAGCTTCGAGATCAGATATTGCAGCGCGGATTTGAGCCCTGATTTTCTCCAGCTCCGATTCTTTGTCTTTCAAATACGTTTCTTCAAAAAGAGAGAGCTGGACAAAACTCTCTCTGGCCTTTGTCAGCTCCTCGATTTCTCCCTGAAGACTTTGAAGCTTTTCCCGAAGGAGGCCAATCTCCGATCGCGCTTTTTTCTCCGTCTCGTCAAGACCGCTCCTCTCCCTTTTATAGAAGGCGATGCTTTGATCTTCAGTCTGGATCCGAATCTTCTGCTGATACAGGGCTTCCTGACGCGAAGCGATCTCTTTGTCTGTTTCAAACAAGGTTAAGCGGATGCTCTCGCCCTCAGCCTCTTTGGAATTAAGGGTGGCCAGGAGCTGGACCAGTTTATCTTCTACGTCCCTTAGTTTTTCATCAAGCCGGGAGATGTCCCCCTCCAGACGCTTGCGCCGCAGGATCGCCCAGGCGATCTCTTTCTCTTTGAGGTCCCGCTTCAGGCCCTTATATCGCTCCGCTTTTTTGGCCTGAAGCTCCATGCTTCGGATCTGCCGTTCGATTTCCCGTACTATGTCGTTGACCCTGAGCAGATTTTGCTGGGTCCTCTCGAGCTTCCGTTCCGCCAGTTGCTTGCGGCTCTTGTATTTGCTCGTTCCCGCAGCCTCTTCGATAAGGGCCCGGCGCTCGTCCGGCTTGGCGTTGACCAGTTCATCGACCCGCCCCTGCTCCACAATAGAATAGGCTTTGTTTCCCACGCCGGTTCCGAGAAACAGCTCAATAACATCCTTGAGGCGGCACGGAACCTTGTTAATTTCGTATTCCGAATCTCCGGAGCGAAACAGCCTCCGCGTAATCATAATCTCGCTGAAGCTGCTATACTCCGTGGGTCCCCGGCCGTCTTCATTGTCGAGAATCAACGAGACTTCAGCCATCCCTATGGGCGGGAGACTTTCGGATCCATTGAAGATCACATCCTCCATCATGTGCCCCCGAAGGTGGCGGGCGCTTTGCTCCCCCATAACCCACCGTAAGGCATCAACAATATTGGATTTTCCACACCCGTTGGGACCGACAATGGCGGTTATTCCCGGGGGAAAATGCAGGGTCATCTTTTCCGCAAATGACTTAAGACCCAGCATTTCTAGGCTTCTAAGTCGCATAGTTAGACTCGGTGGCGGCTAGGCTCTCTCTCCGAAAACGCCGTAGGTATGCTTCCCGGTGCTGACTATTTCATACCCGGGCGTCGCTGTCAAGTAAATTTTACAATATGCAGGGGGACTTTCGGAAATTTACCACAATATATTGGGCTCAAGAAAAATAAAACTACTTTTCCAAGAGCTCGGTATTCCAATAAGACACGTCGACAGTATTAAGGAAGGGGAGCCATTCACGATACCTGCCCAGATTGAAAGTCTCCTGCATAAACGGAGTCCATCTGGGCTTGTATGGCTTTCGCAGAAGCGCCATGCCCGCCTCCTGGGGGCTCTTGCCTCCTTTTCGGCGGTTGCATTCCTGGCAGGAGCAGACGACGTTTTCCCAGATCGAAGTTCCTCCCCGAGAGCGGGGGATTACATGATCCAGATTGAGTTCATGGCGGGGCAGCTTTTGACCACAGTACTGGCAGGTGCAATTGTCTCTTGCATAGATATTGTAGCGGCTAAACCGCACGTGCCTTTTTGGGACGCGATCATAGCCCACGAGAAGAATGACTCTGGGCACTCGAATAACCCGATTGACCAGACCGACGTATTCATCGTGCACGCTGACGGACAAATCGCTCCAGCTATCGAAGTCAAAAGTTTGATATTGTTCATTGACTACACGGGCAAGACCCTGATAGAGCAGAGAAAAAGCGCGCCGGACCGAGGTAATGTGAATCGGCAGATAAGAGCGATTAAGAATCAGAACTTTCGTATTGAGGATGGAATAGCCCGGCACCGTTTGCGCGTAGCTCATACAATTTTCGTGAAGCTTAAAACGTTTTTATATAGTGTGAACATATTCAAAATATAAGCCCGAGCGGCCGAAGTCAAGCCAATCCAACATTCGTTCGAAGCCGGGGCCTTGCGCAAGGCCCCGGATGGCCGGTCGCGGGCGGAGCGCGAATTTCACCTTCATTTACGGGGAAAGCGTGGGATAATGCTGCATTGACAGTTGCTTTGCAGTGGTCTAATTTTACGAAGCGCCCGTGCAAGGCGGTTGTTTCAAAGAACGCTCTTTCGGGTAGTAAGAAATCACAGACAGAGGGAGAACCGAATGAAAAGCTCCAGCCAAGAAATCATTATTTCATCAGATTCCCACGTCATGGAACCGCCGGACCTTTGGGTTAACGGTGTTCCGGCGCGTTTCCGAGACGGTGCCCCCCGTTTTCCGGAGCACAAGGTCGGCGAGGGATTCCAAAAGCATGCAGGCGGGCATGACCCCCGCGAGAGAATAAAGGAGATGGCGACCGATACGGTAAGCGCCGAGGTGCTTTATCCCACCCTCGGGCTAAGTCTATTCGCTCTGGACGATCCTGAATTACAGGAGGCGTGCTTCCGAGTTTACAATGACTGGTTAATCGAATATTGCCGGGTGGCGCTGGACCGTCTCATTGGCGTGCCCTGCATCTCCACTTACAACATCCAGCATGCCGTGGAAGAGCTGAAGCGCTGCAAAGATGCGGGTTTAAAAGGGGCAACGATTTGGCAGGCACCGCATCCGGACCTTCCGCTTCACTCAAACCACTATGATCCGTTTTGGGCGGCGGCTCAGGAAATGGACATGCCCGTGAGCCTGCACATCCTCACGGGCCACGGCTACAGCAAGAGTCCCGAAAAACGGAAAGGGGTCGAGCACTACCGCGGCAGCGTGAACTTGAAACTGTCTGAGGTCACCAACGCGCTGTTCGATGTGATCTTTTACGGAGTGCTGAAGCGCTATCCTAAATTGAACTTCGTACTCGTCGAAAACGAGGTGGGCTGGATCCCCTTCTACCTCCAACAATGGGATTACTATTACCGCCGGTTCAAAGAACAAAACAAACCTCCCATTGACGAGGACCCGAGCGCCTATTTCAAAAGGCAGGTTTATGCGACGTTTTTCAACGACGCGGTCGGTGGAAAGACTTTCGAGTGGTGGGGTGAGGACGTTTGCATGTGGTCCAACGATTATCCGCATCCGAACTCGACCTGGCCTAATTCTCGAAAAGTGATCGAACGGGATCTCGGCCATTTGCCGCTGGAGAAGCGCACAAAACTGCTCAGCACGAACGTTGCCAGGCTCTACAGCATGGACCTGTCGAAAATCGCCCTGAATTAGGCGGAGAATGTTTTAGATGAGTCAGTTTCGTCGAATCCTGCATCCAACGGACTTTTCGCGTGCTTCAAAGGCGGCGCTGGCGAGGGCGGTAGATCTGGCTTTAGATCACAAGGCCGAGCTCTTGCTGCTCCACGTGCTGGTTCCGGCTGCACCTTATATCGGCGAAGATTCCTACGTGGCTCCGGCGCTTTATACAGAACTGGAGGCGACGGCCAGGCGTGACGCCGAGAAGGCGATGGCCGCCGTGCTCCGGAAACTGAAGGCCTCAAAGATCAACGCGAAGAGTCTGCTGGCAACGGGAACTCCCTATGATCAGATTGTCCGGATTGCCAAGAACAGGCGCGCCGACCTGATCGTGATCGGCACCCATGGCCGCACTGGAATTTCAAAATTTTTCATGGGCAGTGTGGCGTCGAGGGTGATCGCTCTGGCGCACTGCCCGGTTCTGACCGTGCGGGCGCGGTGAGGTTCTAACCAGCCCACAAACATCCGCCGCCAACCGAAGCGCCCTGCCATCGTGTTTCTCCTCCCGCTTGCTCTAACTTGAACGGTGTTATCTCTTCAGCCATGATGTCGCCATGGAACCGGAAATGAATTGGGACCTGAGCAGTTATTTTCCTGAGTTCGGCGGACCGGAGATGCAGAGCTTCAAAGATGAATTGAAGCGCGACATTGCTTCCCTGCGCGGCAAGTCCGCGTCGCTTCCATCTTTGAATCCGCAATCTCAGAGCGAATGGGTCAATGTTTTTCTTCGACACGAAGAGATCATCAAACGCCTCTCGCACCTTAGCTCTTATATCGGCTGCCTTGCTTCGGCGGATTCGCGCAACGAGGCGCATCTCAAAGAAGAGGCGGCGCTCGCGCTCCTTCGCGCCGAAATGGCAAAGGTCAGGGTCGAACTGCTTCGAGCGGTCAAAGAAATCTCGGATGAGCTTTTTACCGGCTTCATCGCGCAGAAGGAATTCGAAGGCGCGCGCTATTACCTTCAGCGCGTGCGCGAAGACTCTCAGCGCACGATGTCCCCGGAGAAGGAGATCCTGGCTGCCGATCTTAACGTAGACGGTATTCAAGCGTGGGGGCGCCTCTATGATCGGGTTTCTTCGAATCTCGAGTTTGAAATGGAATACCCGGATGGCCGCCGGCAGCGGATCGCCATGGCACAGCGCCGAACCTTTATGGAGGACGCGGACCGGCGCGTAAGACGGGCGGCTTTCGAAGCGGGGAATGCCGCCTGGAAGCAGGTCGAAGATATGGCGGCTGCTGCTCTTAACGCTATCTCTGGAACAAGATTAAGTCTGAACCGGCACCGGGGAATTGACCATTTCCTGGACGTCGCGCTTTTCCAGGCGGGTATTACCCGTAAGGGTTTGGATGCGATGTTTGAGGCTGTTTACGCAGAAATTGAATTGCCCCGCCGCATCCTTCGGCTAAAAGCCGGCGCGATGAACAGCCGCGGGATTGCCTGGTACGATCTTGGCGCGCCGCTGGCTCTGCCGGATCAGAGAAGACTTTCATGGGAAGACGGGAAGGCGCTGGTCAATGAATCTTTCTCGCGGGCCTATCCGGCTTTGGGCCATTTTTTTCAGGAAGCCGTGGACAAAAGCTGGGTCGAGTGGTCGCCACGCGCGGGAAAGAGGCCCGGCGCCTTTTGCACCGGCTCTCAACTAATTCAAGAATCGCGCATTTTCATGACCTATAACGGAGCGCTGGGAGACGTCCTGACACTTGCGCACGAATCCGGCCACGCCTTTCACAGCCGCGTGATGCGGGATATCCGCCCGTATGCCCGAGTCTATCCTATGACGTTGGCCGAATCGGCCTCCACTTTTGGCGAGCTCATCCTGATAGAGGGAGTGCTCCAGGATCCCTCTCTCACTGATGTTCAGAGAGCGTTTTTGTTGGACATCGAGATCGGCCACGCCGCCGTTTACCTCCTCGATATTTCCGCGCGCTACGAATTCGAGAAAAGCCTCTATGAGGAGCGGGCTGCCGGCGATCTCGCCGTCAGCCGGCTCAAGGAGTTGATGGTCGCAACTCAGCGACGAATTTTCGGCGATGTGCTGGAGGAAGGCGGCGAGGACCCCTATTTCTGGGCCTCCAAGCTCCACTTTTACATCACGGGAATCACTTTCTATAACTTCACCTACACGTTTGGTTTTCTTCTTAGCCGCGGTCTCTTTGAGAGATTTAAGCAAGAGGGCGAGGATTTTCTGCCCCGCTATGAGCAATTCCTCCGCCTCAGCGGAAGCGACAGCGCGATCAACGTCGTGCGAAAGGCCATCGGCGCCGACCTGGAGACTCCTGAGTTCTGGGTGGAAGCGATCCGCAGTCTCGACCAGCCTCTGGCCGAATTAGAGAATCTCCTGCCCGCGGCGCTGGCGGCCTCGCAAAACCTGAGAACCGCCTCCGCATAAACAGCTCAAGTCAACCTCTAATTCACCGTGGCTGCATGACGACGTCGACGACTGCCGGCCGCCCGCTCTGGACGATTTCGATGGCGCGGTCGAGGATTGGGCCAAGCTGATCAGGTTCTGTCACCGGACCGAAGCCTTCTACGCTCAACGCGCGCGCGATCGCGGCCAGGTCGGGCTCGGGATTATTGATGTGAATGCCGATCCCTTTATTTTCCACGGGACGGCCGCGCCTGACCGCCATCCGCTCCTGGTGCTCTTCGTCATTGTAATAGGAGCGGTTGTTGAAGACGACAATCAATAACGGGATGCGATATCGCGCCGCCGTCCAGAGCGCGTTGGAAGTCATGAGAAAATCACCGTCGCCCAAGACACTCACGCATAGACGGCCGCTTCCCTTATGGCCCAGAGCCGCGCCGATCGAAGAAGGCAGGCCATAACCTACACCACCGCCGCGGCCGCCGCCGATTCCGTGCGCGGCTTCCGAGACCTCCAGAACTTCCCGCCATCGCCGTCCATGCGCATGAACCAGCGCCCAGGATTTTCCTTTCACGCGCGTGTTGATTTCTCCGTAAAGTCGCGCCGATGAGATCGGCTTCTGATTCCAGCTCTGCTCAATCCAGGCCTGAGAGCGCTTTTTCCACTCCGCGTTAATGCTTTCTATCTGAGCACGCCGCTCCCCCCGCTTCCCGCCGTCGCCGCTCGAATGCACTCGTTCGCGGCAGAACTCGATCAGTTGAGGCAGCGCGATGGACGTATCGGCGGCGATCGGAACTGCTACGGGGAAAAGCCACATGTTATCAGTTACCCAACTCTGTCGTTCCAGGTCGAGAAGCGTAATATGGATGACCTTTGCCGCAGAAGGGATCGCCGGCCGGAACGCTTCCCTTTCCCTTACCGCCGGACCTAAAGGGACACCCAGGCTCGGAACGTCGAGAGCAAGAATGACGTCTGCCTTACTCAAGGCTTCTTCACGCGCCGTCGTGACATTGAGCGGGTGCGTGTTGGGAAACGCGAACCGCCCTTCTGCGTCGATCACGGGCGCAGCCAGCATCTCGGCCAGCTCCCGCAACGACGTGAGGGCGTGCGGATTCCGTCCCAACTCACCGGCGACGATCACCGGCCATTGTGCTCTTGCCAGGAGGTCCGCCGCCGCGCTGAGCGCCTGTGGATTGGGCGCGGGTGCTGCCGGCGCGCGGAAAAGGCTCGCATCCGGGATCGTCACGGGAGAGACGAGCCTCTGTTCCTGGAGGGTCGAATCCAGACAAACGTATACCGGACCCTTCGGTTCTGTCGTCGCGATCCGATAGGCGCGGAGCAACGACTCCGGCACCGCCTCGATGCTTTGCGGTTGGTCATCGTACTTCACGAAATCCCGGACCAGATTGCCCTGGACCAGAGCCGTGTGGACCCAATCGGTCGAGCGCCGGTGATGAGCGTCTTGCGGTCCGCCGCCTCCCAGATTGAGGATCGGTGTCCGGTCGCACCAGGCATTGAAGATCGCCATCGCGGCGTGCTGGAGTCCCACAACGTTGTGCAGTCCCGTCGCTATCGGGTCGCCCGTCGCCCGGGCATAGCCGTTCGCGAGCGCCACGGCGATCTCCTCGTGCGTGCAGAGGATGATCTCCGGATACTCGCCAGAGCCGAAGTTGACCAGCGAATCGTGCAGGCCGCGGTAGCTCGCGCCTGGATTTAGCGCGATGTAGCGGATGCCCAACTCACGCAACACCTCTACCATGAGATCGGAGCCGTAGATTCCTTTGCTGGGCTGTTCCACAGCCTGAGACGAAGCGCTTGATTTCTGTTCCATACAGCCTCCCTTACCTGCGCGTCAGACAAAACTTATGTCCAGCGGAACATATCTCCGTCGCCGTTCAACGTCAAACAATAGCCGCGGATGCAGATCGAAAATCCGCAATTCAAAATCCCAAATCCGAAATCTCTCATCACTCCCTTGACGGATTTCATAAATTTTGCTTGTTAGGCGGTGAGGCATGAGCGATGACACTCAACGATGCGATGACCCATCCAGGCGGGGGGCGCCCGTGACTCCAGAGAGAGCCCCGCAGGCATCCATTCCTCCCCCGATTGAGCCGCGGGGATTTTTCACCGGAGTCAAGATTCGCCCGATTGTTATCGGCGCTGTCGTGGATTATGTCGCAACCCATCTGTTGATCCTCCTCTATCTGATCGTTTACCACGCGAAAGATTCCTTAGGAGAGGGCGGAGTCTCTGAAGAGGCCTTCGAAGAGGCGTTGAAAGAGGCGCTCTCCTCCCAAGAAGGGCTGCTTGCGCTCATTCTCATCGGCGCCTTCTGTACCGCGCTGGGTGGCTATATCGCAGGCCGGCTCGCGAAGAGCGACGAGGTAAAACACGGCGCGCTGGTAGGAGCGCTCTCACTCATCGTTGGCCTCTTACAGGCCGGAGTCGCGGGTGAGAGGAGTCCCGTCCCTCAGTGGTACGAGCTTCTGGGTTATCTTCTGGCGATCCCGGCCGGCGCTTTGGGAGGTTTGCTGGCCCAGGGTCGGCCCAATAAACCGATCTTCCCCTCTGAAAAAGGTTCGTAGGTTGCTAACAGTCACCGGTTGTGTGAATATTCGCGCCGTTACTGAAAAACCAATGAGCAAAGGAGGAGCAGCATGGCTGCTGCCACTGTAGTCGGTGCTCCCGTCCCGCGCGCGGAAGGCCCCGAAAAAGTCGCTGGCCGGGTTACGTATACGGCCGATATCTCGCTGGAAGGCCTGCTCTGGGGAAAGATACTCCGCAGCCCGTATGCCCATGCCCGCATCTGTAACATTGATCTCTCCAAAGCCCGCCGGGTTCCAGGCGTAAGAGCCATTGTGACCGGGCAGGAGATTCCAAATCGCTTGATGGGGAAAAAGATCCGCGACATGCCCGTTCTGTGCTGGGACGTGGTGCGGTTTGTGGGCGATCGGGTTGCCGCCGTCGCGGCCGATAGTCTCGAAGCCGCGGAAGAGGCCGTAGGCCTGATCCAGGTGGACTATGAGGAACTGCCGGCCGTATTCGATCCTCTGGAGGCCATGGAGCCGGGAGCCCCCCGAATTCACAAGGACGCGGCAGCTTATGAAGGCGCTCCGAAACAGCGGCTGGCGTTGGATGTGCCCAACGGCCTCACGCGCCTGGCGTGGATCAAGGGCGATTTAGAGCGGGGCTTTGGCGAGGCAGACCTGGTGTTGGAGCACACTTTTCGCATCCCCGGCCGGCATCAGGGTTATTTGGAGCCTCACGCTGGAATCGTCGCCATCGATTCCAGCGGACGGATCCAGGTGTGGGCCTCGACTAAACAAGCATTCGGCACCCGCGCTCAACTCGCTAACGCGATCGGGGTGCCTGAGGAGAGCATTCGCGTTAATGTGGTCAACATAGGCGGCGAGTTTGGCGGCAAAGGCGATGCCAGGGACTTGCCGGTTGCCTACTTCCTCGCCCGGCAGTCGGAGCGGCCGGTTAAGATCGTCATGACCTTCTCCGAGGAGCTAATGGCGGGCAACCCGGCCCATCCAACGGTCGTCACGGTGCGGAGTGGCGTGAAGCGCGACGGCCGAATCGTGGCGCGTGATCTTAGGGCGATTCATGCTTGCGGCGCTTACGGCGCTTTTAAGGCCAACGCTTCTCTGGCTACGTGGCATTATGCGGGATGGCTTTACCGGGTCGAAAACGCTTCCTGCGAGTTCCTTCAGGTGTACACGAATACCGTCCCGGGCGGCTACTTTCGCAGTCCGGGGTCCGTCGCAATTTGCTTTGCCCTCGAGTCCCACATGGATATGATTGCCCGAGAGTTGGGCATGGACTCAGCCGAGTTCCGGTTGAGAAACCTCATCGCCGAAGGTGATGAAGACGGCGTGGGCCGGCGCTTGCGCGGAGTGCGCTTTCGTGAGGTTCTACAGGCCGCGCTGGATGCCGCCGGCTGGTATAAACCAAAGCCGGCGGCCGGCTATGGCCGCGGCATCGGCCTCTTTGGCCGACACATCGGCGGCGGCGATGGTGGAATCATAGTTCGGGCCGAGCCCGACGGCACGCTCAAGGTAATCAGCCCTACTTACGATCAAGGCGCCGGTACCCACACTATCTTACAACAAATTGTTGCCGATGAGATGCGAGTTCCTGTCCAGCAGGTGCGGGTCGAAGCTGGGGACACCGATACTGTTCCTCGTGATACGGGCGCCAGAGCCAGCCGGATTACTTACGTAGCCGGGCGCGCCGTCGTCAAGGCGTGCGAACAGATGCGGGCGCACCTCCTGGATCGCGCGGCTCGGATTTTAGAGTGCGCTCCGGAGGAGGTGGACTTCGGCGACGCCCGGTTTTGGCTCCGGCAAGATCCCACCCAACGAATCAGTTTAAGGAAAATCTTGGCCCAACTTGGAGATCCCCTGACCGTCACGGTTCATGAGGATCTACCGGATCCTGATGATATCACGTACATGTGCGCGCAGGTGGCTGAAGTTGAGGTGGATCCGGACACGGGTGAGATGAGGCTGCACCGTTTCGTCACTGCCCACGACGTGGGAACGATCATAAATCCGATCACTCATCAGGGCCAAATCGACGGCGGCGTGATCATGGGATTGGGCCAGGCAGTCATGGAGGAGCTAGTGATCGACGGCGGCCGGGTGACCAACGCCAGCCTCGGCGACTACAAGCTCCCGACGGCAGCCGATATCCCCGAACTCAAGACAGTTCTCGTGCATTCCGGCGGCGGAGTGGCGCCTTACGAAGCGAAAGCCATCGGCGAATTCGCCAACAACAGCGCTCCTGCCGCAATCGGCAATGCTGTAGCCGATGCCGTCGGAGCGCGCGTGATGGAGCTCCCCATCACGGCCGAGCGAATCTACCGCGCTCTAAGGAAATAGAACCTTTGTAGGGGCGCGATTGATCGCGCCCTGGCGAAGCCGCGAAGATCGACGGTGCGTAACGGAATAGAACCGGCAGAAGTACCTTCCCTCGCCCTTTAGAGAGGAGTAAGGCGACGGCACGGATTACGACAACCACCCTGCTTCTCTGTACGCCTGGAGCGCGCCGGGGTGGAGCGGCACTCCACCCATTTCGAAAGTCGCGGCGCCCTTCGAGCGCAGCGGCTCGAACAGTTCTCTGACTCCTTTGAACAGAGGATTCATTTTCGGGAGTGTTTCGAGATTTTCCAGGATCGTCTTGACGATATCGTGGACAGGCTTGTCCGGAAGTCTTTCGTGGGTCACCATAACGTTCACGACTGCAATTTGCGGCACATCCTCAACCACTCCGCGAAAGGCGCCTTTTTTTATAGTTATCGCCCGATAAAAACCGACTTGAGCGAGAATGCTTTGGATTTGGCGAGGGCCGTAAGCGACAACCCGCACGTCGGCTCGTTCGCTTAGATTTGTCATTACCTGATTGGGGATGGGAGGCTGGAACTGCGCGTCGATGTCGCCGCCGATCAGAGCCTCCGCGCCGTCTGCAAAGCTGAGATAAACCGGTGTGAAGCTGTTCCACGGGATCTCGATCGCTGCGAAGATCGTAAGAACATGCCCTACCATTCCGCTTCCCTGAACACCGACAGCGAGGCGCTTGCCGATCAGGTCGGAGATTGTTTTTATGGACGAGCCGGCAAGCGTGACAAAGAAGAGCGGTCCGGCATTTACCGGCGACACCATCCGCAACTCGATTTTCCGAGTAAAAGGCGAGGTGCCATTTTTCGCCCGGCCGATCCAATTTGAAGCCATGAAGCCAAATTCGACTTCACCTCTATCGAGGCGGTTTGCGTTGTCGATGCTCGCGGCCACACTCGGCAGAACCACGCACCGCTCCTCGGCGGGACGGCCGTGGTTAAAAAGCTCAGCGATAGCTGAACCCTGGGTATAAAAGGTACCGCCAAGTTCGGACGTGCCGATTCTCAGTGTCATAGGTTATTACCTCCTTTTACACAGTCGAAACGCTCACCACGCCGGATAGCCCAGCTGTGAGATGTAGTAGTCGATAAATCGGCGCAGGGCGTTCCCACGAGTTTCGGTCTCAACGATGGAGCTCCCGGCGGCATCTTAGGCGTGCTGAGAATCCGGTCTTCGGAAAGACGCAACGTCACATGCCCGAAGCCATCGAACAACTTCTGGCTTTGAAAGATCTTGCACGCCAGCAGAAGTTTTCCTTTCAACAGATCGACACCCATTCCATCACCTCCTTGCCTCGTCAGTTTACCGGCTACATTCCGGAGTCGACACTATCCAACGGTAGATCGTTATGTCAACATAACGCGCCGGCGATGAGGGCGCCTGGGTTTTGCGGCTGCATGTGGTGGGCCAGACGCCGAAATCCACAGGTAGCCAAGAACCGTTCGGCCTTTGTCATGAAGAGGGCAAAAGTAAATTTTTGTTCATGGCAATTTTGTATTTGCAAATAACTGGCGCAGTCGCTTCAAACCCTATTCCTCTAGTTGACCTGACCGATCTATAGCTTCGTAAAACAGTTTGAGCTGAACGGGCAGGATTGATATAGATCAAAGCTCGAGGTCAATCCTATGCTTTCAAAGACGAGCGCTTTTATTCCTCTCGAGGATGCCTTCATAGGCGCGCGATTTCTTGCGGGGCTTCCTTCATTTCTCCGTCGTGGCGTTAAGCTGGATGAGGCCAAATTAACGGTCCTGCATCGTCTGGAAAACAGGCAGACCGAATTTCTGGCCATCGCTCGTAAAGCGATCTATCCGTTTCCTGAGAGCCCCTATCGTCAACTCCTCAAGCTCATCGGATGCGAGTTGGAGGACCTGGAGAAGTTGGTGCGGCAGAACGGAGTCGAAGACACGCTCCGGATCCTCTACCGTCACGGAGTGTATCTCACAGTCGATGAATTCAAGGGCCGGCGACCGGTGGTTCGCGGAAGCGCCTGCATTCCGGTGGACCCGAATTGTCTTCGCAACCCCGTTTCAGCCGCGCGCGTCCCATCCCGCAGCGGCGGGAGTCGAAGCGCAGGGACACCGGTGCTATTTGATTTTGCTTTTATCCGCGACTGCGCCGTCGATACATGCCTCGCCCTTCACACGGGGGCACAGGATGGCTGAAAGCCGATTGGGAGGTCCCTGGGGGTGGAGCCATGTTCCGCCTTCTCAAAATGAGCTGCTTTGGTGAGCTGCCGGTTCGATGGTTTTCGCAGGTGGATCCGGCCGCCGCCGGCCTGCATCCGCGCTATCGTTGGAGCGCGAAGGCTTTGCGCTGGGGCGCTCTTTTGGCCGCAGTTCGGCTGCCCAGGCCGCAGCATGTCTCGGTAGATCAACCGCTCGCTGTCGCCCACTGGCTGACCAAAGCGCTCCAATCCGGGAGGACTCCTCTTCTCTTTACGTTTGCCAGCTCCGCTGTGCGTTTGTGCCAGGCCGCCCTTAATGCGGGCCTGGATCTCTCCGGTGCTCAGTTCGTCCTTATGGGAGAGCCGATCACAGAATCCCGGCTAGCTGTGGTTCGAAAGGCGGGGGCGATCGGCTGGCCCCGCTACGGAAGCATCGAGTGCGGCCCTACTGGCTATGGTTGCCTCGCGCCTGAAGCCTCCGATGATGTTCATCTGCTTGACGATCTCCATGCCGTAATCCAGCCGAACTCGGACGGAAACGACGGCGGCCTTCCTGCCAACGCTCTGCTGATTTCTGGACTGCGTCAGACCGCGCCCTTCATCATGGTAAACGTCTCAATGGGCGATCAGGCCATAATCCGGCGGCGAGTGTGCCATTGTCCCCTGGAACGGTCCGGCTGGAAAACACACCTGCACTCGATTAGAAGCTACGAGAAGCTTACCGGCGCCGGCATGACTTTCCTGGATAGAGACGTGATTCACGTTCTGGAGGAGGTCTGCCCGCCAGGTTTCGAGGCGCTCCCACAGACTACCAGCTCCTCGAAGACGAGGAGGTGGACGGAGCACCCCGGCTCCGGCTCCTGGTCCATCCAGCCATTGGCCCTCTGAACACAAGAGAGGTAGCGCAGACGTTCTTAGACGCGCTGGGCGAAGGATCCGGCGCAGAGCGGGTGATGGGACTTGTCTGGTCCGATGCCAATATACTGCACGTCGAGCGGAAGGCCCCTCTCATCACGGCATCGGGCAAAATCCTTCACCTCCACTCTGAGAAAAGTCGGTCAACCGACTCTACAAGAGTGATCTCATGACTTTCCGCTCAAACGTTGCTCCCTGTGAATCCATCAAGTGGCGATGCTCTGTCTGTTCGCGGCAGTTTGGCACTCCGGACGGAGGGCTCTGTTTCCGCTGTAAGGGTCCGGTATGCTTTCGACATTTCAAGATCTTGAGATCCAAAGCCGGAGACGGCGGGTCAAAAACATACGAAAACGTCTGTACGCGGTGCGTCCGACCTGACGACCCGAAACCGTCGTTTCTCAGAAACGGTTGGTGGAAAATCCTTCGGTGACAGGTGTTGAGTCCCTCTAACTCAAGAAGAGGTCGATTAGTCGCCTTATGCTTGCTATTCTAACATCAGATGAACTGGCAAGACGCGGTCTGGTTCCAGTCCGGGATACGGAATCAAAACGCGGCGGAGCGATTGGCCAGAGCGGGCATCAGAGTCGTGCAGGACCACTGCTTGATGGTCGAGCACAGGTTGATCGCAGCCGAATGAAGCAGGCAGAGCGGCTCACACTCCATTCATACCTCAGAGATGGCAAAAACATCGTTGCGCCCGGATGATGTGCGGCGCGCGAACACAAATCAAAAATAACGCGCCGTCACGACGAGCGTCAGCACGCAGGACCAGTGCAGAATCAGGCAAGGCAACAGGCTCTCCGAACGCTCGCGCGCCATGCCGGAGCTTAATCCGAAGAGAAGAGCGCCGGCAACGGTCAAACTCACTCCACGAGAGAAGAAAGGGAAAAACGGAACCAGCGACCAGGGCGCATAGAGAAGGCTCGAGATAACAACCGGCCACGAGAGAAACCACCGCCCGCCGTTGTGTTGGGTAGGAAAATGCTGCGCGAGCGTGCCGTGTGCCAGGCCGCGGAATAATGCTTCGGCCGCCGCCGGCAACGCGAGCGCAACGGCGAGATCGGTCCACGGGTACTGGAGAAAGGACTCCGAGCTCATGAGCGGGCCGGTAACAACCCAGCCGCCTCCGGCCCACCCTGCCAGCAGCGCCACTGGAGCCGGAATGAGCCAGTCGAAGCCGACCGGCATGGACAAGCCGAAAAGTTTTGGGCCGCTTCGGAAGGTGGTGACGGCAAGCGCTCCCGTTAACGCGCAAAGAATAGCCGCATAGGTCCCGGATTGGCTCCGTAAGTAACTCTCGATTGAACCGGCCGGATCATGAACCCGACCCAGGAGGTACGTGGCCATGATGGCGCTCACCATGACGAAAGCGGTTCCGAGCGCCGAGAGGATCACGGCGCCGACGCGCTGTCTGGTGGTCGCTCCGCGATAGGCCTGCGCGACAATGTCGGCGATCTCCTGCGGCGTCAGCGAGGTCCCGCTGGCCCGCGGCGATCCTCCGATCTCCCCGGAGCCTCCCCAGCGGTTCCCGGAGCGCCGGTTTCCCGCGGCGGGATCGATCAGATTGAGTCGTTCATACGCGCTCTCGAGCGTCGCCGGCAGAAACGTGTTGACCTGGCGCAATGTGTAAGTGTTGGAATCTTTCTGGAACGCGATTACGCCGAGGCGCTTGCCGTGCAACCGCCGCAGGTAGCGCTCCATTTCATAAACTCCCGTTTCAGCTCGACAGACGACCGCCAACTGGTTCTCGCCGATATCAGCGCGCGCCATCTCCTCGAATTTGAGCACGCCTTCGAAATGATGCGAGGAATAAATCATCTCGTCGACGGCGCGCAATGTGTCGGCTGCGTATTCCAGGAAATCGATCTCATGCCATCTTCCCTCTCTCTTCAGGGCGGCTTCGTCTCTCCGCAACTGTTCCAACTCGGCGAACGCGAATTCCTGCACCTCCGGAGGAAACCCGCAAAGCTCCTGCAGCTCGAGGCCGTGAGCGTCAATGACGCCTTCCAGGCGCACGAGCGGCATGATCTTTCTGCGAATTTCCGGATCGGCCTCGTTCAACCGCATATGGTTCAGCAGCACCCATATCGCGAGGAGGGTGTCGAGGTCAGGATCGTTGGCGTAGATGGTCCAGTCTCTCGTCTGAAGATCCAGGCCTTTTCGGACCAGTACCATGGCCTGCTCGCAGGTCGCCAGAGTCAGGGACCGGAGACAACCTTCGTGGTGGTCCAGGTTGAAGACGGCCTTTTCGACATCGAGGAAAGGTCCCCCTTCAGCCGCTCCGTCGAGGTAGATGGTTCCGGGCGGCGCCTTGCGGGCCGCAGCGGCAGGTACGGTCATGCCGGCCTCGATTCGCACCGCCATCGTGGGCGATTCGCTGCAGACCAGTTCCCTATGTTCGCCTCTCTTCCGGATAGAGTAGCGATCGGGGAACCTGGCGGTGGCCTCTCGCTCAGCGTTTTTCTCGGCTAATCGCATTCAATCGGCGCCCGTGGATACGGGGCCCGAACTACTATTCTAGCAAGCCACCCCCCGGGTAGACAAACGGTCAGTCAGAATCGGTCTAGAGAATAACTGTAATTTTGCGGTTTTTGAAGTTGCAAGCTTACTTGCCCTTGAATGTCTCATCGGACTCCGCGCCCTTTCGCGGTCTCCACGCCAGGGAATAGTACTCACCACGCTCCCGCGCCCATGGATCGAAGATATTGACGACGTGCTCCAATTCCCGCGCCAGCTCCGGAATCGTCCGCAAGAGCACCCGCTTCAGGGGTGAGACCTCCATTTCGTGACCGTTCGGCCTCCCCTTCTCTATCATCTTGCCACCGGGACCGTTGTCCGTGACCCACTGTATGCCAAGGTGAGTGTAGAACTCGGGACGAAAGCTCGAGGTGAAGAAACGGTCACTGAACAGCCGTCGAGAAGCATTCAAGACAAAGACCTGAAACTGAGTCTCGGAAATGGCGAAGCCGTGGGGACGAGTGAATTCGGAGAGCCAGCCGACGACGGTATCAACGTCCTCGATATTGTCCACCATGCTGCCGTCAGGATGTGCCAGACAGTCGTTGATGGGCGTGCCGTCGTCGTTGACCTGGGCAGTCGTGATGATCTTGGAAGCGTCGCAGCGGTGCTGCCCGTACAGCTCGCGCAAGGTGCCAACCAGCCGTTCCTGCTCGGCCCGCTCGGACGAGCCCTTGGGCAGGCGATGGTCGACGAAATCGTCGAAGCTCGTTAGTTGCTTGAGCCCGTACTGCCGGCGGAACTCATTGAACCGCGGCACGCCACGTTCGCGGTCTCGGACAATGTCAAGGGCCGCCACATCGATCTTGCCCGTAGCCGTGCGCAAGCGTGGCAGCTCCAGATTCTGAAGGAACTGCGGATGGTTTTGGAGCGTCAGGAGACCGAGGCGCTGACGGCCCATGGACAGTCCCCAGTTTACGAGACCTCGCTGCCTCATCGCCCGCGTCGCTTGCCCGCGGAAGGTCTCCACTACCGGGATCCGGTTCTGGATGATATTCGGATCCTTGTCCCACTCCCGGTAGTCGATGAGATCAGGAACCATCGGGTGGAGCCGGTAAACGGTGACGAATTCTTCAGGAAAATTAAACGGCGATCCGAAATGATTGATTCCACCGTTGATGCAATCGGGATTCTTGAGCCCGCGCTCATCCTTGGCAAAGATGTTCTGGCCGAGGCAGGCACGGCTGCCTGTACCTAAAATTCCGTCCGCAGACGCCAGTATAGAATACCACTGCGCCGTCTTTTGATCGTCTGTTGAAAATGTCTTGCTGACTTTTTCGGCGACGGCTTTGGCGACGTTGTTCCCGTGAAACAAGCCGCTCCAGTTCCCGTTCATCGCCAGGTACAGCGGCTCGTTATAGAGCAGTTGTGTCGTCCACTCAAGCGTATGGATTTTCGCGATCTCCGCTGCGATCACAAGCCGCGCCACGTGGAAGAGCTCGTCGGCGCTGACATCCCGGTAGCGGACGATCTTGTCTGGCTGCGCGGGGTTTCGTAACCCGGAGTCCTCATCGGGTCTTTCGGCAGCCGTTTTTCGGAACTCATCCACGAAAAGATTATGCTCGCGGGCAAAGACGTTGTGAAAGAAGCTCAGGCCAATCGTCCAGTTGTCCGGAAAGGCAGCCGCTTCCTGGCCGGCCCACTGCGGGTTAATCGGATCATAAGAATCAAAGACCGGGAGGTAGCCCGGTTTTTCTCCGGAGCGCACCGGCACCAGCAGCAGCTTGGCCGGATCGCTCGGATCGCGCTTGACGCGCCGGCGTGAAGTCTCGTCGTAGCCGTAGATCTGCGAGGCATCCCACCAGGCAGTGACGGTGTTGCGCGTCGTCTTGTACGCGCGGGCCAAATATTTCTTGTTCTTGTAAGTGAACTCGGGTGGATCACGGTCACCGGTGATGGTGGCCCGGTCCACGCGGTCATTCGGGCGGCATCCAAGCCGCAAGATCTCTTCCGGACTGAGTGGCTTTTCGACGCCCCCAGCCCGTCGGGTGGCGCAGCCCAAAGGCATCATCTCGGACGAGTTGTGCCCCTCCTCCAGGTGAGAGAACCAATCATGGGTCATGAACTGAATCCAAAAAGCCGCCAGAACATTGAAGAAGGGGGCTTTCTTGTAGGCGCAATTCGCGTCAGGCGAGTGACCGGCTAGCCCGCGGCCCTCGCGGCATTTTTCAGGACGCGGCTGCGCTCTCGTGAAAAGTCTGCGGCTGATCACCTGCGGATCAGGTTTCAACAATCCAAGGCGATCGCCATGCCGGTTTCTGGCAAGCTCATTCTTGCCCAGGTCCGGGAACGTGGCCTCGAATTGCACGTTGCGAGCGAAAAACTCATGGGTCGATCCCATGCGGGGATTTCTGATGTCATTGCAGATACCTGTAAGTGTGCGAAAGCGGATCAACTCACCCTGGCAGAGCTGCTGTCCGGCGCCCCCGACCGCCTGGTATTGCGGATGCCCTTCCGGCAGCCGCATCTCGTTCCAGACCGCCAGCGCGACCCCGCCGACATCATCGCGGCCCCGCACGTAGCTCTCATAAGTCCCGCTGTTGTCGAAGAGATTAAATTCGATCAGCTCGATGCGTTCGTATATGAGATCGAGGAGGGCGCCGTTAATTCCCCGGCGATTCGGATTCCAGTAGTCGAAGCTCCAAAAAGAAGCCGGGCTTTTGCTGCCGGCGTCGCCCGCCGCCCAGTAGTTCTGCCAGTCAACCCAAACACTCCTTCGCAACGCGACGGCTTTTTCGCCTCCGCGGCAGCGGGCTGTCTCCTCTTGAACCTTGCCTTGAAATCTCCCGGCGCGCTCGCCGGCAACCCGCCGGAACCCGTGCCACCCGAGCTTGAGACAATCCAAGAGTTCCCGTGGCTCAGAGCTGCACCCTCCGAGCAGGAACGCTGCCAGCAGAAGCCGGCCGAGATCTCTTTTCATTTTCTGTGCTGCGCTCGGATCCTTGCGCAAAAGCGCCGGCCTTTACGCGGGTGGCTGCTTGGCACCCGCGTGAATCGCGTCGGCCGCTTTCTCGCCGATCATGTAGACCGCGCTGACGATGAAAAAGCCCGGAATACGTGGAAAGACCGAGGCATCCGCCACGCGCAGGCCTCTCGTGCCATGCACTCGAAAGTCGCTCGTCAGCACTCCTCCGTCCTCTCTGGGGCCGATGGGACAGGTGCATGAAGCATGGTGGCCCCAGGCATTGTTGCGCACGAACTCCCGAAGCTCGTCATCGGATTGAACATGATCGCCGGGCAATTCCTCTGCCGCGATCAGCTTCTGCTTCTTGAGCTTCGCCGTCATCGTCCGTACGAACTTGATGCCTTCGACGACAGAGTTTAGGTCCTCCTCCCTGACATCGCTGCCCTCATCAAAGTAGTGAAAGTTCACGTAAGGCGGATCACGCGGGTCCGCGGAGCGCAGCGCCACCGTGCCGGCCGTATTAAGGGTGTGGGCCTTCAAGATAACCCAGCTGAGATAATTGTGGTGCCGTGCGATGGGTCCTGAGTAACCGGGAAAGTAACCCTTGAACTCGCCGGCTAAGCCAAGACAGAAAAGATCGGGGAGCAGCCGAGCTGGCTGCGATCTTTTCATAACGATGAGCACCCCTCCATTCGTCGCGTACACGCCCTTTTTAACTGCCGCCCACTCCTGATATTGCCGGTCGCCTTTGGCGAATTCAGCACCGGCCAGCATTCCCCAATCGTCCTTCATGCGGTTGAGGACGCTGACCTCATAGCGATCCTGGAGGTTTCTCCCGACGCCGGGTAGATCCACGCGTACATCGATGCCGTGCAGCTTCAACTGTTGCTTCGGCCCTATGCCGGACAACATAAGTAGCTGAGGGGTGTTGAACGCGCCGCCGCACAAAATGGTCTCACGCGAGGCAAGCGCCTGGCGCTTCTCTCCGGCGTCGCTGCTGGGATTCGGATCGGCCCGGTACAGCCGCTTGCCCTTCAGATATTCCACGCCGATGGCGCGATTCTCGTTATCGAAAAGCACCCGGGTGGCGAGCGCCTCGAGCTCTATCTTCAGCCTATCGGGCCACCTTCTAGCAACCTCCAGAAGGCGCTCCCGGCTGCCGACGCGGACGTGGTTGCATGTAGTGAGGGGCGCATACCGAATGCCGAACGCATTTTTTTTCACCAGCCTCCAGTCATTGGGGTCGGCTTGGGATGCAAAAAACCATAGAAGACGATCCAGTCGTCGCCTGCCCTCCCCGCAAGCGCCCTTCGCTGATTTCACCATAACGCGCCTTAGATTTTTGTCCCGGAGCGCCGCCACGGGAATAGCCTTCTCGGTGAAAAGCCAGCCGCAGAAACCGTGACGCGTCGGGTTCAACCCGAAAACCTTCTGGAGCCAGCGATACGGCGGCCGGTGGTGGCAGTTCTCCATGCGCTGGAAATATTTGCGCATGTTCGTTGCCTTCCAGGATGAATCCCCGGTGAGTTCCGCGATGTGGTCCCAATCGGCGTTGTGCGGATAGACCAGGATCATCGCGTTATGAGAGGTGCAGCCGCCTAAAGCGCCCGCTCTCGGATAGAGCACGCCGTCGCGTTCAGGTATAAACTTCGGGTCCCGCTTCTGTCGTTCATCGTCGGCGTAGTGCCGCACGAAAAAATCCCACCTCATTGCCTCGTTCTCCGATGCGAAAGCGTGAAAGGCGGGAACATTGTAGTCCTCGGGCAGGCGGGTGCCGGCCAGCTGAACGGGGTCGGTACCGGCTTCGAGAACTAGAACCTTGTGGCCTGCCTCAGCCAGGGTCGCTGCAACCGGCCCGCCGCCGGCGCCGGACCCGACGACGATGTATTCATAGTCGTTTTGCCGGTTGGTCTGTGCGCTCATCATGACACCAGCTGAAGTAACGGTTATAAATAAGCTTACATACCTCTCAAGCGCATGGCGCTGAACCAAGCGCTTAGCGTTGCGCCCTTTGCCCCTTACTCATGATCTTTCCCTGTTCCATGACTCATCACTAAAAGGTCTTCACGTATTCGATGAGGGCCCGCTTATCATCGTCACTGAGCGGAGGTTCCTCTTTGAAAAGCTCGGTGCCGAAATAGTGGCCCTTGTTAACAACAAAGTCCGGGCATTTGCTGAGCTTGAGCAAATCCGGCACCAGCTTCAGGTCCGGGTCCTTAAATACCTTGGCCGCCTCTTCGTCACTGGCTCCTTCGACTTTCTTCAGCGCCTTTTTCATCTTGAGTAAAAGCGTCGCCAGCTCCAGCTTGTCTCGTTCCAGGTCGAGGTTGGTAATCAAGTTGATCGGAGTTCCCTTGGGGATCGGACCGATTTCGACCATCCCTTCGCCGAAAAGCCAGGGGAAGAGCTGTTGGAACCATTCGCCCCAACTCAGCAGCTTCTGCAACCCGTCAGGGAGATACCCCAGCGGAACTCTAATATAGGTCGTTGCCGTCGTGCGATAAATAAAGCCCGGCACTTTGTCGCCCAGGATGGAATCTCTTACGCGCTTCTCGGGCCAGAGCAGTTGCTGGATGGCGTCGTTGAAGGCGTCAATCCTCTTATCGACCGACGGTTCCCAATTGAACTTGCCGAGCGCGTTGTTGAGCAGGAATGGCGCTGTGGACCACACGCTGATGAGCGACGGCGGGCGTGTGTAACCGCGGCCGCCGGCGGGCATTTCATATTCCCAGGGCGTTCCGTCGATGGGATTGTGCACGGTGATTTTTCCAACGGAAGGCAGGTCTTTATACGTCTGCGATGAGAAGTTGTCCCAGATATTTCCTCCGATCGCATTTGTGGCCAATGGGCTGCACGCGTTGGTCTGCAAAAGAGTGACCGGTATGCGGCGTTCGGTTGACAGGTAATTGTTTTCCAGAAAGTCGTCGGCCATGACCATGGTCCTCATCTTGCTTTTGAAGTCGTCGGTCTTGGTCCAGGCCCAGTACTGCTCCCACTTGGACTCGCCCACATTCGCGGGAGCCTCAGGGATCTTGCTCGAGTGGCAACGCGCGCAACGCTCGGCGAAAACAATCTTGCCTCGATTTAATTTAGCCTTGTCCCGGCTCAGGTATTGATCGCCGCCGGGCGCGTCCTTGAGCAGGTCGGGCTTTGCCGTCTTTACGAAGAACAGCGCCAGGTCCGGCGTTTGCGCCGCGGTTGCGTTCCAATAACTCGAATTCTTTTCCGCGTCCTCGATTCTGATCGGCGTGATCTTCTTGCCGCCGACCAGCGGGTTGAAATGGAGCAGCCACTCCTCACTGAAAAGCCCAATATTGAGATAGACGCGATTCAGCGCGCCAAGAATCCCGACGGAGTCGGCGCCGTCTTTGAGCACGCGCGGCGTCCACACCGTCTCGGGCGCCTTGAAGAACTGTGAGAGGCCGGCGGTCTGAGGATGATCATTGAATTGTTTGTTCTTGAGACCGCCCCCGGCCAGTTTCTCCTGGCCCCAACGCAAGCCGGCGGCGAGCCGCGGCCCGACGCTATAGACGGCGTTCATCGTCCGCGGGTTGTTGATGTAATCGGTGGAGATAAGGGAGGTGTCCAGCGTCCCCGGAAAGGAGGTGTGGAACAACTGATAGATAAAGTTTGCCTCGTCCCGCTTCCAGAAGAAAATCCGGTCGATCCAGAAGTACTGCGCGCCGGGGTTGGAATTGAGGTTTTCCCATTTCGGATTTTCAGGATCGGCGGGAGGATTGACCGGGCTGGGGCCGACATGACAGAAGCCGCAGGACATCCCCACGCGGTAGGGGCGCACCAGGTTCTTGTCCTCATAGTATTTCGGGTCGGTGTAGAACCGTACGGGATCCCATCTCTTCTGCGCCGCCTCGTCGAAATCCGGGTTTGGAAAAAGGCGCAAACCGACGATTCCGGTCGCGTAGCCGTAGTACGAGCCGATGGGAATGTTCTTTCCGCGCGCCCCGATTTTCACTCCCGGATATTTCTGTTCGTTTTCAAACGGGTCCGCCGGGCAATCCTTCCGCCGCGTGTCCAACCAAAGCCCGTAACGGTCAGGCCGTGGGCCTGCCGCCTTTTCGAAGCAAGGCTCGTTGACGAGGCCGAAATACCGCCATCGATTATCGCGGCTGAAGTGCTTGATGCCGGGATGGGAGGACAGAGTCTTTAGGAAATCGAGCGCCCCATAGCTATGGTTTGCCAGGTAATCCCAGAACCGATCGTTTCCGCCAGTCCAAATAATCCAGTTGTTCCGCCCCTTGACTTCGTTGGTGGTCAGTTGAAGGCCGCGATCCATGTCGTGGAAATAGTCCTCATCAGCCCCGGGGAGACTTTGCGCGGCGCGGCCGACCCGCATGGCCTCATCCGGAACGGTCCCTGGTGCGGGTGATTTCCCGCAGCCCGCGAAGATAAGTTCGACGACGAAGAGAACGAAGGCGCCCAACAACCGTTGATTTTTCATCGCATCTCCTTTCCGGACTGGCACACGATAACGGCTGCCTCTAAAAAGCGGTTAAAAATAGAGCACGCCACAACCCTTCCATCTCATCGCACCGAGAAAATAGCTCAAGTGACCTCAACAAGGCAAGTTTACGATGCGATCAAGGTCTCGTCAAAGTCGTGTTGAGCACGATTAAAAATCCGGCTATATCCCCCTTACAAAAGAGAGACTTTACGGTCCCTCAAATCAATTCACCGAGGTGAAACTGACTTTGGCGCGTTGCCGTGACGATGCCACGACGATGGCACCGTAACTATTGCCTGCCGGGTGGCTCATGGGATAAACTCAGGCGGGTTTAGTCGAACGCATAGCTCATCCTGTTTTTGCGCCGATCTCGCCGCGCAATGGTGACTGAGAAACAATAGACAGGAAAGACCCGGATGGGGTTCCTAAAGCCATTGCACGACTTCCTTTTGGGCCTCCTCAAGCTGGAGCGCCGGGTTGATCCTTTTTTTCGTCCCGCCTTTGACGCCCTACTGCAAGAGCCGCTCGCGAGTCTCACCCAGGCATTGGTCAACTTGAGGCGAAAAGACGAACGGCTCGGCCTTGCGCAGGAAGCGCCTTTGCCTGACGAAGAAGCGTTCCTGGATTCTATCATTCGCGATATGGCGGCCTATATGCGCGCGCACTATACGCCGGGCAACTTCGAGCGCGCGGGGAACACCAAGACGCACGGGATAGTCCGCGGCGACTTCACCGTCAGGAACGACGTGCCGCAGGAGTTGCGCCAGGGCGTTTTCGCCGAGCCTCGCACGTTCCGCGCCTGGGTCCGTTTTGGCGGGCCCGGCCCGGACAGCCCGCCGGACATCGAAGACGTGGGCGTTCTGAGCATGGGAATCAAGCTCACGGGCGTTCCGGGTCCCAAACTGCTCGATGACGAAAAATTCACTCAAGATTTTACCGGCATCAGCGCCCCCACCTTCACGACGCCAGACGTCAGGGAAAATGCTAAACTGCAGGCCGCGAGCCTCAAGGGTCTTCCGCTCTTTTATTTCATTAATGCGTTCGATTCGCATTTGCTGGACGGTATAATGCAAGGGTTGTGGGCCAGGACTCAGACCAGCCCGCTTGAGACCCCTTACTGGAGCTGCGTGCCATATTTGTTGGGGGAAAGGCGGGCCATGCAGTACTCGGCGCGGCTCCGATCGAAGGCGCGGACTCGCGTGCCGCGCTTGCCAATGCGCCCTTCCGACAATTATTTACGGGAAGCCATGGCCGCCACGCTGGCACGAGGTGACGTGGACTTCGATTTTTTCGTGCAAGTGCAGACCGACCCCTGGCGCATGCCGATAGAAAATGCATCGGTCCGATGGCCGGAAAAGCTCTCTCCTCCCGTGCCGGTGGCGATTCTCCGGCTTCCGCGCCAGAAATTCGATTCGCCGGCGCAGCTCGCCTTCGCGCACCATCTTTCCTTCAATCCCTGGCACTGCGTACCCGAGCACCGGCCGCTGGGCAATCAGAATCGGGGGAGGCGGAGGATTTATCAGGAGCTTTCCCGGCTGCGGCAGTCGATGAACGGGACACCCCACCGCGAGCCTACGGGAGAGGAGGTCTTTGAATAATGGCCATGAAAAATTTGCTTCACGCTTGACCATGAACTCCGCACCGAAGGGGCCAGCGTAGTGTTTCATAATTACCTTAACTTATGTTCATGGTGAGCGTGTCGAACCATCAACGGAACCCGCTGAGATACCTCGTCCTTCGACATGCTGGGCGAACGGACTGTATCGGGTGTTTTTAGCCGGAAAGCTCGCCGCTGAGGACAACTTTGAGAGAAACTGAGGGCATTTAGAACGGCGCGCCGCGCGAGACGGATGATCCATGGCAGCAAGCATCGAGCACATCCGCATACAGGCCAACGGCATCACTTTCCATGTGGCGGTAGCAGGAGCGAGCGATGCGCCGCCGGTTTTCTGTCTCCATGGGTTTCCTGAAGGATGGATGAGTTGGCGGCCGGTCATGGAAGCGCTGGGCGAGGCGCGCCTGTATGCGCCGGACCTTCGAGGCTACGGCGAAACAGCGCGGCCGAGCGATGGCTATGACGTCTTCACTCTCACCGACGACATCAGGGCATTGATCGAGGCGCTTGGCATCCACCGGCCGGTGCTTGTCTCGCATGATTGGGGCGGCGCGCTCGGGTGGATCTTTGGGCACCGGTACTCCCATCTTATCCGCCGGCTCGTTGTCGTCAATTGCCCGCATCCGAAGACGCTTGTGCGGGCCGTGCTGCGCTTCGAAGACTTCCAGACCATTCGTATCCCGTGGGTTCCATTATTTCAGGTGCCTTGGGTTCCCGAATTTTTTTTGACGACGGCGCTCGGCAGAAAGGGGCTGAAGCTATCCTTCACGCTGAGGGAAGGCGAGAAGGGGACCATGAACGTAGCGCTCGTGGACGAGCTGGTATCACGCTTCCAGAAGCCGGACGATATGCGCGGGCCCATTAATTACTACCGCGAAATGGTGCGCGCGCAGCTTGCGCCGGGGAAGCGCGCCCGGCTCGAAGCCGTCTATCGTACGCCGATTGCCGTTCCCGTCACGCTCGTCTGGGGCGCGAAGGATGGCGCGCTGTCCGCCAGAGTCGCCATGAACAGTAGCAAGGACGCGGGCTGTTACGTCGAGTGCAGGCCGCTCGCCGGCGTGGGTCACTTCGTGAGCCTGGAGGCGGCCGAGAAGCTGGCGCTGGAAATTCGCCGTCTACTCAGCGCCTGACGAATCCTTGCGACAGTCGATAAAGATGCTTCCACGCCGCGGAGACGGAGGTCAGCGATCGACCTCGATCAACCGCCGAGGCTGGCGAGATAGCGCAAGGCGCGGATGCCGGGCAGAAAGAAGTAAGCGCCCCCGCGCACCGTCACGAACTGCGGCACGCCGCCAATGCAACGCCGGAGTCCGTTTTGTTGAGGAATGGAGAAAGTGTCCGCAGAAACGCAGCCGGGCACGGGTTCCCGGTTCCCCAACAGGGGATCGCTCTCTTCGGTGAGTCCGTCAAATTTGGTGCCCATCATCCAGGCATTCTGCACAAACTCGAACTGCCGCCCGATATTGGCGTTAAGGCAGACAAAGTGCAGCCCGCGCTCTTCCCCTTCCGTTTCTCTGGCCCGAAGCGCGTCCTCCGGCGATAATCCCGGGCCGTACTCGCGCCCGCGACGGAGAATGCGGTGAAACCGGGTGGAGGCGATCATGTCATCGCGAATGCTTTTGCGGCCAAAGCCAAGGATGCGGATCAGGCGGGAAAAAAAGCCCGTGACGCCAAGGGGGAGATCTGCGTTGCGTGGATTGGCACGGCGAATGTGCGCGCCAAACGGGCAGCGGATGCCGGCGCTGTCCGATTCATAGGTGAACCCGTTCAGCTCAATATCGTCCGGCCCAGTCCCGGCGATCGGACGGCTGGTCGTCGCCACCAGCGGTTTACCGTCCATTGTCCGGCCAACCATAGCCTCGGCCAGCCTTCGACGCTCTTCCGGATCTGAATTCGCCTGCTTATCGAGGAACTGCCAGAAGCCGGGCACATCCTGCCGCAATTGTCGCAAAACCAGATAGGTGCCGTTCAGTCCCACGTCTCTCTTGTCGTTTTGGTCTTCCGCCGGACGCAGCTTGTTCTCGGGGTCATCTTTCGGATCAACCACTGGACGGTCGGTGTATTTCCCATATTCGTTCGGATACCCGAGCAGAAATTCTCCCAGGGCCACAAGGTTGCCATATTCGAGCTCATCGCTTCCGTCCAACTGTCGCTCCCGATTCCAATCAATCTCCGGCTGGCTGATGCCGTCGACGAAACCAAACGGCTCCACGCCATCCAGGTTCGAAATAGGCAAGCAGTGCAGCACCTGAAATGCAGCATCCCAGAATGGTCCCTTCACCGTCTGCTTCCAGCCTTCGAGGCGGCCGGGTTCGGCATAAAGCATGACGAGCACATGCGGCTCATTCCCCGGTCCGCCCCACTGCCATCGCGCCGGTGAGTTGGCTTTAACGTCACCCAACCGGCGCGAGCGGCTTTCTTCGCCCGCCATGCCGGAGATAAATTCGGGAGAAAATCCCTTGATCATGTCTTCCGGAACACCCAACGCCCGAAGTCCCTGGCAGGTGAAGGCTACGTGAAGCGCAGTCTTAGGCGGCTCCGCCAACTTCTCTGCGGTCGTTATGGATACATCCTTCAGCCAAGAGCGAGCGGCTGCAGGGCTCTCGACCCTGAGCAAAAAAAAGCATGCCTCAATCATCCGGGGGTAGCCGAAGCGCACCAAACCCTGCACATCGCTATAGTCGATCACAGAGATCTCCCTGGTCCCATCGCTGTCAAAGTAATTTCAGCCACTCCCGGATCTCAGCGTCCGTCATGAACGGTTTTTCGATGCCTTCGCGGATTCGCGTGTTTCTTTCCAGGTCAAACGCAGTGAGGCCCGGGTGGGCGTTGTACCAGACCTCCGTGGGCAATTCGTGTCGTCGTATATAATACTTGAACCTCTGTTCGTTCTTGGCGCCCTGGCAAATCAGCCAATGGGTTCGAGGATAGCCCACACCGTTGCTGAAGACGAGATTCAAACCCCAGGCGACCTTGTTGATAAAGTCGTCCATGTAGCTCTCCAGGCTTCCGTCATAATTGCTCGCGAAGAGGAGGCGTTTCTTGCCGTCGAGAAAAACCCAGCGCGCGAAGTGGATCGTCTTGACCCGCGTGAGGTGGCCGCGGTTGAAAATGTGCCGGGTCGTGTAGTCCAAAACCCAAAGCAGGAACGTCAACGTCCAACGGCGAAACAAGCCCGGTTTCACGCTACCGAGGGCGCTGAACTGGTTGGTAACGTCGTGATCCTCTAACTGCGCCAATTGCATGATGTGGCTCGCGTCGGGCCGCGGCGCGATCTCCGGGTCCTGGCGCTCGCGACGGCGGAGTTGCACGATGAAAAAGGGAAGATACAGCGCCAACAAAGGTGAAAGCAGCACCAGGGCGATTGGCACTCCCACAAGGTGGAAAAGGTTTCGAGCCATCCAGGACAAAGGCGTCGGCTCCGGAGGCGTCAAGGTCAGCCGTCCGGCTTTTGTCTCAGCGTCCACGAATTTTCGCAGATCGTCGCGGATCTCTTTCGGATGCCTGCCCGACACCGCGGCCCCGTTGCCTTGGATGTAACCGACCAACGCGTCCCGCAGGGCGCTCTCCTCGCGGATCTGGCGCACCGTGCGTCCCACCCAGTTAACGTATAGGGCCGCAGGCGGCTGCTCGTGTTCTCGCATCCAGCGTAAAAGTTCACCGTTAGCCGGGAATCCCTGACAATGAGAGAAGATGCGCCGCAGCCCGTCGCCCGCGCGCGCGACAAGTTCCGGGAGAAAGTCAGCCGCCAGGCCATCGAAGTCGCCCAGAAATGCCAGTGACCGGGGTAAATTCAGGGGCGGCCTTCCATACGCGCGAATGTCGTTAAGACTTTGATCGTTCAGAATAGCAAACCGGGCGAAATGCAAGCGGTCGAGTTGGCCGAAAGGGACGGTGTTGTTCTGCGGATTGACCACTCCAGGCCGGTGATTCATCGTGGCCAATAGTTTTCTCAGGTCTGCTTCCCGACTCGGATCGATCGGAGCAACAACCAGAAAACTGGATTGCGGTGTCATAAAGCCCCGCGCACCGACGTATCCGTGGCGGCCTCGTCAAGCGAAGCAAGGGCGCCGATCGGAAAAACGTCGTCTGCTCTGCCGGGATTGAAAACAGCCTCGAGAGAGGTGGTTTCCCGCATGGGTGGCAGCGTTGGTCAGAACTTCAGGGCAAAGTCGATCAGCCGCTTCTTTTCCCAGTAGACCTTACCGAGATACAGGCCCGGCCCGATTTGACGGATTTCATCGCGAATCCACTGCGCGACGAGCGAGGTGTCGGAGTAGTCGAGAACGATGCACTCGTTGCCGTCGAGCCAGCTCGGGGCCTTGTAAATCTTTGCGATGATCGCGCTGAGTCCGAATGGTAGAATCCGGTTTTTCAACACGCCTTTCTTCGCATCGAAGATTTTCCCCTGCCAGCCGAAGTGGTTGATGAAGTGGGCGATCTCCTGGGTGTACGTCGTGCCGGGCGCGACAATCGCAGTTCCTTTTCCCTCGCCGTCGGGAATCTCCCCGGCTGCACTTTTGGTGAAAAGCTCGTCAAGTTGGGCCTGTGACATGCTGAGCAGTTGCTGTACATCGTAAGCCATGTCCGTCTCCCTCCTTTGTTGGCAGCCTAAGCCGCCGTCTTGGGTTGCCATCGCTCACGGAGTCTTTCGCAGCCCGATGAGCGCCCGTTACGCTCTCGAGCCTTGGAATAGCCAGGACCCTCTATTGTGCCTCCCTTTACCCCGAAGAATCCAATTTACCCGCTAACACTTACTTAAAATTTCAACCTTGTCAATAAAGTCTTAGAAGAGCGTCAAAGGATTCAGGTCACACCCTGTGATCGCGGTGTGCTGAATGACCGCCTTGCGGTGAGGGCAGGAGATGAGCTGTATTCTCCATCAGGTCTCTATCAGGCTCGCTCGGCGAGTTTTCCTTTTTCTTTCAGAACGCGCAACGAAACGACAAGGGCGACGATCAAAACCGTCAAGAGGCCGAGCTCGATCATCGCGTTGCGAAAGATCGGATCACCCTCCTGCGCGAATTTCGAAAATTCGGCGGTCAAGACGAGAATCCGCCGCGTCACTGCGATCAGCCCGACGACCAGAAACGGTTCCGGCTGCAGGATGTGTTCGCGAAAGGTGACCTGGACCGTATAGAGGAGCTCCGCGAAGATGATGATCAGCAGGATTCGGTCGAGCAACAGAACGACATTCTCCGACAGCGCCGCGGCCCAGACGTAGCCGGCGAAAAAAATCATTTCTGTGATGAGAAGCGTGAATGCCGTCGCGGCAAGGATGAACCCAAGCCCGATATACACGGCATCCTCTGCCCGGCTGAATCCCTGCGCAAGCCAATTTCGCAGGCGGCCGGGCTTTCGTTCTTGAGGGGACATTTCGCGATTTCAGGAATCGGCCGGCTTCAACCAACCCTCTGTCGAAGCTTGCGATTCAGTCTGACAGGTTTGTGTGGCAGGTTCAAAAATGATGTGGCGAGATAACTGAGCATCACAGCCATCGCCGCTGCAGGTTGACTTCAATCATTCGAGCAGGGCCAGAACAGACGCTTCAATGAGGCTCAGAGGCCGCAATCTCTTCCATCAAGGCTCGCCCCTCGGTCTGTACTGTACCGCTTCGCTTCGCGCGCGGAGTCGCTCGATTAGCGCTGCAATCTCTTCGAGGCGAGCCCGGACCTCTCCCTCGGCTTTTCTCAATTCCTCGGGAGGCGCGTTTTTGTGAACCGCGTCCTCATATGCCGTGACCGCAACGCCAAACACCTTGAGCAGCCGGCGGGTCTCATCAGTTGGCATGACTTCCTCCAGAATTCAGTCAATAGTCAATAGTTAATAGTCAATAGTCAATACCTCTTCTCTCAGCGCTTCCATTGACTAATAACCATTGACTAATGACTAATCGCCAATGACCATTGACTAAGCACCAATGGCCATTGATCCATGATCATTGACCAGTGACGGACGCAGGATTCCCAGCTCTGTTAGTTTCCTCTCTGGTATGAACCCGTTTTGATCCCATTCTCTCGCACGGTAATAGCTTTGAATCATCTCCTGCAACTCGCCGGATGTAAGGCCGACCCCGCGCGCCACGCCGGTTGGAAGGGTCTCGCTCAACAAGCGCTCGGGCAGCCGATCATCTTCAGGCTGCCAACCTTCGCGTATGTTGAAAAGCTTTTTGAGCGTGTGGATCCGCTCGCCGGCGCGTCGCAAATCGGCGCTCGAGTAGCTCCACCCGGTCAGCCGGCTGAGGAGATCCGCTCCCTCGCGATAGAAATCATCGAAGCACTTGCGCAGGAACTTACAGATAATCAGCGAATCCAAGACTGCGGCGAAGTCTTCGGACGCCGCAACCAGCGCGCCCCTGCCGGAATCGGCGCGCAGCCGGTCGACCTCACCGGAGAAGTCTGCTTCATAGGCCCCTGAACGGTTGTGGCAGGCCCCGCGGGGGCTCACAGCCAGGCCCAAGGCCATGGTTTTCAGGCTGCGGGGCTCGTATCCCGGCATTTCCAGACCCTTGACATGCATCGCCCAATACAAACTGTCTCTGCCTGTCTGGAGGGCCGCTCGTCTCGAGCCTTCGGCCAGCAAGTCACCCAGACCTTCTCGCTCGGCGATGGCCTCGATGGCGTCGAATACAGCGCCGGGCCGGCCGAACTTCAAGCCAAGATCGTGCGCTTCCGGAAGCAATCCTTTCTCGCCGCATTCCATCGCCCAGGCCAGCGTTCCGCCGGTGCTGATGACATCCAGACCGTAAAAATCACATAACCGGGCGGCCTCCAAAACCGCTTCCGGCTCTCTGATATCGCAGAGCGGCCCGAGGGCGAACAACGTCTCATATTCCAATCGCTGTTCCTGCCCGTCGGAAGATTTAAAGAGCCGCTCGCAGCGGATCGTACAAGACGCGCAACCATGCCTCCGGCTGAAGTTGCTTTCCGTCAGCGCTTCACCGCTAATAGCCTCGATCTCCTCGCAGGTCGATTGCTGGAAGTTGCGCGTTGGCAGCACGCCGAGACGATTAAACACCGCGAGGTTGGCGACCGTGCCGACGCTTCGGTATTTGTCAGTGAGCGAGCCTAGGCTTCGCCGGCGCAGAGAGTCAGCGATCGCGTTGAGACCGTGCGGATCGGCAACCGATGTCTTGTGATTGCCGCGCACAGCAATAGCCTTCAGATTCTTTGCTCCCATGACCGCTCCGACGCCGCCGCGGCCCGCATGCCGGCCTTCATTGCTTAGCGTGGCGAAGCGGACTCGGTTCTCTCCCCCTTTGCCGATCGCCGCGACGCGAACGGATGGGGAGTTCAGCTCTGACCGGATCAACGATTCCGTCTCGCTTGGACTTTTTCCCTTGAGTTGATAAGCCTCCCTGATCTCCAGGTCTCCATTATCGATCACGATGTACGATAGAGAGGGGGCGCGGCCGGTGATGACGAGCGCATCGATGCCGAGGCGCTTAAGCTCCAGCGCGAAGTAGCTCGAAGAGAGAGAATCCGCGATGAATCCCGTCAGCGGGGATTTGGTGACCGCCGCGAACTTTGCGGTGGTCGTAAGAGCGGTGCCAACCAGGGGAGCGCTGGCCAGTATCAACGGGTTGGCCGGAGAGAAAGGCTGCACTCCGGGCGGCGCGTAATCGTAGAGGAGGCTCGTACCGAGGCCGATGCCGCCGAGATAGGCCTGAAAGCGCGACTCCGAAAGGTTCCGCCAGGAGCTCTTTCCGCAATCTAAATCGATATGGAGCAGCCGCCCGTGAAAGCCATGCATCGGCCTCATCCTCCGGCATCGGCGGAAAAAATTAAGATCCTATCGCCCGGAACGACCGTGACCTGCGGATTTCGGACAAACTCCAGCCCATTGAGATTGCAGGCAAAGCCTCTCAAAAGCGTGCCTTCTTCAGAGCCGATGACCCTACCTGCGAGGACGGGGAGTTTCTCCGCCAGTGCCGCAAAGACTTCGCTGAGAGTTGTTCGTTGCGGAATGGGCAGAGTAATCGCTCTCGTTTTGGCGAGCAGGCGCGCTGAGCCGAATAACTCAACGGTACAGCGAGAGTCATGATTCCCCGGCTCTTGACCGGAAGCCTTAAGCTCCTGCCACTGTTTCAAAGCGCCGGCGTAGTCGTCCGGCGTATTCATGTTGAGGAAGCTCAAGCCCCGCGGGTCCAATCGGCGGATTTCCTCCTCTTCTAATTTACGAGTCCGCACCTTCTCATAAAGAAACACAGGCCGCAGCTCCCCACGATCGAGCTGCGCTTTGAGAAACCGCAGCACGGTTTTACGGTAAACGGCATGCAGCGGCTGAAAACGTCCCTCCCAAACGGGGACAGCCACATCGCACCTGGAGGTTTCTGCCACCAGACGGGAAATCAACGCTCGGTTAAGAAACGGGACATCGCACGAAGTCACAAAAGAAATTTCCCGGCTCGCCGCGGTGAGGCCATAATAGATTCCCCCGACCGGTCCCTGAAAAGGAACCTCGTCGCGCACGATGGCGGTCGCCAGCGGCGGCAGCTCCTGCCGGGGCGCGGCTACGACAATCACCTCGGCGAAGAACTGCCGGAGCGCGCGCGTGATATGAACAATAAGCGGCTCGCCGTCGAAAAGAAGCAGCGCCTTGGGGCGGCCCATGCGGGAGCTTTTCCCGCCGGCGAGGACAACGGCGCTGGCATCAGGTGTGATCGGATCGGATTGCATCTTTTGATTCCGCCCTCTATTTCTGTTCTGACACAGTCTCTCTCACGCGAGAGAGAACCAAGCTGTTATCTTCGTTCAAGGGAGTGTTATCGGCGTCGGCGGACGGCGCTCCTTGGTCAAGCCAAACCCTGAACTCCTCCAGCGCATGGGCCATGCGCCACTCCTCAAAAACAATTCTTGCCATCGCGGAAACCGCGCCGGCGGATTCAGCGCCATTGTGCGCGAGCGACTGATTGAGCAGCCATTCCTCAAAAGCCTCCGGGTTTGGGTCCTCTGCGAGGACTCGCTCGAGCAGGCTCCGCTTGATCGCCAGCCCAATGGCATCAGGCGTCGTATCGCGCCTCCGCCTGCGCCTTCGTCCTTCAGACGCATCGAGCGCGGCAAGCAAATTTTGGCAGACGTCCGCGGGCCGCGTCGAATTTAGACTCTCATGGGACACTGCCATTCCTCCAGGGGAAAAACCGCTGCCTCGGGCCTTTCCGGTCCGACACGTTAACGTCGAGACTGTATCCCGATCCCTCAAGGCGCCGGTAACCCCCGTCCGCGGCGGCAACGTCGAGATCAACGCTCGCGAGATCTTCAACCATAATCAATGCCGGTGGGGTCGCCTGTAGAGTCGTCAGGCTCTTCACGTATCCGAGGCAGCGTCTGCAGGCCTCGATAGCGCGCGTTCGGCTGCCTTCTTCGGGAACCAGCGACACAAGCTGCGAATGATCATTCATGCCGCAGTACGGGCAGTGCAAAACGTGGCTTCGCCATTCTCCGCCGCATCGGGCGCAGCGCAGGTAGCGGCTTCTCTCGATCCCGCGCAACTCGGCGAACGCCGGCCACGCGCCGCATACGGGACAGTATCCTTCCGCCCATCGCTCGGATGCGGTAGATGTCCAGCGGCGATCGCAAGCCTGAAGGAAAGGCACTGCGATCAGTTCCGCCACGGCGCGGAAAGCGTAAGGGTCAACGCCGAGATCGATGGCGATGGTCTGGAGCCGATCCCCGTGCAGGCAAAGTGAAGCCTGGAACAGGACGGGAATATCAAGGGAGGAGCTGACAACCGGCTTAAGGGTGGCCATTTTGGAGGTTCCACACTTGTAGGCCGAGCGCATCAGGCGCTTGACCCACCCGCGGCCCCAATCCACTTCAATTGAAATCTCCGCTCGAGCCAAAAGCGGGCTTTTTTCCTGCTCGCGAGCCGGTTCAGGGACAAACCGCTCCCACTCGGGATCCGTTGCCTCTTTCAAGACCGCCTCGACCACGGTGAGCCAGGGCTTCCACTCCGGGTAATCACGGCTGAGATTTTGTACGCTGGTTTCTATCGATGACATCATTGGCGGCCAAGCTCTCTCCCCGCACCGCCGCAAAGGCGGTATGCTTTCTGTGGATGATCTGAGGAGTCTTGTCGAACGGCTTTGAGCCTTCATGTATCTGAACGATCTTCGTCCTGTTCCCCACGTCCGCTCCGGGACCACCGGCCCGCTTTCGGGTTGCTTCAGGACTCGCGCAGCCGATGAGGACAGCCAAAATGAGCGCCATGACAACCAGGCCTCTCATCTCAAACTCCTTGAGCCGAAAAGACAATTACCACGCGGAGAATAAAACCTCCCACAAGCACAAGGACGGCGGCCGCAGTGGCGTTAGAAAGATTGAATCGGCCGACAAGAGGTTCTCTGCGCCAGTAGAGCGCGAGAGGAAGCAGCATTCCCAGAATAATCACCCCGAACAAAAGGAGCAGACCCCACGCATTCAGCCAGGCGCGAAAGACAGGACCCAGGGAAACGAGGAAAGCGACGAGAACAATGAATTCGAGCACCAGGACCCAGGCGTCCATCCGATGAAGCGAAACCACTCCGGGAGGTGTGAAATCGAGCCTGTCCGCCAGCAGAAGAATCAGCGCTGCCGAAATGGATGCGGCCGAAACGATAAAAAGCATGCCGAGCAAAGGACTATCAGACCAGATCGGGCGGTTGGTTACGGCTAGCAGGACTCCCGTGTACCCCGCGACGTAAAAGCCGAAAAGCCCGCCGATCATTGAAAAGAGCGCTCCCAGGATTCCAGGAGGGCGCGTTCGCACTGCGCCAGGCCACCACCGGAAACGGTCAACTTCGGCAAGCGCCCCAAGGAATGAGACGAAAGAGAAGAAGCCGAATATGAGAAGAGCCCAGGAGCCAATTGACATCGGCGACCACAATTTGAACATCGGCTGCAGGGTGTTGGACTCGATCAGCATATGCCAGAAGCGCTCCGGCCGGTGCAGGTCAAAGATCAGCAGCAACCCGCTCAAGATCACGCAAGGAAACGCTATGTAGTAACCCAGGCGCGCAAGCGGACGGTCCTGGTATCGGCCGAAGAGGTCGATCAGCGCGGCCAAGAAATAAGAGCCGCCGGCGAGTCCACCGACGAAAAAATAAAAGACGACCAGCCACTCCCAGTGGGGCGGAGCCGTAAAATACGTACTTGACGGAGCCGTTATCATATTCGCTCCTCCTCGATTGGTTCCCTGGCGCCGCGATTTCGAAAATTGATAACCCCCATGATGCCGACCAGAAAAGCCCCGAGAAAAGAGAACAGCGAACCGGATGTGAGGTTGCGCGTAGGCATCTTCGGATCGGGAGGCAAACCGTAGACTTCCGGCCTGTCGACGAGCAGGTAAAACGAGTTGAGGCCTCCCAGCATCTTATCATCCGCGCCGTAAAGATAGGCGCGCTTCTCGCCCACCTGGTGTAGCTGCGCCACTCGGCGGTTCGCCCGCTCGCGCAGCTCTCGGATCGTTCCAAACTGGATGGAATCGGTGGGGCAGGCCTTGGAACAGGCAGGCTCAAGACCGTTTTGCATCCGATCGTAGCAAAGCGTGCACTTCTGAGCGGTGCCGGAGACCGGGTTGATATCGATCACGCCGAACGGGCAGGCCGCGATGCAGTCCCGGCAGCCGTTGCACGCGTCCGACTGAATCACCACCGTATCGAACTCGGTCCGGATGATCGCGCCTGTCGGGCAGACTTCGAGACATGGAGCCCGCACGCAGTGTTTGCAAACGTCGCTCATCAACAACCAACGTCCGTCCTTCCGATCCTCCGTGAACTGCTCAACGAACTTGACGTGCCGCCAGTGGATCCCATCGAGGCGCCTCGTATTATCATAGCTGTCCCCGCTCAACGTGTTGACGCCGCCATTTGTGCTGGGGAGTTGATTCCATTCTTTGCACGCTACTTCGCACGCCTTGCAGCCGATGCAGACCGTGGTATCCGTGTAAAATCCCATTGGCTCAGCCATAACTCGCTCCTTACGTCGCGAATCTCAAATCTCAGATCTCAGCCGGTATTTGAAATTTGAGATCTGCAATTTGCCATTCGAAAAGGCTATGCCTTTTCGACATTGCATACGAACGCTTTCCCCTCGTGAATCGTGACGTTCGGATCGCCGACCATTGCAGTCAGCTCGTTCACGACATCCCCCCTGGAGATACCCTCGTAGCCCCAGTGCCACGGCATGCCAACGTGATGAATCGTCTTGCCGTCTATGACGAAAGGCCGCATTCGACGGGTAACGAGCGCTTTGGCGCGGATCTGCGCTCGCGGGCTTGAGATCTTGACCCAATCGAGATTTTTGATGCCTTTTTCCTGCGCCAGTTCCGGGCTTATCTCGATAAAGAGCTCAGGCTGAAGCTCAGTGAGCCATGGGTTCCAGCGGCTCATCGCCCCCGCCAGGTAATGCTCGGTCAGTCGGTACGTTGTAATAATGTACGGATAGGCGGGGTCCCCAACCTTCGCCAGCGGATTGCCCGCATCCTTCCAGTACTTAAGCACCGGGCTGGTCTGCTGCTTGTAAAGCGGATTCTGGACCGGCGACTCGGCCGGCTCATAATGCGTTGGAAGCGGACCATCGACTAATCCGGCGGGCACATAAAGCCAGCCGAGACCGTCCGGTCGCATTATGAAAGGAGCGGTGCCTGGCAGCGCATCCATGCCGGTGGCGCCAGGCTTTGCTTTATCATTCGGCGCCTTTGTCGCCGGGAAATCAGGCACATCGTAGCCAACCCACTTCTTCTGCTCTGCATCCCACCACACCCACTTCTTCTTCTCGCTCCACGGACGCCCCTGCGGATCGGCGGACGCGCGGTTATACATGACCCGGCGGTTCGATGGCCAGGCCCAGCCCCAGTTAAGGTGGGCGCCGGTCTGGCCGGGCGGATCCGGTGTGCGTCTGGCCGCGAGGTTCTTATCCGGCGCCGGAAAAACGCCCGAATAAATCCAAGACGCGCATGTAGTCGAGCCATCGTCTTTCAGCTCCGCGAAGCCCGCCACGTGCCGTTTCGGATCGTCCGTGAAAAAGCCGTTGATCTCCTTCAGGACCTTCAACGCCGAGGGCTCGCCTCTCTTGCGCTCGTGCTCCTGCTCGTGCTCGTAATCCCAGACGAGATTTTTAAAACCCTCATCACGCGGCAACTTCGAGTTGGCGTAGAGTTTTTTCAGCCGCTTGCCCAGCTCGTAGCTGAACCACGTGTCCGACCGGCAGTCCCCTGGCGCTTCGGCCGCCTTATGATGGAACTGCAGCAACCGCTGCGTGTTCGTGAAGGTGCCGTCCACCTCGGCGACCTGAGTGGCGGGCAAGAAAAAGACTTCCGTCTTGATGTCCTGGGGCTTAAACTGGCCGCTCTTGATCTCGGGGGCGTTTTTCCAGAAGCTCGCCGTTTCTTGGATCCAGTTGTCCTTCACGACCAGCCACTCGAGCTTTCTCAAAGCCGCTCGCTCCAGCCGGGCATTTAATGAGGTGGCCGGATTCTGGCCGATGCAAAGCATTCCCTTCACCTTGCCGTTGTTCATTGCGACGAACATCGGCAGATGGGAGTGATCGCCGAGAATTTTCGGGTGCCAATCATAGCCGAACTGGTTCTCCTTGGTGGCCGCCTCCCCGTACATCGACTTGAGGTAAGAGATCATGTATTTCGGCATGTTACCCCACCAGCCCGTCGGCACCGTTTCAGCCACGAGATAATCCTGGAGCGTCTCATGTTTTTTGAGCGCGGTCGGCGCTGTCATGTAGCCCTGGATCGAATGGTAGAGGGTAGGGATGTCCGTCGAGCCCTGAATCGAGGCATGCCCCCGGAGCGCCATGACGCCAGCGCCGGGGCGGCCGACGTTCCCCAAAAGAAGCTGCAGCAGCGCGCAGCAGCCGATCATCTGGACGCCGTAGGTATGCTGCGTCCATGCAACCGCATAAGCGAAGGAAGTCGTCCGGTCGGCCCCGGAATTGGCCAGAATAGCCTCGGCGACTTTCAGAAAAATCTCCTTGGGGCAGCCGGTGGTCTTCTCAACCACCTCGGGCGTATAGCGGCTGAAATGACGCTTTACTATCTGAAAGACCGTTCGAGGATTTTGCAGTGTTTCGTCGCGCAGCGGCGGCGGTTTTACCAGCGATTTGACCAGCCCCTCGAATGGCGGCCCCTGCGGCGGTTTCGTGCCTGGCTTCGTCGTTGGCGACTTCGTCCCTTCAGGGCCTGTTGTGACTTGGGTCTCGCCTGCCCGGGCCGTGTACGCGGCCATTTCGCCTGTCGCGCCGACCTTGGTTCGGGCGTACTGCCAGCTTCTGCCGTCGTACTCCCCGACAAAACCATTGAAGGGCCATTCGGTTAAGCCGCCCTTGTATTCGATGAGACCCGAGAAGACACCATTCAGGTCTTCCGTGTCTTTGAAGTCTTCGGAGATGATTGTCGCGGCATTTGTATAATTGACGACCCAACTTTTGAAGAAAGGGTCCTGGTTCCATTTTTCGCTGTTGAGCACGTAATTAATGATGCCGCCCAAAAAAGCGATATCCGATCCCGCCCGGACCGGGGCATAGATGTCCGCCATCGCACTGGTACGGGTAAAACGGGGATCGACATGAATTAGCTTGGCGCCATGCTCCACTTTCGCCTTCATAGGCCAGCGAAAGGCGACCGGGTGATTCTCTGCCATGTTGGAACCCATCACGACGATGCAGTCCGAGTCTGCCATGCTCCTCGGATAAAGGGTGGCAGCGCCGCGGCCGAACCTGGTCCCCAGACCGGGGACGCTGGAGCTATGTCATATACGCGCCTGATTCTCGATGGCGACGATGCCGAGCCCGCGCATGAGCTTCTGGTGAACGTGATTGAACTCGATTTCGAGCGTGGCGCCGCCAAGGGAAAAGATCGCGGGTGTCATATTCACGAGCTTCCCGTTGGGCAGCTTCTCGATAAAAGTCTCATCGCGGGTTTTCTTGATTAGCTCGGTGACCCGGTTCATCGCGCGGTCGAGGTCCCAGACCTCCCAATCGGTAGCGCCCGGGGCGCGGTGAAGCACCTGGGTCGGACGATTCGGGTTCACGTGGAGCTGAAAGATCGCCGCTCCCTTCGGACAGAGCGTCCCTTCGTTGTGGGGGCTGCGCGGATCGCCCTCGATATTGATAATTTTACCGTTTACCGTGTGAACGAGAGTCGCGCACCCTACCGAGCAGTAAGGACAGACGCTGGGCGTCACCTTGGCATCTTTGATCCTGAGCTCCTGCGCCCGGGCCATTACGGGCGTCAGGTTAACCCCTGAGCCGAGCAGCCCTCCGAGCGCCGTTCCGCTGGCGGCCGCAAAGGAGATTCGGAGAAAGTCACGTCTTGAAACCTCCATAAAATATCCTCCAAATCAACATCAACGCTTACACATTTGAGCCGTGCCCATTCGCTCGCCCGTCGTACCGGGTTTTGATGACCGTCCGCAGGCTTGCAGATCTGGACTCGTAAACGCCGGCGAATTTTCTGTGAGGGAGCAGATACGTTTAATAAGAAAGAGGGAAAGAAGTTCTGTACGCAATTGAGAACTCCATGCTGCCACGGCATACAAGACCTGACGGCCGGATTTACTCCTGCGTCTGGTCGAGCGCGCGGTCCATTTCCCTGGCGACAGATGCAAAAACGCCGATAAAAAGCAGCGCTACCAGAATCAACGTCGTGACCAAGAGCATCGCAATATAAGGCGCGTGCACACTTTGACTTTTATGAAATAAGCAGCATCGCGGAGGCGGGCAATAAGGTAATCACCCTAATTCGGCGAGGAAAAATCCCTGAGGGCGCGGAAGCTTTCTGCAAACCTGTCCTGCCCGGAGGCTGTCCTAAGGATAGTCGAAGAGCCTAAGGGCGATCTCTAGGCAAAGGCCTCTTGGCCTTGCCTTCAGTAAAACGGGCCTGATGTGCAGCCACATCACGCGAACTTCCAGAGGAGGCGGCCGGCAAATAGATACGCACGGTCGTTCCATGGACCGGTTCACTCTCGACTTGAATAAGGCCGCCATGGTTTTTCGCAATGCCATAAGCCACCGCGAGCCCCAAGCCGCTTCCCTGACCGATCGGTTTCGTCGTGAAGAAGGGCTCAAAAATTCGGCTTTGAATCTCTTCGCTCATTCCGATGCCGGTATCTTTAATCTCAATACAAACGTACCGCTCTGCCGCCGCGCCATCAGCTTGCAGGCTTTTCCCGTCGGCCGCTTCGGTCTTGAACGTCAGCCTGCCGCCGTTCGGCATCGCGTCGCGCGCATTCAGGCTAATATTCAGGAGTACTTGGGTAATTTGGTTCGAGTCGGCCATAATGGGAGGGAGATCACGATTCAACTGCCCGACCACCTCAATATTTTTCGGAAACGTTTCGCGGAGCAAATGCGACAGTTTGTCGAGGAGCGTATTGACATCGGTTGGTTCGAATTTGGCTTGTGTCTTACGGGCGATGGTCAAAAGCTGCTGCACGATGGCAGCGCCCCGCCGGGTTGCGTCGGTGATCGCGTTAACGCTTTCCGCGATCTCTTCGTTTTTAGCGCCGTCCCCGGTGAGAACAGAGGCGTAACCCTGGATGATGTTCAGAATATTGTTAAAGTCGTGGGCAATGCCGGCCGCAAGAGTCCCTATGCTTTCCATCTTTTGCGCTTGAACAAGCTGCTCTTCCAGCTTTTTGCGCTCCGCCTCTGCCCGCCTGCGCTCGGTGACATCGTCGATCGCTATCAGTATTAATCGGACATCGTGATTCTCTTTATGAGAGATCCTTCTGGCGTTAAGCGACATAATCCTTGGTCCGATCGCCGGAAAAACATGCTCCACCTCGAAGTTCTCAAAATGCCCGTCGCGGTGGAGGACTTCCTCCAGCAACGCCCGCAGCCCGGGAATGTCCCACTGGTGATTTCCCAGCTCATAGACGGAACGGCCCTGCGTTTCCTCCGGCGATACCTGGAAGGTCTTGAAAAACGCCCGGTTGGCCGACACAACCTTCAGTTCAGGATTCAGCACGAGCAGGGATTCCCGAATCGTGTGGATGATGTTCTCGGCATAATCTCGCGCCTCCGTCATCGCCTCTTCCGAATGCTTCAGGCGGCTTACTTCGGTGAACGTAAAAACCACGCCGTCGATCACGTTGCTCAGCGTGCGATAGGGGATGCAGCGCAGGATGTACCAGAGGCCATCGGAGCTCCGCACTTCTCTTTCAAAGGGAGCCAGATTTTTGAGCACGTTATCGGCTATGGATATCAGGTCCACATCGATCAATTCGTTCGAGATATGGCTGACCGGACGGCCCACATCCAGGGAGATCAAGTTCATCAACTTCGTCGCCGAAGGCGTGAAACGGCGGATGCAAAATCTCCTGTCCAAAAAGAGCGTGACGACTTCGGAGGAATTCAGAAAATTAGCTAAATCGTCATTGATCTTGTTGATTTCTTCGACTTTTTCACTGAGCTGGTTATTGACCGTAACCAACTCCTCGTTAACGGATTGCAACTCCTCCTTTGACGTTTCCAGCTCTTCGTTCGTCGACTGTAGCTCTTCATTGATCGCCATGACCTCCTCATTGGCGGCCATGAGCTCTTCATGGGTGGTTTGGAAACCATCGATCGTGGCCTGGATCTCCTGTTTCAGGGACTTATTTTCGGCTTCGAGCCGGGCTATGAGATCGCTGTCCCGGCTTTCGGTTTCCCGGGCACTGGCAGGGGAAGCCTCGTCCGGCGGCCGCGCGTCTTCAAAAATAACGGCAAGCAGTCTTTTACCCGACTTGGGCTCTATGACCGGCATGACCGTTACATTCACGGACTGGCTGGCATCCTCCCGGCTAAGTTCAAGGGCTTGCAGGCTGACCGGCTGATTCTCCCGGGCTGCCTTTTCGACCGCCAGGCGGAGCATCGAAGAATGCGTTTTCTCGATCATCTCAAACAGGTTCAGGTTGGCATCGCCGTACGGGTGCGCCAGGTACTTATGGCTTGGCCCATAGAAATGCATGATTCCGCCATTTTCATTGACCAGGACAATGCTCGCGTTAAAATGCTTCAGCAGCACCTGCTGGTTGAGATCCGATAGCTTGATCGGGTGCTGATCTTCGGCTCTGGCGGGTCGGAGCGGCGCTCCAGATCTCAATGGGAGATTAACAAAAGGCACGGCGATGGACGGCTTGCGGCGGTAAATCCGCGCGCTCCTGGAGACCGGCTCGAACAAATCGCTCTGCTCAACCGCAGTATCGGACTTGCCCAAAAACAGATATCCGCCCGGGTTGAGGGCGAACGCGAGAAGGTTGAGAACCTTCTTTTGTATCTCAGGCTCGATATAAATCAGCAGGTTGCGACAACTGATCAAGTCCATCTTCAAAAACGGCGGGTTGAAGATCACGTTGTGCTCGGCGAAGGTAACGACTTCTCGTGCCTGTTTAGCAATCTGGTAAGTGCCGTCTTTCTTGACGAAGAACCGCGCCAGGCGCTCCTCGGACAAATCGGCGGTGATGCTTTCGGGGTATATCCCCTCACGCGCATATTTCAGCGCTTCGCGATCAAGGTCCGACGCGAAGATCTGCAGGCTAAAGGTTTTCCTCGCCCGAGCCATTTCCTCCATGAGCAAAATGACAATGGAATAGGCCTCCTCGCCCGTCGCGCACCCTGGAATCCATGCCCGTAAGAGGTTGTTACTGCTCTTTTCTTGAACCAGGACCGTGATGACCTTTTCGTGCAGCTCCTCAAATGCTTCCGGGTCCCGAAAGAAGCTCGTAACCCCAATCAGCATGTCTTTTGAAAGCCTCGCCAGTTCGCCAGGATTTTCGCACAGCAAGCGATAGTAATCGGAGATATCTTGCACGCCGTTGAGGCCCATGCGGCGCTGGATGCGGCGTTGGATCGTGCCTTTCCTGTAGCAACGAAAATCTGCTTTAGTTTCACTCACCAGCAAATCGAGAATCGCGCCGGTATGGCCCTCCTGCGTGATGGTTTCGGGTCTGCTGGCTGGCTCGGTGCCGGTTCGTTGCACATATTGGAGAATCGCGCCGGGTATTTCGCGTACAGGCAGCACGTAGTCTACCGCCTGCGTCGCTATGGCGCTCTCGATCATCGAGTCGAACTGCGCGGTCTTAGGGTCCTGGACAAAAACCACCCCGCCCGCTCCCCGGACCTCCCTGATCCCCAGCGTTCCGTCCGAGCCGCTGCCCGAAAAAAGCACGGCGATCGCGTTCTCGCCTTGGTCCTGGGCGAGAGAGCGAAAGAAAAAGTCGATCGGCATCCGCAAGCCGTCGCGTTTTACCGCCTCAGTCAGACGCAGTATGCCGTCTCTGATCAATAGAAATTTCCCGGGAGGGATGGTGTAGACGCAGTCGGCTTCGACGGGTATCCTATCTTCGGCCTGGACTACATTCATGGCTGTACATTTGGCCAGAAGGCCCGCCATATAGCTCACGTGGGCCGGGTCCAGGTGCTGGATAACGACGAAGGCAAGACCACTGGCAGACGGCATCTCGGCGAAGAACTCTTTTAGCGCATCCATCCCGCCGGCCGATGCGCCGATGCCTACGACCCGGATAGTTGAACCTTCAGCATTCATGGAGGTCTCCTGCCTGCGGTTGTCGGGCTCGAATAATATAATATACGCCCAAGAAGGCTAATCAAGCGGAACCAGATTGGGCCCTGTGGCCTAAGGCAGGAACGCAACTATTGGATAATGCCAGTGTAGCGTAACAGAAATTCTCTTATCATAGGGAGGTTTTGGGAATTTCCCCGTGGAGCAATTCGCTCCTTCCGACGTTTTCCTATTCAGATTTTCGGAAACGGGATGACGTCCTTGTACTTTTCAACCGTCTTGTCGCGCAGCTCACGGCTGCAGCGGCTGACCTGCGGGAATTTATCGCGCCAGTGGAAAGGCCTGACCGCGTAGAAAACCGCTCTACTGTTCGTATGGTCCCGGCTTTCCCTTTTTTCGGGCGGCATCCGGGGATCCAGCGGCGTGCTCCAGCAGCCGTCGATGATCTCGATATTGGTCTTGGGATCCACGCGCGTCATCATCGCCCACAGGACCTCTTTGAGATTGCTGGGGTCTATGTCCTCGTCAACGACAACCACGTACCGCCCATTGCGCGCGCCCGCCGAGCAGCTCAATACCGCGAGCCCCGCTTGCTTGGCGTGCCCTGCGTACCTCTGCCGGATAGCGACAACCGAGAGGTATGACGTATGGTTATAGACTCCGACAATGTCCTGGATCCCCGCGCTCTCCAACTGGTCCCACAGCACACCCGCTGAGATGTGCAAATCCATTTTAACGGCGCCGGGCCACAGTGGAGCCTCATCTTCCAGAATCGGATTGTTTCTATAGTAAATCGCTTTCACCCTGATGACAGGCTGGGGCTCGCCGGTGCCGATTGTCCCGCCGGAGTAGTACCCCGGCCACTCGCCGAACGGCCCTTCATCTCGCGCCTCTTCTAAAGGCGGAGGGACTTCCCCTTCGATGGCGATTTCTGAGCTTGCCGCGATGGGTAAGCCGGTTATCGGCCCTTTTACGACCTCCAGCGCCCGGCCGATCAGCCCGCCCGAAATCTCCATCTCCGAGCAGCCATAAGGATGCTTCGTGTAAGAGGGCATGAACACCAGCGGGTGCTGCCCGTAACTCGCCGCCACGGGGCAACTCTTCCCTTGCTGCCAGTATTTCATACAGATCTGGCGGCCGTTTTGCCCGGGACTCATCCATAACCCGAGATGATTCCGGTCGTGGAGCTGCATCCGATAGGTTCCCGTATTGACGTAGCCCGTCTCGGGATCGGCATTGATCAGTCCGCCCCCCGGTCCGAAATAGCGCCCGCCGTCGTTCTCGTGAAAGCGCAACGCCGGGAATTTTAGAAGATCGACGTTATCGCCGTTCATCACGTTTTCTAACAAAGGGGAATCCTGGACGACCTTGGGGGGAATCGGCTTTGCGGTGGTGATCTTTCGCGCGGCCAGACGCAAGATCTCGAGCTTGCTTTTATCGACGGGCAAACCCAGCGCCAGGGCAACGCGCTTATAAGCAGCATACGGCAAACTCACGACGCGGAAGCCCGGTGGGTAGTCTTTGATCCGGTCGAATATGAGCATAGGCGGTTGGGGCACGAGTTCGGCGGTCGATTCAACCAGCGCGCCGATCTCCGTATTCCAGTCAGCTCCCTCGATCAGACGCCAGTCGCTTACTTTTTTTGCCTGCTCTACAAAGCCCCGAAAGTCATCATAGGAAAGTTCCATAGTTCTTCTCCGCAGCTTTTTCTCTAAATCTATTCTTCGACCACCGAGATCTCGGTCGCGACTCCGTTTTTGGCAAGCTCCCGCAAATACTCAGGGTGAATATCTGGGGGCTCTTCATCGAAAGGAATCATATCATGGAGAGACGTGCGGTACCGATCCTGGCTGTACTTCGGGCTTCTGCCGCGCATGGCGAAATGGCGCATCGTCGTGTGGCCGGTATTAAAGTGGCCGTGATACATGAGATCGCCGGGCGAATAAATCGATCCGGGACGAATCTCGAAGCGCTGGCGCTCTTCGCCTTCGCGCCAGACCATCGCAAAGCCTGTCCCTTGAGTGACCGTGACCATCGCGCCCGGTCCATGACGGTGAAACGTGCTGCGGCTGCCGACCGAAAATTCCTGGACATGGCAGCCGTAGGTCGTACCCGCCAGCCCGAACCGCATGATGCGCACTCCTTTCCCTTTCATGGGATAGTCGTCGAGGACAAATGAATTGGCGTCCGGGATCAGGTTCGTTTCCCAACTGCGCACGGTCAGCCTTTTGTTCTCGCGAAAATAGTCCGGATCGTTGCGGAACCGATCGCGGAACTGGAACGGATTGCGGAAGATAAAATCTTCGTTGTGAAAGAGATTGATTATATGCGGGGCATTGGTCCCGGCCAGAAAACGAACCGGCTCGTCCTTGGATACATTGAAATGTTGGTAAGAGACATTGAGCGGAATCGCGAAGATCGCCCCGGCGCTCCATTCAAAGCTCTGCTTGGGCGCTTCCTCGTGCCACACGGTCGTCGCTCCCCTTCCAGCCGCGATGTGAACAAGGGTTTCGAACAGGTGGCGTTGGGGTAAGGTCTGGCTCGCGGGCGGTATCTCACAGATATAGGCGTCCGTCTCCTGCTGGTCTCCCATGTTGAGATAGCAACCGGAGACTCCCATCCGCTTCCACGGACTAAGCTCCACGGTTTTCAGGTCCTCTAAGAAATAGCCCCGAATAACCGGAATGCCTTCCTTTTCCAAAAAGTCTTCGTAAGGTGTCGGGCCCAACCGAATCGCGTCTCTATGAGGAAGTCTCATATCAGCCACCTCTTGCACTCTTCAAGGCAACCAAAATTAATTGCGCGCAAAATACAGCGAATGGACTGGCGACGTCAAGGAGCACGCCTCGCTCGGGGACAGGCACCGCTTCGCGGAGCCGGTTCCCAATGTCGCAGTTCTTTTACCGATATTCCACAGTTGTTACAAATGAGACGTTCCGCTGTGCGAGCCTTAGTCCTCTCCCTCGACGGGAGAGGACTAAGGTGACGGTGAGCGATGGATACCCCCTCATCCTTTCTTCTCCCGCAACAGACTGTGTCGCAATTTCCGTTCATGGTCCCGCAAGTCTGCCTTGAGCGAAGACAATGGGCTCACCACGAACGGAGATGAGCTCCGTAACATCAGATGCCACGCCCGCGGCTAACTCATGGGTCCTACCTTGGCTGCCAAACCCATGGGGGCGAAGTTGCGCGTGTCCTCACCGGCCGCCGCACCACAGAGGTCAATCCATGGCTGTTGGCCGAGACCCACGACCGGCGGTTCCGCGGGGTGTAGGGTGGTTATGAAATCCGGCATCAGACTTGCCGGATTTTATGAAAAATCTGGCAATAGAGTTGCCGATATGTATAAACGGATTCTCAATCTCCGGGAGACCGTCAAGCACAAGCCCGTTTTCCTTTTTGGCCCGCGCCAGACCTGCAAGAATTATGACTCGTTGTCTTTACGGCACTGACTTAGGCGATTTCCTATTGGACGAATTACAAGTATCCCCGGTGAGGCGGGGGCTCTATTTGTTGACAGCGCGTTATGGTAAAAACAATAAAAGTATCGCAAGAAGAGGATCCGCCGTGTTGACTAAAAACGTTCCCATATCAAAAAGCGAGATTGCGGATTTCTGCCGGCGCCACCGCATTCGCAAGCTTTCGCTCTTTGGTTCTTTGTTAAGGGACGATTTTGGGCCGAAGAGCGACGTGGATGTTTTAGTTGAATTTGAGCCGGATGCTAGAGTGGGCTTATTCAAGCTCTACGACCTGGAACAGGAGCTCTCAGGACTTCTCGGAGGCCGCAGGATAGATATCAACACGCCCAAGTCATTGAGCAAGCACTTCCGTGAGGAGGTTCTGGCCGAGGCAGAGGTCGTCTATGTCGAGGCGTGACCCTCTCGTGCGTCTGAAACATATGCTGGACTACGCCCGCGAGGCTGTTGACATGGCCAAGGGCAAGAAAGCAGAGGATTTGGACCGAGATCGCAAACTGGCGTTAGCTTGGGGCGTAGGGGTGGTTATGCAATCCGGCACCACGACACGGATATCGTGCTGCCAAACCCATTTTCTCAAAGAACTCTGGACGGGCAACATTCTGGATTGAGCCGCACGAGAGCATCTAACGTATGACAATGTCAAATATCATGCCTGGCCCGAGCCGTCTCCGAACACGGCCGCCCCCAACCGACGGCTGAGTCTTCCGATCCGGTCACACCTTACGATTTTGACCACAGCCCGCCTGGTTCCAATATCAGGTGGAAGTACAACGCCGTGTTTGGTAAACTGGTTTTTTGATAGGAGTCACCATGAGTAAAACGACGGAAACAGTGGTCAAAATGCTCGAGTCCCTACCGGAAAACGCTCAGGAGAGGATTGTGAGCGGAAGAAAGCTGGCCTCGTTGCTGCCGCCCGCAAGGCGCGCAAGGAGGTCGCTGCGGGAAAGGCAGGCGAAATGGATTACGGCAAACTGTGAAATCCCAAACGCTGCCGAGCTTTTGGGAAGCCTATCAAGCCCTGCCAGAGGAGCTTAAGCGGGCTGCCAAAAAGTCCTTCCAGCTTTGGCGTGACTCGCCGTTCCATCCGTCATTACACTTTAAGTGCGTCCATTAAGAAGAGCGCGTTTGGTCGGTGCGTGTCACACGAGGTTATCGTGCTTTAGGTATTATGGGAGGTGACACGGTGACCTGGTTCTGGGTTGGAAGCCACGACGACTACGAACGTCAGTTCTGATGCGGTCACTGAGGATCGCGAGCGCGGCTTTAGCTCTGGTTTTGCGTTCGGCCTCTTAGCGTCCTTCTCAACCCAATGAGTTAGCCTTGTGTCATTCGCCGCGCCACCAAAGGTTGAAATCGCGCGCCCCGTGAATGAAACCGAGCACAGTTACCTGGGTGGGAACAATCTCGTACACTAGCCGGTATCTGTAAACGAAAGTCTCCCGCACTGTGGGGTCGTTGAGTTCGGGCACAATGCGGCCCCGCTCACTCAAGGTAGTCAGCGACTCGGCGGCACCCAAGGCACGCTCCACAAGGTTCACGGCCGCCTCAGGAGAGTCCTGCGCGACGTAGGCCGCGGCTTCATCGAGAGCATCGCGAGCCCGTTGCGTCCAGATTACCTCTCGGTGGTCCGTCGCCATTTCCTGCGAAGCTGTTCCGCCACTTGCGCATGCGTCAGTGTCCGACCTGCTTCGACATCGGCCCGGCCCTTGGCAACTTCCTGCAGCACGTAGACGTGGTACAGAACTTCATCCAGGCTGCAATCATCGGGGAGCCGATTCAGGAGGGCTCGTACAGTCTCTTTGGCTTCCATGATCTTCTCCTCTGGGTGAATGCTACACCATCCCGGCGTTCCCTTCCACCTGCGACAAGCCTCTAGATGGCTAACGTTTTGGGTGAGCGGCGTCCCCGTCCGTCTCAACCCAATGG
>JACQUW010000344.1 GCA_016210115.1 Deltaproteobacteria bacterium | reverse complement strand
TGCCATCGGACTGGGCCATCTCCTCCAGAAAAATGTCGATGTTCTCAAACGCGGTCTCCAAATATCTGCCGGTGTTTTGCGAGTGGGCATAGGAATCCCCGCAGATGGCATAAACACACGCGTCAATCCCGTCTCGAATCAGCCGCGGTGCAATAGCGTTTCGAAGCGGGTTTTCCTCCGCCAGCGAGCGTCTGTAAAGAAGCTCATAAACGTCACGATGGCCCTCGACGATAATAAATTTGTCGCGCATCTCTGCAGGTCCCATGTCGCTCCTCAAAAAAAACTTACTACCGTTCCATTTTAAGCTTCGGGTCGAGGGCATCCCGCAATCCGTCGCCAAGCATATTGAATGCGAGGACGCTCAAAGCAATCGCTATTCCCGGAAAAGTGCTTACCCAGGGCGAAGAGCGTAAAAATGCTCTCCCATCGCTGATCATGCCGCCCCAGGTAGCGGTCGGGGCCTGAGCTCCGAGTCCCAGAAAACTCAGGTTCGACTCCATAATGATGGCTGTGGCTATGTACAACGTCCCCATGATCACAATCGACGAAAGAATGTTAGGAAACAAGTGAAAAAACACGATTCGGCCCGGACTCAACCCCAATGCTCTCCCGGCTTCGATGAACTCGGTATTCTTCAATGCCAGGACCTGCCCCCTTGCCAGTCTGGCAAATCTGGGGATGCTCGAGATCCCGACTGCCAAAATAGAGTTCACGAGACTGGTCCCGAGAATCGCAACGATGGCCATCGCCAAAAGGAGCATTGGAAACGACATCAGAATATCGATGATTTTGCAGATAAGCAGATCGACCAATCCTCCCGAATAGCCTGCAACCAATCCAAGAAAGACCCCGATAACGAGCCCGATTAAAACCGCGAGAATCCCGACGACCAGTGAAATCCTCGCGCCGTAAATGAGCCGGCTGAAAACGTCTCTGCCATACTGATCCGTCCCTAACGGATGGTCGATGCTGGGCTGAGCCAACCTGTTGGGAACGTCCTGTCTGGTGGGATCATGAGGAGCGAGCCACGGCGCAAAGACGGCAAAGATCACGATAAAAGCGACGATGACCGCTCCAAAGAGACCGGCTTTGTTCTTGAAGAAGGCTTTATAAGCCACACTCCGTCTCATTTGTGTCCCTGATTTAAGATAATTCCACCCGCGGATCGGCAACGGAATACGCCAAATCGACGAGCAAGTTTACCAGGATCACCATTGCGGCGAAAAAGGCGACGATACCCTGCACCTGCGGATAATCTCTTGCATAAATCGCGTCGACCAGAACTTTTCCCATGCCCGGTCTGGCAAAAGCAATCTCTGTCACAATCGTGCCGCCAAGCAGTCTTCCCATGTTCAACCCCACCACAGTGATGACCGGGATTAAGGCGTTGCGTAGAGCATGCTTGTAGAGGACCTTTAGCTCCTCAAGCCCTTTGGCCCTGGCCGTCTGAATATAATCCTGCTGGAGCACTTCGAGCATACTCGTCCGCGTCATTCGGGCTGTTATCGCGCTGGCGGCCAGGCCGATCGCTGTCGCCGGCAAGATGAGATGAAAGATCCTGTCGGTAAAGCTTGCGGGATCTCCTCCGCCGATTGCGGGAAGCCAGCCAAGATAAAGCGAAAATAGCAAGGTAAACAATATGCCGGTCCAAAAAACGGGCATCGATACCCCTAAACTGGCAAACGTCATTGCGACATAATCGGTCATCGTGCTTCGCCTTTTGGCGGAAAGGACGCCAATCGGCACGCCAACGATCAAAGAAACAAAGATGCCTGCTATCGATAATTCGACCGTATACGGAAGGACATCCAGGATCTCCCTGACAACGCTCCGCTCGGTCCGCAGGGACAGTCCCAAATCGCCCTGAAAGATCTGGTGGAGGTAACGGAAATACTGGACGTGAATCGGTTGATCCAACCCGAGATCTTTCCGCAGCTGAAGTATCTGTTCCTGCGGCGCGTTTTCCCCGAGGATCAAAACAGCCGGATCACCTGGAATCAACCGGGTCAGCAAAAAAACGCAGGTCAGCACTCCGATCAGGGTCGGAAGCGACGAAAGTATCGCTCGAAAGATGTGTCTGGACACGTCTTATGTTGAAGGACGCTACAGAACAAAAGTTGGCCGATCGAGCCTATTTTTCCACATAGGTCGAATATCCCCAAAAGCCGTTAAGGAGATCCACCGGATGTCCCTTGACATAGGGTTTTCTGGCCACCAGGACCTTGAGGTAGAATAGGGGAACCGTAGGAGAATCCTCGACCAATTTTTTCTGCAACTGAACGTACATGGCCTTTCGCTTGTCCGGCGACATTTCCACTCTGGCCTTTTCGATATTCTCGTCCTCCGATCGATATCCCGTCGCATTAGAGCTTCCCTTTGAGTGGAACATCAAATGAAAGATCATGTCCGGATCCGGAGGCCTCAGGTGGGGCAGGACTCCGAACTCATGTTTTCTCGTTCGCACGAAAGACATTAAGGACGCGTGTTCAAGGCCTTTGAGCTCGACCTCAATTCCAACCTTCCTCAAATCCTCTTGAATGACCGGGACCACCAGAGGCCAGGGCGAGAGCTGGCTGTAATAAAGAGTCGTTTTGAAACCGTCACCCAGGCCCGCTTCTTTCAAAAGTTTTTTTGCCTTCTCCGGCGAATAGTCATATTGGACCACAGCGTCGGTATAGGAGAGAAAATTAGGCGGAAGAACATTCGTGCCCCTGGTCGCGATCCCGCCCAAGATGTTCTTTACGATCTGCTCTTTATTGATCGCGTGATGGATCGCCTTTCTTACCCTGGGATCGGTGAAAGGCTTTTTGTCGATATTAAAGACAAGGGAATAGACGCCGGGGCCGGTTTTTTCTTCGACGATGATACCCTTCTTGGCTTTTAGTCGCTGGTAGACCTCCGGACTCCTGAAATACATGATATCAACGTCGCCCCTCTCAAGCGCGATTTCGGCGACGGTCTCCTCTGAAATCGGTTTGAACACGATCCTGTCGAGCTTCGGAGAACCCGCGTAATACTGTTTATTGGCAGAAAGCGCCACTTCGGTTCCCGGGACATATCTTTCGAATACAAAGGGACCGGTTCCGATTGGATTCAGGCCGTAATCGGAACCAAACTTTTCGACTGCCGCCTGATTGAGGATCCATCCCGGCCGGTAGGGGAGGGTAACAGTCAAGAACGGCGCATACGGCTCCTTAAGGAAAATCCTTACGGTATAATCGTCGATCACCTCTACCCGATCGACGAGAGAAAAATCTCCCGCATTGGGCGATTTGGTCTTTGGGTCGAGAGTTCTTTCAATCGAATACTTGACGTCTTTAGCGGTAAACTCGCCGAAGCCTTTGTGCCATTTGACTCCTTTTCGAAGGCTAAACGTATAGACTTCGCCATTCCGCGAGATCGTCCAGCTCACCGCCAGGTCGGGCTCAATATCGACGGAACCGGGCTTGTATTTAACCAGATGGCTGTAAATGTTTTCGGCCACGGCATGGTCATTGACCTGGTTGATTTTCGCGCTATCAAGCGTGCTGATGTTTCCGAGGAGTCGCGCTTTCAAAACTGTTTGGGCAGCGCCCGGGCCGCTCAAAAAAACCAACAGAAACAGTGCTAAGAAAAGAGTTCGCCACATCCTCATAAGTTCCCTCTCATCTGACTTCATTCTAAAACCGTGACAAAAGCAGTCCCGGCATAAGATATCTCTTATGAAATGTCAAACTTCCCCAGACTGTTGAAGTGGCTGCATGCTTCGACGAGGCTCAGCATGAACGGACATTTAAGACTTATTCCCGTTCGCCCCTGAGGCTCTCAAAGGGTGGACGTGGAGTTGCTGAATATCTGTTCCCGCAGGCACGGAGGCAGAGAAGCGGTTCGCAGGGATTCTCCTCGGGGGCATAGACCTTTTGCTGTCATTGGTCTATAGAGACGAGCGTTCACCGGGAGAATCGCCGAGCGGCGAACTTTCAATTTGCCCCGGATCTCATACGAACGAGGAGGGTCGATGCAAACGTTAAGCGCGAGGATTAGAAAAGGAGACTTTATGGTTGCCTGTGGTGTCTCGGATACGCTTTCGGCAAAGATCGTCGAAGAAGCGGGCTTCGATCTTATCTGGCTCGGATCTCTTCTAGGAACCGCCAGCGCGCTGGGCGCAACCGATATCGGGCTCATGACTCCAACTGAGAGAATCAATCAGGTTCTTAAAATAAGAAGTGTCTCTTCTTTGCCGGTCATTGTGGACGGAGAAGAAGGTTGGGGAGACGCGCCGCACGTCGCCTATTGGGTGAGAGAATTCGCGCGGGCGGGGGCGGCAGGCATCATGTTCGATGACAAAGAGGGAGACTTCGCGACGCCGTACGTCTCCGGCACAAGCCGGGAGATCGAGCCCATTGAAGTGGCGACCAGGAAAATCAGGGCTGCCGCCGATGCCAGGCCATCGTCCGATTTTCTGATTGTGGCGCGCTCTGCGGCCAGGCGCAAATATGGAATGGAGGAGCAGTTGAAAAGGCTGGCTGCGTACAAAAAGGCCGGGGCTGATATCCTCTGGGCCACATCGAGCCATCCCGACATGCTCAAGCAGTATCGCAAGGCTCTGAAAGGCCCTCTCTGGACTACCTGCAACGTTAATTCCGGGGAGCAGCACAAGCTCAGGCTGGCAGACTTCAAGCGTCTCGGAATTCAAATCGTCGGATACGAGACGGCGATCTACCTCGTCGCATTGCAAGCAACCATCAAGGCGGCAAAGCGGTTAAGGAAGACCGGGACCATCGCGCCGCTGAAGAAAGATATGCTTCCTTTTGATGAGTTCATCAGACTCGCGGGTTTCAAAGAGATGGCTGAAACGGCCAGGAAGTATGGAGTGGTCTCGGAATCTGCCGACTCCTAGCCCGCTCTGCCCGGATAATTACGTGGGTTTTCGAGTTCACCTCTTGAAAACGACGGGGCAGGGGAGATTTCCCGAGGACCGCCATCCTAGACCTTCCCCCGCAAGGGGGGAAGGAAGTACACATCATCGTTAAATTCGTTATTACCAGCCCGTTGAGACACAGCGTCCATTCGCCAATCTTATTTTCCTCCCCCCGTGCGGGGGAGGATAAAGGTGGGGGGGCGTGCGACGCATCATGATCAACAAATCTTGTTATTCGCCTCGTCCTCGACTACTGTAGGTTCGTTTCCTGACTCTTAGAGAGGTCACGCTTCCTGACGCACGGGTGGTCTATGAATACAATCATTTTGGCAGCGTTTGGTGTTGCCTTCCTTCTCAGTCATCCGGTTCTTGCCCCTGCTCAGGAGCGCGCCCGCATAGCATGGGCGGCATTTTCCGCGACGCGCGTTCCTCTCTGGGTGGCAAACGAGAAAGGGCTGCTCAAAAAGCACGGCATTGCCGCGGAAGTTATCTTCTTCAGTAACGGCCCCACGGCGCTTCAAGCGCTTATCGCCAACGAATTGGACATTGTGCTCACCTCGGCCCCGAACGTAGTCAACCCTCGTCTTGCCGGATTAGACACCATCATGATCATGGCGTTGATCCCGACTTTTACCGAACATATCGTCACCACCGCAGCGATTGCCAGCACAGAACAACTTAAGGGAAAAATCGGCACCGTGCTTGAATGCGTGAATAGAGAAACTTGAGGATTATCCGATAGACAACGTCAGGCAAAATTCTCCAACAATTTAGCCCGTTTCGCTGCGGCTTGGCCCTCCGTGCGGCGTATTGGCGATGGCGGGAGAGTTAAGAATTCTTCCTTGGGATGGGATTGCGTTGTCCGACGCTGTACTCTCCAGCTATGGCATCACCATGCCGCCGTTTACGTGCAGCGTTTGGCCGGTGATATAGCCCGCGTCGTCGCCGGCGAGAAAAGCGATTCCTTCGGCGATCTCTTCCGGCTCCGCGACTCGCCCCATCGGGATGTCCTGACCCGCAACCGCCCAGGCTTCCGGAGAGTGATGGCTTATGACCCGCTGCGTCGCGGTTCTCCCCGGCGCGATTGCATTCACGCGTATGCCGAATGGCGCGAGCTCCGCCGATAGCGACTTCGAGAAGCCAATGATCGCAGCTTTCGCCGCGGAATAGGCTGTCCGCTCCGCGCTCCCGGTTACTCCATAGTTCGAGGATGTATTGATGATCGCGCCTTTCTTTTGCGTCTTCATCGGCGCGATGACGGCCTGACAACAAAGAAAGGTGGCTTTGAGATTGTTATCGATGACTTCCTGCCATTCCGCGGGAGAAAAATCCTGAATGGGCTTTTTGTAAAATGTCCCGCCCGCGAGGTTCACGAGAACATCCACTCTTCCATAGTCCGAGATTACTTTCCCGAATACCTTCTGCACCTCGGGCTTCTTCGCGGCGTTCAGAGTGAAAAACACCGAGTCGCTGCCCTGCTGCTTCAGCGTGGCGGTGAATTCATGGCCAGCGGCTTCGTCCACGTCGAGGATGACAGGGAAAAATCCGTCCTTGCGCAGACGCAACACCACGGCCCGGCCAATCCCCCCGGCGCCCCCGCTGACCACTGCAATGTTTCTCGCCGAAATATTTGTTTCGACAGTCATCCTGTAACGCCTCCCCCATCGACAAGAATTGTTTGGCCGGTTACAAAGCGGGCCGCGTCGCTGGCGAGAAAAACCGCCGGGCCCACGTGGTCCCCGGGTTGGCCTATTCGCCTCATCGCGATCACGTTCGCCTTTGCGTACATCTCTTCTTCGGTTCGATGACCGCGCGGTTGCGCCGTATCCGTTAAGCCCGGGCAAATAGCGTTTACCGTAATGTTATGAAGCGCCAGCTCTAAAGCCAGAGCCTTCGTGAAGCCGATTAGACCCGCCTTCGTGGCCGCATAATGAGCGCCGTTCCTGGCGCCGTAAAACCCTATACTCGAACTGATATTGATGATTCTTCCTCCGCCCTGCTTGAGGAATTCAGGAACGACAGCTCGCGAACAAAGAAAAGCGCCCACGAGATTGGTTCTGATCACACGGTCCCAGTTCTCTTCCGCCATCTCCTCAACGGAAGAGACGAGATAGATGCCCGCGTTATTGACCAGAATGTCAACGCGGCCAAACTCCGCCAGGCAGCGCTCAACCATCGAACGGACGGAATCTTCCCTTGAAACATCGACGTTAACGGCAAGCGCTTTTTGCCCTCCCTGTCTGATTTCCTCTTGAGCCGCAAGGCCGGTTTCCTGATTGATTTCAGCGATCACCACGGACGCCCCCTCGCGTGCCAGTCCTAGAGCAATAGCCCGGCCAATTCCCTGTCCGGACCCGGTAACAACAGCAGTTCGTCCTTCAAGTCGGTTCATGGGATGTCCTTTCACCCCGATCCGAGATTCTTGCTGAGGCTGAGACTAGCGAGGCCTTCTGACACGTCGGTTCTTTTTTCGGATCGGGGTTCATTCCATCCTGATTTATAACCTGACAGAAGTTACATGACAACTTCCGCCTTGTCATTCGCTTTCCGTTTCAATAGGATCGGGAGAAGCAGTATAGATGCCCGCTGTGAGGATCGTTCGGAAAACCATTTTTTGTTGGATAAGGATCAGTTTAGCCACGGAACGGCTAGGCGTGCGGGCCGGGGGCGCGCAGCTCAGAAGAAAGGAGAATCGCCACATGAAAGAAGGGGAGATGCAACGATTGAAGCGAGACTTTGTCGCGGCGCTGAGGATCATCCATCGCCAGGGATTAAGTGACGCGTTTGCCCATCTCAGCGCCCGCCTCGACGGTGACCGAATGCTCTTCATGCCGCGGAAAAGTCCCGCGCTGGTGAAAACGACGGATCTTTTCGTCGTGGATTTCGAAAAACAGGTGCCGCAATCTTCCGTCCACCAGGCGATCTACAAAGTACGGTCCGACGTCCGCGCCGTTATCCACTTTCACTCGCCGGCGGTTATCTTGCTGACCGTCATCGGGCAAACGGTACGCCCCCTGCACAACTATAGCGCGATCTTTTTCGAAGGGGTCCCCGTTTATCAAAAGCCGGGGCAGACCGAGACGCCGGAGAAGGCGGCTGAAATTGCGCGCGATCTGAAAGCTGCCAAGGCCATCCTGCTAAGAGGGCATGGAGCTGTTGTCGCCGGTCAAAGCATACCCGAGGTGTGTATGCTGTCTCTGTATCTCGAAGAGTCTGCCCGGCTCCAAGCTGAAGCAATGAAGCTGGGTGAGCCCATCTATTTGAGCGAGGAAGAGGCGTCAAAGATCGCCAGCAGGACCTTTAAGCCCACTTCGACGGAGCGGGCGTGGGAGCACTTTACTGCTCTGCTCAAAAAAGAGGGAAGTTAGGTATCTCTAAGGTCTGGCGGGAAAATCTCCCCTGCCCCCTCTTTGTCAAAGAGAGGAATTGTCAAGTGCTTAGAGAACAAATTCCTATTTCGTTTCTGGCATCATCCCCCTTTGAAAAAGTTTGAAAAAGGGGGAAAGAGGGGGATTTGAATTTTTCACGCTTCCAGGTGGATGAAAGGGAATTTCTCCGCCGCGGAGTTCGACATTCCGCTTGCCTTGGGATAATGGAAAGTCAAATCTCGGAGAAGGAGTTTCAATCAATATGGAAAACCGCGTAACGGACGAGCATCCAGGTCTTGGCAAAGGACTGGGAAGACTTCAGGGAAGGGTTGCGATCATCACCGGCGCGAACAGCGGCATCGGCCGTGCCACAGCACGCCTCTTCGCGCGTGAAGGAGCGAAGGTGGTCTGCTGCGATATTCAGGAGTCGATCAGTCCACGAATCGACAGGCTCATCGAGGAAGACGGGGGACAGGCGGTTTTCGCGCGCATCGACGTCACTGCTCAGGCTGATTGTGACCGGATGGTTGCGACGGCGCTGGAAAGTTATGGAGATCTTGACATACTTTACAACAACGCCGGCGGCGGAGTCCGCAAAATGATCCACGAGTTCACGGATGAAGAGTGGAGTTTCGTGGTGAACCTTAATCTTAATGCCATTTTCCGGGGAGTCCGCGCGGCGATTCCTCATTTCCTGAAGAAGCAGAGCGGCAATATCATCAGCACCGCTTCCACATTCGGGCTGCTTGCCTCGGAGCGTTATCCGGCCTACTGCGCCACAAAAGCCGCAATCGTGAATCTGACGCGGCAGATGGCTCTGGACTACGGGCCGAAAGGAATAAGGGTCAACTGTGTCTGTCCCGGCAGCATTGAGACTCCCCGTTTCCGTGGTTTCCCGCCCCGCTCAGCCGGCTCAGATTTGAGTGAGGAACAGCGCGCCAGAATGGCGGCCAGCAATCGCGCGCTTCAAAGGGTCGGTCGTCCTGAAGAGATTGCGTACGCCGTTCTCTTTCTCGCATCCGATGAATCTTCCTTGATCACAGGCCACGCTCTGGTGGTGGATGGCGGCCAGACGATCGATGCGTAGACGGTAAAGAGTGAAACGTGAAAAGTGAAACGGAGCCCCAGAAAGAGTGAAAAGTAAAAAGTGAAATGTGAATCAGAGGCCGATTCACGTTTCTCCTTCACGTGTCACGATTTCCAAACTCCTCGCATTCTTCCGTAGGAAAATTCCTCCAACGGGTTCCCTTACTTTCACATACGCAGCCGAAAAAACACTATAAAAACAAAGGGCATTTTTATTGGCATATCGTTTGCGACATTTTCGTTGCCACGATGAAGCCCGTCGTTGGAATTTTTAATCATTTGAGCGATGCCAAACAGGCGATAGAGGAAACGCACGCCAGAGGCATTCCGAAAGACAAAATAAACCTCTTGGCGCCTGGCTCCTCGGCAGGAGACTTGCGGACGAACTGTTATGAACCTTATAAAGATGGACGATCCACGTCTCGATGAAAGTTTTTCTTTCCTTTTCGCCTTCCAAAAGGGTGATGTCGTCGCGCGGAAGAACGAGCCGTCGGTGCGGGGAGAGATACGTGACGGTGTTCACTTAGGAGAATTTCCCAAACCGGCGGCAGCGAGTATCAATCGAGGGGGTAAAACCCTGTATGAGATTAAAGTCTCCGACGGAATCTCCTATATTCTCGATGAGACAGAAATCGAAAAAGTGAGCTCGCCCTAGGGAATGTAAAAAGTTGGCCGTGAAAAGTGAACGGCGCCCGCATTCACGGTTCACCGTTACGCTAACCCCGATCCGAAATTCTTTCGAGCCGAGGCCTTCGGTTTCGAGAACGCGATCCTTAGCATAATTGACAAGACAAAAGCTCTGCATGATATTTGGGTAAGAACGCCCTGAGCAGGCAGAGAGGCGGCTGAGGTTAACCCCCCGTAAGAGGAAGCGACGCCAGGAATCCTATGAAACGAAAACGAATCCATTTACAACTGGTTCTGCTGATTGCCGCGTCTTTTTTTTGTCCGTGCCCGGCCGGAGCGGCCGCCCTCAGGTTCGCCTACGCTTCTGTTGCGACTCCGCTTTCCGGCGTGTGGGCGGCGCAAGAGATCGGAGCCTTCAAGAAGTATAGTTTGGACGTCCAGCTCATCTACATTTCTTCCAGCACGACGAACGTTCAAGCTTTGTTGGGAGGCAGCCTCGACGTCGCCACGCCAGGGGGCGGCAGCGCCGTCCTGGCGGTATCGCGCGGAGCGCCGATCTCCGCCATTGGATCGGTCATGAACCGCCCTCCTATGACCCTTTACGTTCAACCCGAGATCACCCGTCTGGAGCAGCTTAAAGGGCAGGTCGTCGGCATCACCCGGTTCGGCTCTACAGGGCATTCGGTTACAACTCTCATGCTCCGTAAACTCGGAATGGCCCAGGCGGTTACATTGCGGCCTGTTGGAGGAAACCCGGAACTGCAGGCTGCCTTTGAGCAAAAAATGCTCGCGGGTTTTGTGACGACGGTGAGACCCAAAGCCGCCGCCAGAAGCCTTTTCAACGCAGCCGATCTCGACATTCCTTACGCGATGAATCTCATCACGACCACCCACGACTTTCTACAACGAAATCCCGACACGGCGGAGCGGCTGCTAAAGGCATATATCGAGGGGGTTGGGGCGATGGTTCACGATAAAGAACTGGCGGCAAGGATTTTCGCCAAGTACTTCAGACGGAACGATCCCGGGTTCCTGGAGGACACGTACTCTATCGTGAATAAATTCATGGAGCGGACTCCTCGCGTGGATCCACGGACGATTTCGACCGTCCTGGAATTCGAGCCGATCAAAGGCGCGGAAGCCGATGCTCTGGCGGCCAAGCTCATCGACAACAGCATTGTGGACAGGCTGGTCAGAGATGGGTTTATCGAGAGAGTGTTCGGCAAAACGAAGCGGTAAGACGCCGATCTCATGGAAATCGTGAAACGTAAAAGGTGAAACGTGAATGGGGGCTCCGATCCACCTTTTCACGTCTAACTTTTCACGCTCCTTCCCTGGGTTATCGCTTCGCCGGGCCTCGCAAAAATTCTTTTCAGAATCAGGTGAGTGGGGAAACAAATCAACGCCGCGTAGACGACCATCGCCGCTGCCAGATAAACGCGAGCCGGCAGCCAGGATTGGGGCGCTTCGTTTACGCCGAACACCCAGTTAATGTTTTGTTCGGGACCGGTGAGCGAGTAGGTCAAGGCAAGAACGATCCAACCGAAGACGGCTTGATACTTCCAGGCGCGAGTATCGTAGCCCAATTTGCCGAGAGTCCAGAGCTGGGTAATCGGAAGGGCGATATGAAACAAGGACAGCGCCCGAATCGGAACGGCAATCTCGGGATCGAACATGTATCCGACAACGCCTTCCGGCCCCGCGCCAAGAAACAATTTCCTGAAGAAGATAAAGTTCCATACGATATCGAACAGCAAAACGCCGGTCGCCATCATGCTGGTGAGGAAACGGCTTTCAAGCCAGAGAGCTGCAAGAGTGCCGAAAAGCGCAATGTCCGAGAACCAGAGGAAATTAGCCGGACCGTAGCGAACCCAATAGACCGGCACGAAAACAAGCACGAATAGAGTATAGGGAATCTTGATCCAAAGAGAGATAAACAAACTAATCCCGATCTGAGTCAGGTGTTGCGAGCAGAGTTTTCTTTGAGGCTGCCATGAGACTTTTGAATGTAGGTCTCACACGGGCTGGAACAGAGCCTTCTCGGCCTCGAAGGCCTCACGCAGCTCTTGAACCGCCGCCGCGAAAGCCTCGTCGCTATCACAGCCGAAAGCGCTCTTGACCTCCGGCGGGGGCGCCTCAGGCTCCGAAAAGAAGCCAAGTCCGGCTTTATAAGAGAGGTAGTTAGCCGATGCAAGGATTGTGGCCAGCTCCTTGGGATTTCCGTTTTCTGCGCCATCATGGTGAGTCAGTATCGCCTGCCCCATCTCGGGATCGAGATTCCAGGAATCCAAGAGAGTGAACCCGATAAAAGCATGATCGAACACATACGTCCTCTTTTCCACTACAAGCAGCGATACTTTATTTTGCTGTACCTCGCGGACGACCCGCTCGAAACCTTGAGGATCGCCGTGAATAAGGATCATCTCCCCAACGTCGTGTAAAAGGCCGGTTAGAAAAGCCTGCTCGGTCTCCGGATAGCCGACGCGTTCGGACAGAGCGCGACAGGCCAACGCCACCGCCAATGAGTGAGACCACAGATTTTCCGAGATATTATTGCTCATCGAAAAGAGACCCTGCGTTGCCGCGGCAATCACGACGGTACGCAAGTTGCGGAGTCCCAAGACCTGGACGGCACGCTGCAAACTCGTCGGGGCGGAGCGTTGAGCGTAATGAAGTGAGCGGGAAATAGCCAGTACCCGAGCCGCTAATGCGGGATCGTCGGCCAAAAGACGGCAGATTTCGCGTATGCTCAAGTTCGGGTCCTCGATCATGCTGAGGACTTTGCTTGCGACCACGGGAAGAGGCGGCAATTTATGCTTGTCCATCACCTCCCGGAAATATTTGCGAATGTTTTCCTGGGCAGTCATTTAATTGATTCTGCCGAAAAACCGCCGTTCACTCTTACAACGCCTATGATGTTCCCGGTTCGAAAGACCCGCGCCGCCGGATTCTTGCGCGTACAATAGGGCAAAACGCTATGAGAGGCAACAGGAATCAGCGCTGCCCATTGACACAGAGCTTCATTCAGATTACCTGTCATTACAAAGGCGGAGATGAGGATGTCAGGCGCACTTGAAGGAATAAAAATTTTAGATCTCACGAATTATATCGCCGGGCCATTTGCGACCATGCTATTGGGCGACCTCGGCGCAGAGGTATATAAAATTGAGACTCCGGGGGAGGGCGATCCGTTCCGGACCTGGGAGAAGGAGCCAAAGGACTACAGCCCAAGCTTTTGCGGTCTCAATCGAAATAAAAAAAGCGTTACGCTGAATTTGAAAAGCCGTGAGGGAAAAGAGGTCTTCCTGCGCCTCGCCCGAGATGCCGATGTCATTGTGGAAAACCTGCGTCCGGGCGTGGTCGATCGCCTGGGGATTGGGTACGACGACGTTAGAACAATAAATCCTCAGATCATTTATTGTTCCATTTCGGCTTTCGGACAGGACGGACCGTACCGCGAGAAACCCGGATACGATACGATCGGCCAGGCGCTAAGCGGGCTATTAAGTGTCCTCACCGATCTCGAACATCCCCAAGGTCCCGGAACGCCTTTCTCGGATCATCTTGCCGGGATTTACGGGTGCTATGGCATCCTGGCGGCGATTGCCGCTCGCGCGCGGACCGGCAAAGGCCAGAAGGTCGAAACATCTCTGCTCGAGGCAACGATCAGCTTCCTGGGTCTCAGCATCACGCAGTATCTTGCAAGAGGCGTCGTTCCAAAAATGAGCACTCGAGTGCGGACAGCTCAAGTTTATGCGTTTGTGGCCGGTGACGGGCTCCCTTTCGTCATCCACCTTTCACATCCGCCGAAGTTCTGGCTGGGTCTCACAGAAGTCATCGGCCGCCCGGACCTCCGGGAGGACGCCAGAACCAAGGACAGGCATAGCCGCATCAAAAACTACGATATGATTTCCGAAATTCTGGCGGCGCACTTCAAAACCGGGCCGCGAGATCACTGGCTGAAATTGCTCGAGGAGAAGGACGTTCCCTGCGCGCCGATCCGGAATTTGGCGGAGGTCTTTGAGGACCCGCAGGTCCAGCATCTTGATCGCCTGGTAACAGTCACCGACCCGGAAGTCGGGACTTTGCGCCTGGTTAAGAACGGAATTAATCTGGATCAAACACCGCCCCGCGTGTTCTTAAGACCACCCAAACTCGGCGAAAACACGGAAGAGACGCTCCGCGCTGCGGGGTATACTGCTGAAGAGATTCGGAGCTTCCGCAAAAAGCAGATCATTTGATTTCGACTCGTCGCTAACTAAGCCTCGGCTTCGGAATGAATTTCGGCTCGGGTTGAGCTCCGCGCTGCGCCCTCCCGAGCGCAATGGGTAGCGCTGGGCGAGACGTGCAAAATTTATCTTGATTTTAGCTTTGGCCTTTGGCAGAAGGGGGAGCCAGGAGCAAACAACGACATGGAGGCAAGATATGGAAGAAGCGGTGAGGCGTCTTAATGCCGAATATGGATTCAATCTCAACGAAGAAGAGATCCAGCAGATCGCCAGACAGGCGGAGGAGGCGAATCGGCTCTTCGAGCCTCTCTTTGCGGTTGACCTTACCGGCGTGACGCCGATTCTCAAGATGGACCTTCGGTCACAAGGGAGCAAGACAAAGAGGGAGAAAAAGCGATGAAAGCGCTGGATCTGGAAGAACTCACCATAGCGAAGCTGGCTCCTCGAATAAAGAAAAAAGAAATCTCACCTCTAAGGTTGACTGAGCTTTACCTGCAGCGAATTGAGAAGCTCAATCCCCGCTTAAATGCATACCTGACCGCGCTTGAGAAAGAAGCGCTCGCCCAGGCGGCGGAGCTCGACACGGAGATCCAGCGGGGGCGGTATCGGGGGGTTTTGCACGGGATTCCCTTCTCGATCAAAGACAATCTGGCGATGAAAGGGGTGCGGACGACCGCGGGGACGAAGGTCTTATCCGAGTGGGTGCCGGATTTTGACGCGACGGTGGTGAGCAGGCTGCGGGAGGCGGGCGCAATCATCCTCGGCAAGACGAATATGCATGAGTGGGCGAAGGGGAGCTCCGGCATCAACGAATTTTATGGTCCGGTGCATAATCCGTGGAATACAGATCACGCCACCGGCGGCTCCAGCGGCGGAGCGGCGGCGGCGCTGGCGGCGAGTCTATGTATGGCTTCTATCGGGACGGATAGCGCGGGCTCGGTAAGAAGCCCCGCTGCGCTTTGCGGCACGGTTGGCCTCAAGCCAACGCTCCGGCGGGTCAGCGTTTTTGGTGGGGTTCCCGGGACTGGAGGCTATTCCACCAACCACTTCGGAATCTTTACCAAGACAGTTGAAGATGCGGCGCTGGTGTTGCGGCAGATAGCCGGACATGATCCCAAAGATTCGCTCAGCTCAACTGAGCCGGTCCCCAACTATTCCCGGGCCATCGGCAAGAGCGTCAACGGGATGAAAGCAGGTGTTTTGCGGGGTTATTTCGAGGAAAATATGGCCTCTGAAGTAAAACGCGCATTTACGGAAGCGGTCAAGACGCTCGAGTCTCTGGGGATGAAGAGCGAAGAAATAACCATCCCGCATATGGACCTGATTCCCGCCGTTCAAGGTTGCACCAGCCGGGCCGAAAGCAGCTCGGATCATGAGCCTTTCCTCCGAACCAAACCCCGGGACTACAGCCCATCGATGCTTCGCACCCAGATCGCCGCGCTCCTGGTTCCGGCTGGGACTTACGTCACCGCTCAGCGGGTAAGGCGCCTGATTTGTGACGAGTTCGACGAAGCCTTGCGGCGGGTCGACGTTTTAGTTGCGCCGTCGGTGCCGATTCCGGCTCACACCCTTGAAGAATCGAAACGAGGGATCGCCGAGGTCGATGGCAGGAATTTGACTCTGCAATTTTTCAAAGGCAATCTGCTGACTCAATGCACGATTCTCTTCAACGTGACCGGTCTTCCGGCCGTGAGCGTCTGCTGCGGGTTTTCGTCAAAAGGCTTGCCGATCGGCCTTCAGATTGCCGGCAGCTCGTTCGGGGAAGAAGATATATTACAGGTGGCGCATGCTTATGAGCAGGAAGCCGGGTGGTATAGGAGGAGGCCGGAGCTCGGTGAGCAGTGAGCCGGTTGGGAAACGGTCACACCCTTTCCTACCGGGATGCATTGCTTATGCCGCCGGAAAATGAAGAAAGAAAGTGGTGCCCACGCCCGGCCTGCTCTCCACGGTCATCTTGCCGCCGTGAGCTTTAACGATGCGGTTACAGATAGCGAGCCCCAGCCCCATACCTCTGTTTTTCTTCGTGCTAAAAAAAGGCTGAAAGATTTTACTGAGCGTTTCGGAATCCATACCTGTTCCCGTATCCGATATCGCGATCGTCACCTCACTTGAACCCTTTTGATTAGCTTGATCTGAATTCAGCGGCGTTGTTACCGCCCGAATGGTTAGTTTCCCGCCCGCTGGCATCGCGTCTGCCGCATTAAAGAAGAGATTTACTAGCACCTCTTGCATTTGCTGGGAGTTTGCGCGGATTTGAGGCAGAACAGGCTGAAGCTCCACTTCGGCTTTGATCTTGCAATGATCCAGGTACCCTTGGGCCACCGTTAGGCTCTCCCGGATGATGGGTTCGATGGCGGATAACACCAGATCGAGCTCGGCTGGATAAGCGAAGTCATGGAAATTGCGGATCGTCTCGCAGCAACGGAGCGCCTCTTTCTCAACGATTTCTAAGTGCCTGTAGTGCGGCGCACACAACTTGGCTGAGCTGAGAACGTCTTGTGTAAAGCCCGCGATGATTTGCAGGGAATTACTCAGTTCATGAGCCAAGGAAGCCAGCATCTCGCCAAAAGAGACCAGCCGGTTCGAGCTAATGAGCTCTTGTTCCAATTCGCCGACCAAGCGCGGGGGTCGATCTTCGCTCTCGGGCAATTTCTCCTCTACTGTCCTGGGTTGCGCTCCGTCGGCCCTGTGAGGTTCCTTGATATCGACCGGTTCAGTCGTCCCTGTACGCCTCGTCCGCTGGCCGCTGGATTGCGCTTTTCGGCATACGCTTCCTCTCATCGCCGTGTCCATAGCCCCCCCTCTTCCTTCTGGCACTGTAAGTTTTGTCTTTTCCCATTTGACCGGCAATTTTTGTGCCAGCGGCGTTCGTTGCGAAGTGCAGTAGATCGGCGGAAATGCAGCGACACGGACGATGAAAAGTTGCATGAATGACAAGGACGCATACTGTGAAAACTCATTTATGCGAACGTTCAAGTCAACGATCAAAGTTTTGCAGTAGAAGAGGCCGGCGGCAAAATAGTATGCCAGCGTAGGGACGGTCACGACCGCTCTCTATCCGCGGGAGTGTTTTTTCGATGCCACCGGAAAGTGAAGAAAGAAAGTGGTGCCAGCCCCCAACTTGCTCTCAACGGTGATCTGGCCGCCGTGAGCTTTAACGATGCGGTTGCAGATGGAGAGTCCCAGCCCCATACCCTTGCTCGATTTCGTGCTGAAGAAAGGCAGGAAGATTTTCGAGAGAGTCTCGAAATCCATACCCACGCCGGTATCCGAGACGGCGATCCTCAACTCGGATGGGCCGTTTCCAGGGCCGCAAGCCGGATCAACCGGGCTTGTTTCCGCCCGAACAGTCACCGTCCCGCCGTCTGACATGGCGTCGGCCGCATTATAAAAGAGATTTACTAGCACCTGTTCCAGTTGGTTAGCGTCCGCCCGGATCTGGGGGAGATCCGGCTGAAGCTCAACCTTAACCTTGACGCTTGATTTTTGCAGATAGCCCCGGGCCAGCCTCAGACTCTTTTCGATGATGGCTTCGACAGGTGCCATTGCCAGGTCTGTATGAGTCGGGCGGGCGAAGCCCATGAGGTCCTTGACCAGGTCCTTGCAGCGGAGGGCTTCTGTCTCGATGATCTTTAAGGCTTCAGGGTCGGCCTGAGACACCTTCGCTGTGGTCCGAAGGTCCTCCGTGAAACCTAAGATAACTTGCAGGGAATTGCTCAATTCGTGAGCAATCGAGGCTGCAATCTCGCCGGAAGAGACGAGCCGGTTCGAGCTAATGAGCTGCTGCTCGAGGTCCTGCGCGAAGCGCCGGAGTTGATCTTCGCTTTCACGAAGCTTCCCCTCCACCAAATTCCGTCGCGCAATCTCGTCCGAGAGCGCCTCATTGAGGCTCACAAGCTCCGACGTCCGCTCCCGCACCTTCTTCTCCAGCTGATCGCGGCTTGCGTGCAGCGCCGCCTCCGCTTCCTTGCGCGTGGCGATGTCCTGCAAGAGCCAGCGGAGGCCGACAGCACCGCGTACCGGGTCACGCAACTTGGAGACGTGTAGGGCCGCCGAAAAACTGATGCCGCTTGCCAGCACGCACTCTGTCCGCCATTCACCCGTAAAATCTTGGGTCAAGACACTATTTATCAGTTCTTCGAACGATGCATGATCCGCCTGACGGATGAAGCTCGGCAGGGGCTTGCCGACAAGGTACTCCTGGGGCCGGCCGAACAGATAAGCCGCCATAAGGTTGGCCTCCTGGATAATCCCCGACCTATCGGTCACCAGGTATCCGGCCGGAACAAACTCGAAGAGTTCGCGGTAGCGCTGGCGTTCGGCCTCGACTCGTTGCTGGGCCGCGGCCAGTTCATCGTTATACTGGCGCATCTCCTCCGCGGAAACCTGCAGTTCTTGCAGCGCGATCGAGAGCTCCGTCAGGGCCTCCTCCAACAGTTGCTTTTGACCAGGAAAGATGCCGGCCCGCCGGTAAAGATCCTCCAAGCGCTGGCGCGCGGACTTTACTTTACTCGTCAAGCTTTCTGCCGGCCGTGCACACATGGTAATTTTTCACGCATAACACCGTTATGGGTGTTGTCAATATAGAGCGGGTTCGCTCCTGGGTTCTGCGGATACGGAAAGGAGTTATAAGTTCTTTGGTGGCGCTCCCTCTCAGAACAATCATCACTCCCGGGCGCCGGTTTGAGTATAGAACTTAAGAACGGCCCGCCGGCGGAGGCCGCCAGGGCAACAATATCAAAGGCGCCGTTGGAAAGGGTTGAAGAGCGAAGCCGCCGCTTCTCGACGCTATCCTCTTCCCATATCTTCGCCTCCTGTGCTGTCGGCTTTGCCATAAAAGCGCGTGGCATTCGTACCGTACTGCCGCATTGGGGAAAAGGTCAAGCCCACTCCTGGCGGGCTCCGGCTGGCACAGGAAGCCGACTTGCTGAACGGAGGTAGGGAACGATCGTGACTGTTCCCTACGGAAATTCATTCCTGCGCGAGAGGAAAATGGAGAAAAAAGGTGCTGCCAGTCCCCGGCATGCTCGCGACGGTGATTTTTCCGCCGTGAGCTTTCATAATACGGTCGCAGATGTAAAGTCCCAGTCCCATGCCTTTCTTTTCCTTTGTGCTGAAAAAAGGCTGGAAAATCTTAGAGCGGGTCTCGCAATCCATACCGACTCCGGCATCGCAAACTGCGATCGTCAGTTCATGAGAGCCGTTTTCATCGGTGTCGGCTGAATCCACGCGATTGGTACTCGCACGAATGGTCAGGGTGCCGCCTCGAGGCATGGCATCTGCCGCATTGTAGAAGAGGTTGATCAGCATCTGTTGCAATTGGTTGCAGTCCGCGTTGATCTGAGGCAGATCGGACTGAAGGTCAAGTTCGGCCGTCACCATCGAGGTTTCCAAATACCGGTGAGCCAATTTTACGGCGTTACAAATGACGGGCTCGACGCTGGACAAGGCGAGCTTGGACTGGTTTGGATGCGTGAAGTGCAGGACATCTTTGAGCAAATCCTTGCAGCGGAGCATTTGATTCGCGATCATTGTCAGCGGCTGGTGGTCGTTATCCGCCGGCTCGGTTCTGCTTAGCAGGTCCTCCGCAAACCCGAGAGCGATTTGGAGAGAATTAGTGAATTTGTGGGCAATGGCCGCGACCATTTCGCTGGCAAAGACCAGGCGATTCGAGTTAATACGCTGCTGTTCCAGCTCATTGCCAAAACAGCGCAGTTGCTCCTCGCTCTCGCTCAATTTGTTTTCGATCCGCTTGCGTTCCCTGACCTCAGTTCTGAGGACTTCCTTCGCACTGACTAGCTCAGCCGTCCGTTCCCGCACCTTTTTCTCTAATTCATCGCGAGCCGCACAGAGCGCCTCCTCCATTTGCTTTCGTTCAGTGGTGTCCTGCACCCACCAGCGAAGGCCAAGAAGGCCGCGCCGGCCATCGCGTATCTGCGATGCGCGTAGGACTACAGGAAGGCTAAACCCGCTCGCCACGACAACGCGTGTGCTCAACTTTTCCACCGAATCTTGTTTCGACAAACGCGTCAGCAGCTCGCGGAAGGATTCGCGATCGTCCTCGCAGATCAAGGCGGCGAGGGGCTCGCCCACGAGGTAGTCTTGGCTCGTGTGAAAGAGATCAGCCACCATACGGTTGGCTTCTCGAATGTTGTGAAAGGTATCGGTCACGAGGTAGCCTGCCGGAGCGAACTCGAGCAGCTCCCGGTACCGCCGGCGCTCGGCATCTATTTCTTGACGGCCGGCCAACAGCTTCTCACTGTACTGACGCATCTCCTCGACCGATACCTGTAACTCTTCGAGAGCGCTGGAGAGTTCTCCCAGGGCTTCGTCCAAAAGCTTTGTATCGGTGGGAAAGCTACCGGCTCTCTGGTGCAGTCCTTCCAGGCTCTCGCGTGCGTACTGAACTTCCTGATAGAGGTCTTCCGCTGTCGCTGGATTCATAGTACTTCCTCCATGGCAGTGAAGCCGCCGTCACTCCCGGTCCGCGTCCATCGAGTGAACGGCCCCTTCTCGACTCCGATAGTGCCTTGCTTGTGGCCGCTGAATGAACGTACCCCTTCCTCCGGAAGTGTCAATACATCCGGCAAACATTTCGCCAATACGAAAGGAGGAGCGTAGGGGAGCCCGCTCGGCAGATTCTCCGACAACGATCGTACCATTTTCGCAGGTTCGGGGCATGCTGCAAGAAAGGATTGCGGGAAGACCGGTCGACTCGCCGGTTGAGCGCTTGTGCGTGCGAATTTCAGCCTCCATTGAAGATCACTGGGTTCCCGCTTCCGCGGGAACGACGGAACAACTGTCAGGTGACGTCTACCAGGAACGGCTCGTGAGCCGAATGCTTCTCTCAGATCCTCTTTCCCAGGACATCTTTGGTCAGCAATACCGCTACAGGTCGGTTCGAGTCTTCCGCTAAGATCCACGCGTTTTTGAAAGTCCATTCGACTTCCTCCACGGCGCGCAGAATATAGTGACGCACCCCCAGGGCCTCTAAAACGGGCACCGTCGCGCTTCCTACCCTGGCAAAGCCACGGTCCCCGATATCACCGGCATAATAGACGAGCAGTAAAATGGGAAGCTCTAGTTGGAGCGCAGTCGTAACAATGGCATTGCAGCTGTTCAAAAGTCCGGCGTTCTGCATGAGAAGCGCCGGCTTTTTTCCCACCAGCCGCGCTCCGGCACAGATGCCGACACCTTCTTCTTCGCGACACAAAGGCACATGAATCATCTCTGTGTCTTGCTCGATCGAATCGATAAGATCCAGAATGTTGATGTCCGGCAGGGTCGCAATAAAATTGATGCCGGATCGTTTTATGCCGTCAAGAATGGCCCGGGCACACGCTTTTGAGTCCATCCTAGTCATTGGTAAAGTCTGCCGATCCAACCGCTGGCGTCAAGCGCTTGAACGAAACTGCTGTCCACAAAGTCTTCGGGCTTCGCTCCTCGCGACTCCGCCGCAAGCGAATCGGCAAAAGACTCCAAAATAGTCTTCACCCCGTTCAGTGTCGGATAAGGGGCCCTGGATAAATAGCGTACGGCGTAAACACGGTACGTCTCTTCCAGAACCTCGGGGTCTCGGATCTTCGTATACTGCTGGATGATTTTGATCGATCCGGCCTTGTCGGTCTTAAAGCGATGAATGGCCTCTGTAAGCGAACGTATGAACTGCGCGACGCTTTCTCTTCGTTCGCGGATGAAGGGGCGGGTCGTTGCATAGCATGTGCTGGCGTATTCGATTCCAATCGAGCCCGCCTCGATAAATTCCCTGAAGCCAAGGACCCGGGCGCTAAGGTTGGAAGGTGGAGAGAGAACGCCGCCGTCGAGGGCACCGGACTTCATCGCCGCAATTGTTTCCGGGTAGCCGCCCATGGGCCGGATAACCACGTCGCGTGCCGGGTCCAACCCCCACCTTTTCAGCAGGGTTCTGAGAGTAAAGTCCGACAGGCTGCCAAATCCCGTAACGCCAAGGGATTTGCCCTTGAGATCTTTCGGCTCCTTGAGCTCGGCGCGGGTCATTAGAGAAAACACAAGGGTGTTATACGTTGTGGCAACCATCACCGTTTCCCTGGCTCCTCTGAGATGCGCCGCGACAAGAGAGTTCCCGCCCGTGCCGATCACCTGCAACTGGCCCGAGAGAAGAGCCGCCATGGAACGCGGACCGCCGCCGATATACACCAAGTCCACGTCGAGCCCGTTCTTGCGAAAGATTCCCGTTTCCTTTCCAATCCACAGGACCGCTTGCGCTCCGCTGATCGAGGGATAACTGATGGTTAACGCGTTCGACGGCTTCTGCTGTGCTGCGGCTGCAGACCACGACAGAAAACAAACAGCAAGAGCAAGGCCGAAACGGCTGGCTTTCAGCATCCGCTAAGTTACCTTCTTCCAACTGCCGGGGGTCCGCGCTTCGATGATGGAAATGCCCTCGGTGCTCTCTATGTGGCGAATAAAACGAAACTTATTCTCCACTTCCATACATGACCACGGCGGAACCTCTCCTCTCCCCGGCTCGACCTTGGCGCAAATGAACGTAAGCTCATTTTTTGACATGGCCTGCGTGAATAGTTTCTTGAATTCGTCAACCGATGTGGCCGTAAAAGCGTTTTTGATCCCCACGCCCTTGGCGACGGATGCCAGATCGACTCCCTCCGCCGTCGCTGTCCTGGTGCCGCCCGATGACTCATAGACGTTGTTGTCGAAAACCACGTGAATGAGGTTGTTGGGATTTTTTCTCATGATCGTGGGCAAGCCGCACAGGTTCATCAAGAGCGCTCCGTCGCCATCGAAAGCGATCACTTTGCGGTGCGGCAAGCCCAGAGCCATTCCCAGAGCGACGGAAGATGTTAGTCCAAGAGTCCAACAACGGAGATTCCCGTCGCTCGGGTGATAAGCATTCCATTCGGCGGAGGTACCCCCCGCGCAAAGGACTACCAAAGCATCACCGACCAGTCCGGAAATCTCCTTCAGACATTCGTAACGCTTCATCAAAACTCTAATATTATTTCTTTGACAGCGAGTCAAACGAACAAGGCCCGTCTGTCGCCGCCTTTCGGCGAAATATAAAAAAGTATAGAGTATTTTTCCCATGGCACGCATGAGACAAGAAGGCGAATTCCAATTAGAGACCGGGCTTAAGCCGCAGGGCGATCAGCCGCAGGC
>JACQUW010000370.1 GCA_016210115.1 Deltaproteobacteria bacterium | reverse complement strand
GTCCCATACGATTCCGTTCCACAGGACAGTCCTTTTCCTCGATCACCAGCCTGGCCTTGCTCATTTGCTCTCGCCACTCGTCCCTCCGGCGTAAGAGAACATCGAGCAGCGTGGCCGGCGGCCCGTCCAAAGAGATGTCGTACCCCCGGACTTTGGCGGTCTCCGGGACGAAGCCCTCGGGTCGGTAAAGTTGCCCGTTTCTGGGCCCCTTCCCCTTCCAGTCCGGGGAGTCGTCCACCTGTCTCGTCTCATAGGCCAAAGGCTCCATAAAGGGCCAAAAGCGGACCACCAGCTTCCCGCAGGGCTGGCCCTGGTCCAGGTTGAAATGCTGGTGGACGTTTTCATAGCGCGTGATAGGGATCAACTCCAGATCCCCTCGCTTCCATTCCAACCGCAGATCGTTATTCACGGTGCAGCCGTGACCCTCGAGAACGTAAAAGAGCACCCCTCCGCCCGTATGGCTGTGCTTGCCCCGCCTGATTTTCTCCATACCGGTCCGGGTGACGATCCAGCCCGGAGCGCTTACCTGATCCCAATTGGCCGGGCCCGTATACATTTTCCCTAACCCATGGCGGCTCTGGACCCAGGGCAGTTCCTTTCCCTTGATCAGGACCTGACCTTCCTGCCTTTGACGGCTCTTCTCCATCTTCCACCGCAGCATGAAGTCGTAGTAGTTATCAGGCTCAGGCTCTCGTTCCCTGACGCGCTCTAATTCCCGCTCCATCGCATCCTCCTTTTGAATCATAACGGGGACAAGCTACTTTCTTTTCCTATTTGTCCCCTTAACCCAGCGTGCTTCTTACCACCCATCGCCCCTCGCTGACAAGCAGCCTCCCGCTGTTAATCCGTTGCACACAATCGGCCTTGAGAGTATAAGGTCGTGCTGATCGCTCGGTCTTTAAGTCTCGAGGCAGCAAACCGCAAGCGGGGCCGACGCTTTTGCAATCATATCTTTGGAATACAACCCCACCCGCTGCTTTCTGTCCCAGGAGGTTCGCATGAGGTTACCTATCGCTTTTTCCACAAAACTTCTCCAGGCCGTCCGTCTCTTCGCTACTGGCGCGAGAGATTGTTTGTTGATCGCAGGTTTCGTTCTGACGATCCTGTCGTCCTTGAGTCGCGCTCAATCGGCTCCTTTGTTCCGCATTGCTTACGGTATGACCAGTGAAATGCCGACGGCCGTGTGGCTTGGGGTCGAGCAGGGATTTTATCGTAAGCACGGCCTGAACGTGGAGGCGATTTACATGCGGAGCGGGCCTCTATCCATGTCTGCGATGGCCTCGGGCGACGTGCAAATGGTCTTTACCAGCGCCAATAACGTGTTAAACGGCGCCGCAGCCGGATTGGACGTCGTTGTAGTCGCTAACGTGATCGCCCACGGTGAGGGAATTTTCATGGCGCGTCCCGAGATTCAGAAGCCGGAGGATCTCAGAGGTAAGCGGGTGGCCATCCAGAGCATTGGAGGTGGTGGATGGGCAAATAATATGCTGGCTCTCGATTATTTAAATCTGGATCCCGAAAGGGACAAAATTCAATTTATTGTCCTGGGTGATCAGCCCTCGCGCGCGCAAGCGTTGGAGTCGGGACGAGTGCAGGCCTCCTGGTTGGGCTATGCCTTCAGCGAACCCTTGAAGAAGAAAGGATACACGGCCTTCGTGGATTTAGGTCGGGCGCCAATTTCCTACCTGGGCCCCTCTCTGTCGACACGACGGCAATTTGTGCGCCAGGATCCAAAACCCATCGAGGGCATCATCAAAGGCACTCTCGACGCGGTTCGCTACGTCAGAAAGCCCGAGAACAAACCGGTAGTGACCAAAACAATTATGAGGCATCTCCGGTTGAGCAGGCCCGAAGAGGCGGAGGTTAGTTACCACGCCATTCAGCAGTTGTACAGTAATGATCTGGTGCCCAAAGCGGCGAGCGTCAAAAAGATTCATCAGATTCTTTCAAAGGCAAATCCGAATCTCCGGAAGATGAATCCTGAAGAAGTCGTTGAGGATTCGTTGATACTAAGAATTCACGCGAGCGGGTATTGAAAGCGTAAGGCAAAAGTAAAATGGCAAAATGAGTCACCTGACGGTTTTTAGTTTTACCCTTTTACTTTTTACTTCCTTCAGAGTCGCTCGCATTACGTCAGGATTCTGCTAGAAATCAATCTATGCGCGTGTGTTCTTTGCTGCCGAGCGCTACTGAGATCGCTTTTGCGCTGGGACTCGGTGACGAGATCGCCGGCGTCACTCACGAGTGCGATTATCCACCCCAAGCGCGGCAAAAGCCTGTGGTCGTAAAGTCCGCGATCGATCCCAGTGGGACCAGCAGCAGAACAATCGATTATTCGGTCCGAGATCATCTGCGCTCAAAAACCTCTCTCTACACGCTTGACGTTCCGCGCTTACAAGAGGCCCAGCCCGATTTCATTCTGACTCAGGCGCTTTGCGAGGTCTGCGCGCTTGATTATAACGAGGTTGTTGCGGTGAGCCAATCTCTTGTCTCCAAGCCGCGTATCATCGCGCTCAACCCGCACGTTCTCGACGATATCTTTTCTGATATTCGGCTCGTCGGTTCCGCTATGGGGAAGTCTGTTGAAGCCGACGCGCTGGTTTGCCGGCTAAAGCAAAGAGTGACGGAAATCGAAGCGATGGCAAAGTGTGCGCGACGGCCGCGAGTTGCCTGTATTGAATGGCTGGATCCCATCTTCAGCGCCGGCCACTGGGTGCCTGAAATGGTCGAGCTGGCAGGCGGCCAGAACGGCCTGGCGGAAAGAGGGCAGCCATCTCAATGCCTCGACTGGAACGCGGTCGCTGAATTTAATCCTGAAGTTCTGGTTTTAATGCCGTGCGGTTTTGATGTCGCGCGCACTCTGAGCGAGGCCAGTCTGCTCACCCAAAAACGAGGCTGGAGTGAACTCCCCGCCGTCAGGGACGGCCGAGTTTTCGCCGTCAACGGGTTCGCATACTTCAGCCGCCCGGGGCCGCGGCTGATCGACGGTTTGGAGATCCTGGCGGGAATCATCCACCCCGAGATATTTTCCCGCAAGCTTGGGCCCGAAATCGCGCAAAGGTTCGGCTGATCCATGGTCAAGTGGCTCTTTGTTCTCTTCACGGTGGTTCCCGTCGTCGAGCTTTACATCCTGATAAAAATCGGCAACGTTCTCGGCGCGCTCAATACCGTGCTCTTGCTCATAGGCATGGCGTTGCTTGGAGCTTTGCTGGTGCGGCTTGAGGGGATCAGGACCTTCAGCCGGATGACGAGCAACCTCTCCCAAGGAATCGTCCCTGCCGAAGAACTCGTTGACGGCCTGTTGATCTTTGCCGCCGGGGTGTTGCTTATCACGCCGGGCGTATTCACGGATATCCTGGCGATCTTTTTGCTGATTCCTTTCTCGCGCGCGCTCATCAAACGCTGGTTGCGCCGGAAATTCGACCGCATGGTCGCTTCAGGGCGGGCCCGGCTTTATTTCGACGGGGGCCGATGAGAAAAATGAATTGTCCGACATGTTGAAGCAAGGAGCGGGGGTGCCTATGCCAGCAGATCCCTGGAAGGTTCGTTAGCGGGAAACTTCTAGGAGTTTTATCAAAGTTACCGGCGGAGACGAAAGCTCGCGGAGAAATGAGAGCAGTTCACATCAATCGCTCATCACAACTACTCGATCCGCATGGCCGCGACTTTTGCTGTACTTTCGCGATTGGTAACGTCCGGATCTGGATGCTGAATGACCGAAGTTGCAAAAAATCGAGGTTAGCTTCGTGCGCGGAATAACTCCGAGACGAGAGCAAGGGATGAGCGATCCGGTTTTGGCTTCAATGGTTCGTGCCATGGGGCTTGAAACCGCACCGCACTATACGGCCGCGACTCCCAACATCCAAGCGTACCGAAACCGCTGGGTTGAGCTGGCGCCGTTTCGCGATGGTCCGGTCAATTCGCAACGCCATGAGGTGAGCGATCCCGCCGAGATGACGAAACAAATCAAAGCGAAGGCGATGGAACTCGGCGCCGCTATAGTTGGGGTTTGTCGGTTGCGGCCGCACATGATCGATCTGGGCGCGGACGTGCCGCATGAATTCGTCATCGCCGCGTGTGTCGCGGAAGATTACGAGAAAGTGCTCCAGGGCGCCAACGCCGTTGAAGAAGAGGCAATGCGAGTTTACGCAAACTGCGCGGAGATCGCGACCGATCTGGCGGCCTATGTTCGCGCACTCGGGTTCCCCGCGCGGGCCCATCACAACGGCGCCAGCGAAATACAGGCGATCCCGATTTTTTATCATGTAGGCTTCGGGGAGCTTGGCCGTCACGGTAGCTTGATCAATGAAAAATACGGTGCCAGTTTTCGGCCGGGATTCGTGACTACCGACTTGCCGATAGTCGAAGATCGGCCGCGCGAATTCGGGGTGCAGAACTTTTGCATGAACTGCAACATCTGCCAGCTCAACTGTCCCGGTGATGCAATTCCTCAGGATTATGTGGTGACGCACGGCGTCAAACGCTGGCTCATCGATCTGGAAAAGTGCTATCCTTACTCCCGGTTGCGCGACGAATACTGCCATCTATGCGTCGATGTCTGCCCGTACAATGTGAAATCTCATCCAGAGAGCTACAGAACTTTCATGAAGCAGCGTAAGCAAGTTGGCTATAAGACGCCGAAATCATGGTAGACGATATGGAAAAGCTTTACGTTAATGAAATCCGTCCGGACGACGAAGTGAGCACGGTCGGCCTGTTCTACTCCCGAGCAGAAGCGGAAAACGTCGTCGCGCAGCTACGAAGCATTCCGGAGCGACGCAATAACCGTTATGAGATCGTCCCAGCAAACAAAAAGTTTCTCATGACGAGGCACTCGCAACGGTCGCGCGAAGGGAAAAATCCATGACGACGACAAAAAGTAAAATCGACCGGGAAATGTTTCGGAAAGCTCATAAGGAACAGCAGGAACAGGCCAAGAAAGGTCCTGAGGGACACACGCTTGTCAGCCGCGCTGTGATTCGGCTCATTGAAAATCAATTAAAGGAGGCGAGGGTCGGCGAGTACACGATCCAATGCGACGAGGCCAAGTCGCGCAAGGGAGGCGGCAAGGCGCCGTCGCCGCTGCAATACTTTGTCGCCGCGACGGGCTTTTGAATGTTCAGTCAACTGACGCGGTACGCGTCGGAGCTGGATATCGAAATCGAAGATGCGGAAATGGATATTCGCATGACTTACGCGGCAAGTTGCTGCTGGCCGAGGTGTCTCCGGCCTGCCGGGATCTGACCTATATTTTCAAGATTAAGAGCCCGGCGCCCGCGGCAAGGATCCAGAAATTGCTCGCGATGATCGAGCGAGGTTGCCATACGATAAATTCCCTGAAGACGCCGGTGCCCGTTTCCGGACGACTGGTTCATAACGGTCAGGAAATCGCGCTTACGGCTTGAGCCGTGAAGTGAGTTGCCCAATATCCCCGAGCGGCCGAGGAGTTTCATTCGCCTTTTGCCGGCTTCAGCGGGAAAAGGTTTATAAACAGCTGGCGCCGGTCCCAGAGAAAAGATTTCCTGCTGCGGTTAGCTCGGCTGGTCAGATCATAGACAGCGCCGTAAACTCCAAGCGAAGAGGTCGGCCACGGCGGGGCGCTTCACCGCACAGAGAGGCTAAAAAAGCTTGGCCCCGGACTTCCTTGTGATCACCTCGACGAGCGCGCAATTTCCTGCCCGGACCGAGGCGATCGCCTCCTTGAGAACTCCGCTCGGAAAGGGTGTATCGGTTTTTCCGACGAGGTCACCAAGGGTTTTAGGATGGAGAGCCACTCCTATTTGCCCTGCCTTAGCGCGCCTCGCAAAACGGCTGCAGTTTTCGATAGACCAAAATCCCAGATTGTTGTATTTTTAGGCTCGCTGACCCTTCGGCGCCCGTATCCATGAACCGGTGCTTCGTGAAACCAAGAGGTGTTTGAATGATATCAAATCTCCGAGAAAGAACGGCAGATAACAAATGAGCCGCCTTTGTTTTTCCTTGTTAGCTCTTACACTAAGCTCCCTTGCCACGGGTATTTTCTACGCTCCAGCCGGCGCTCAAAAGCGCTCCGCGAAAGTATCTATCAGCTACACCTCTTTTAATATGCCCGCAGCCCTCGTTTGGATTGCGAAAGAGGGTCGCCTTTTCAGCAAATACGGTCTGGAGGACGAGCTTGTTTTCATTCCTGGCGGGACAACCTCCATGGCTGCGCTCGTAGCCGGGAGTATCGATTTTGCCCAGCTTACGGGTAGTCCGGGAGCATATGCCTATTTGGGAGGCGCAGAGGTAGTCTATCTTGCGGCCAGCATGGACTCCATGTCTTATCAGATCATCGTGAGGCCGGAGATTCGCGTTGCTCCGGACCTGAGAGGAAGGCGGTTGGGAATCAGCCGCTTCGGTTCCTCACCCGATGTGGCCGCGCGCATGGCGTTGCGAAAGCTTGGTGTAAACCCGGACGACGTGTCAATTATTCAAACCGGCAGCTCTCCCGAGCGGCTTGCGGCGCTGCTGGCTGGGAAAGTCGACGCGACCGTGCTCAATGCTCCCTTCGACAGGGTGGCACAAAAACACAATCTCAAGATTCTGGCTGACACCAGCAAGATGGGTATTCCTTACTTTGACACCGGGATCGTTACAACCAGACGGTTTGTGAGAGCCAATGAGGAAATCGTCTGGCAGTTTATGAAAGCCTACGTTGAGGCAATCAAAGTCTTTAAGACCGACAAATCCTATGCCAAAACAGTAGCGAGCCGTTACGCGCGGATAAATGATCTCGAGGCCGTCGAAGAGGCATACAACTATTTCGTCGGCAAAATTCCTCGCTATCCTTATCCGACGTTGACGGGCATGCAAACGGTCCTTGATGAAATCGCCCGAAGCAATCCAAGAGCTCAGAATGTGAAGCCGGATGATATCGTGGATGCCCGGTTCGTGAAGGAGCTTCACCTCACGGGCTTCATTGACAATCTATATAAGGAGTCCGTTAGAAAGTAGGCATGCAAGAACCTGCGAAATCTCCTGGAGAGCTCGGCCACCGGGCGTAGAGGAATGTTTTGGCCACGGTTTGCGGAACAACCAACTATGGAGAGGACCGGGTGGTAGCCTGCAAAGCACGAGCCCATCGAGCGGGCCCGGAAGGGTCTGGCAATTGGTCGTCGACCGTTCAGGCAACGAACCTAATTAAGAAGGAGAAATTTTATGTATGGCTGGCGTGGACGAATAGGACATATCTATCCGGCGGTCGTGGCGGAAACTTTTTTTAGCGACTTTTTTCGCGTCATCCCAGAGGGCATAACTCTGGCGCTTACCAATCTTTCGATTCAGACTATTCAAGAGGAGGATCTCAAGCGGGCCGAATCCCAGCTGGACCAGGCGGTCGACTACCTTGCCAAGCGCAAAGTTGACTGCATCATTATAGGCGGGGCGCCGATGTTTCGCCTGCGTGGTCTCGAAGGCGAGAAAGCTCTTATCGAAAGAGTCAGGCAGTCTACGGGGATCCCCACTACGACCAGCCAGACGGCCGCTGTTGAAGCGCTGCGCTATTTGGGCATCAAGCGCCTGGCGGTTGCCACTCCTTATCATGATGATCAGAACGAGATGATTGCAAAGTATTTGCGCGCGACCGGATTCGATCTGGGTCAAGTCAGAGGATTAAAGCGTCACATCGCTGAGATTCACGAGATCCCCCTCGATTCGGTGTACCGCCACGTCAAAAGGACTTTCTTGGATTCTCCGGAAGCGCGAGGAGTTTACGTCCCGTGCGGCCATTTTACTGTGCCCCGCATCTCTGAGTTGGAAGCCGACATCAAGGTGCCGGTGGTTACGGCGACGTATGCCATGGTCTGGGCCGCGCTACGGATGATCAAGGTCAAAGCGCAAATCCGAGGCCACGGGTGCCTCTTGGAAACCGTTGCTGACCAGTAGAGCGGTAAGATTCGCGGCGGTAGAAACCAGGAGCCGTTTAGCTGGGTGGCAGCAGCATGGACACGAGTCGAGATGCTGGAACTTAAGTTTCCCCGCCAATGACGTGATAAAAATCAATTATCAGGGCCGTCACGCTACCGCAGCCTTGAGGCACAAGAAATCCCGCTTTTATGCTTTAAACGGCCCTTACACTTCTTCCTTCTGCACAGACGGAATTCTTCATGTTCACTTTACGGAAAGCGGCTCAATCGGGCGGGTCGTAAGCGCGACAAGGTCCCAGGATCGTTATCGCGATAATTGCGCGCCGCACCTCGCCCCTGGTTCGGAACAGCGCTGGCCGTGACCCGCGGCGTCATCGCCTCCGTTGGCGGTGTCACGTGTGCCGGGTCCCGGTTGGCCGCGGGTGGGGACGAGGGCGCCGCCTGCCTGCGCAAGCCCATGTCCGGCGTGGGTTGCCTCCTCGGCGTTGGATCTTCGAATCGCCGTCCCATCCGCTTCAAGATATAGTTGAGCAACGGAATCAGCAGGAAAATAATCAGGATAATGATCGGTGCCAGGTCAAAATTTTGCATCGCCGTCCTCTAACGTCTCTGGCCCGTCGACGGATCGTCGCCGCTCGTCGCGATGGCGTCGCGCATCGACGTATCGGCCTGGACGTTTTTCATCCGGTAATAATCCATAATGCCGAGATTGCCCTGTCGAAACGCTTCCGCCATCGCTCGCGGCACTTCGGCCTCGGCTTCGACGACGCGCGCCCGCATCTCTTGCTCCAACGCAACGGCCATCGCGCGACGTTCTTCTGCCTTCGCCTGGGCAATCTGCTTGTCGGCGTTCGCCTGATCGATTTGTAGCTTGGCGCCGATATTGTCGCCCACATCCACGTCGGCTATGTCGATAGAAAGAATCTCGTACGCTGTCCCGGCATCCAGCCCTTTGCTGAGCACATGCTTGGAAATATGATCGGGATTTTCGAGTACGTCTTTGTGCGATGCAGCGGAACCGATGGTGCTCACCATGCCTTCTCCAACGCGGGCGATGATGGTCTCCTCTCCCGCTCCGCCTACCAGCCGGTCGATGTTGGTGCGAACGGTTACACGAGAGACGGCAATGAGCTGAATACCGTTTTTCGCGATGGCGGCAATTTTCGGCGTCTCAATAACTTTTGGAATGACTGACATCTTGACCGCTTCCAAGACATCGCGCCCTGCCAGGTCAATGGCCGCAGCCCGTTTGAATACCAAAGGAATATTCGCCTTATCCGCAGAGATCATGGCGTTAACGACCCGCACGACGTTACCGCCGGCCAGGTAATGCGCTTCGAGATCGTTGAGCGGAATGTCCAATCCGGCCTTCACCGAGCTGATCCGCGCCGTGATCACGGTGCCCGGCGGCACGCGCCGAAAACGCATGCCGATAAGAGTTAAAAG
>JACQUW010000356.1 GCA_016210115.1 Deltaproteobacteria bacterium | reverse complement strand
TAGCCGAAATGAGTTTCAGAAAGCTCGATGCGCCAGAGTTGGTAGCAAAAGTGGTTGACGGAACGCGATACAAAGACGGAGAGGAAATCCAAAAGAACAGGGACGCCGCCTAACCGTTTACACACCTATTGACAACGGCTCTCTTAAGAAAGCGGGAGATCTGTTGATGGTCTTCTTATCTGGGTTCCAACAAACTCCTTCTAGATTAGGTCTAGCTGAGGGGAGGGGGGACTGACCCCCTCCCCCCAGCTAATGCGGTCATAAGGTGCTCAGTCACTGTAGCCTTCCCGGAACAGTCGCCGTGCTCATCGAGTCTCTGGGCCAGAACCTCCTGGAAGAGGCCTAATTTTCTTCATTTTTCTCACCTCCTTTCTAAAACTGTCATCGGCCTTTCCCATTCTAGACAAAGACGCGACTTTAAAAAGTTCCCGCACGATAAAGAAAATTATTTCTCTGAAATTGTTCTCCCGGAACTTTTTCAGTCAGAAAACGGTTGAATTACCGATGGCACTGATGCACGCCGTGCGCGCTCTCCAACGCTTGGCCTGATAAGCGCGTCCGCCGGAAGGGATTCCTGCTAATGAAGGCTCAGTCTGCGATAACGAATTCCACGATTGTTCACGGCTATACTTCTCAGATTTCCAAGCTTTATGCGGAAGGGATAGTCGCTGGCGTTATCGGTGCGGCAACAATTGCAATCTGGTTTCTCATCCTGGACACAATAAATGGGCATCCTCTTTACACGCCGACGGTGCTTGGAACGGCTCTTTTCCGCGGCGGGGAGGGGCTCAGCCACCCGGAGGGTCCCGCTTCTTCGTTGGAGATGACCCTAATGTACACGTGGGTCCATGTGCTTGCCTTCGCTATAGTCGGAGGGGTTGCATCCCGACTCCTGGGGTTGGCAGAGGAAAACCCAAACCTGGGGTTCGGTATACTGTTGCTATTTTGGCAGCGGCAATGGGACGGTATTTCTGGCGCTGGCATCCCGATCTTACGATCAGGCCTTAGTCCGAAAAGGGTTCTTGCGAAATAGCAGGGATGCCATCCACCGAGCACAGGAGTGCGCCGAATCCTTGCTTTGCTGACTCCTAAAACCCATGAATGGGACAAACGAAGCACTCTCCGGGGGGCGGCTGTTGTTCTTTTCCCTGAACAAGAAAGCCCTAAAAGCAGAGTTCGAGCGAGTTGCCCTTCCCCACCTCTCTCGTCTTTATACAGCGGCCTTTTACCTCACAAAGAATGAAGCTGAGGCTGAAGATCTGGTTCAGGAAACCTACCTTCGGGCCTTTCGTTTCTTCCACAAATTTCAACCAGGGACCAACTGCAGGGCGTGGCTACTGTCTATCCAGCGCCATCTCTTTATCAACCGTTATCGGCAAAAAGGACGGGAACGAGAGATGGTAGACTGGCAAAAGATTGAGCAGGTCTATGAGTCCATGGTGATCCAGCCCGGGAGCGCTGAAAAGAATAATCCGGAGGATCTTTTTCTCTCGCAAGTCATGGAATACGAGGTGCAAGAGGCCCTCAAAGCGCTTCCTGAGGAGTTCCGCGTGGCAATCGTGCTTGTGGACATTGAGGAGCTAAGCTATGAAGACGCGGCGAAGGTGATGGAGTGCCCCGTGGGAACGGTCCGTTCGAGATTATCGCGCGCCCGCCGGATGTTACAGGTCGCGTTGAAGGATTATGCCGTAAGAAAAGGAGTGACAAAGGAATAACGATCGTGTGGGAACTTTTTGTAAGTCTCTTCTTGTTTCAAGAGACAGATTCCAGAAAATACACCGGAATGGACCTGATACGATAATGGACTGCCAAGAATATAAGGAAATCACATCGGCTCATGTGGATGGAGCTCTTTCTTCCGAGGAAATGGCGGAAGTCGAAACCCACCTTGAGCGATGCTTGCAATGCGAGCAAATGTTCCTCTGGGAAGCCAAGATGATGGAGTTGCTCAAGCGGAGGCTCCCTCATGTTCCAGTCAGGCCTGCTTTCAGGGAAAGACTCTTAGACCAATTGGGAGAGACAAGTAAGGACGGATTTTTCGACTGGTCCTACATGTCTCATGGTTTGATAGCTGCTTTCGCACTCCTGCTTATAGTGACCGTCCCCTATCTTGTCTGGCAAGAGAAAGTTCAAGACGAGATCTTTTCGGATGCGATAGCCCAGTACGAGAAGGTAACACGGGGGCTCGTGGATACTTCACAGCTGGTTTCCACTACTCCTGCCCGGCTCCTGGATCTAAGTCCGTGGGGATATCGCTTAGTGGCGCGGCAAACTCAGAAAGTCAAAGGGCGAGAGGGGCGAATGTTTCTCTATCAGGGAAAGGGAAGCGAGTATCTGCTGGCACAGGAATTTGATGGGGGAGATTTTTTGCCTCCTTCTGGCGCCAAAATCATCTGGGCATCGAACCGGGAATTCGTAAGTTACAGCCAGGAAGGCGTGAATCTGATCGCCTGGAAAGAGAAGGACCTCCTCTGCATTATCGCCTCCTCTCTCCCAAAGGAGAAACTCCTCACCCTCGCTCAGCAAATTAACATGGGCAGTTAGATAGATAGACGGAGCTTCGTTGGAGAGCGGCCAGATAGGGAAAACACTCGGCTAGAAAAGTCTCCGTGGGGCAAGAATCTCTTTTGCTCAGGGTGATTCATAGCACCTTCCCGAGACAGACACTCCGCCCTTCAATGGTGGCAAAATTCAAGGAGATCCTTGCGCCGAAGCAATCGTTCGATCAGCCGGCTCGACTCCTGCGAACTCAAGGCTGTTCCGTTCTACGGGCTTCGGTAGGTCAACCCGCACCAGCGGTAATTTAAATGATCGGTCAAAAGCTCAAATTGGCTGTAAATTATTGTCGGATTAGGGTCAGTAAATTAATAGCCCCTGGAGGTCCCCCTGATGACAGAAAAAAAACCTTCTGGGCAAACAAAGTTTTTCAGCTCCATCGTATTTAAGAATATTTTGCTGTTCCTGTTCATCCTCCTCGTGGCGGTGGTGCCGCTTGCCTTTCGCTACTATCAGGATAGCCGCGATTATGAGATCACAGTCTTGGCCTCGCGCCTTGAGGTTTTCGCAGAACGCGGCGCCACCTGGCTGGACCCAAAGGGCATCCACACACTGAGGACCCCGGCGGATAAGCGAACCAAGGTTTATGAGGATACCTTTGAGGCTCTTAGCCGCATCGAAAAAGAGTTTGATGTGGACAACGCCGTAGTCATGCGCCGGCGAGAAGATGGCAGCTTTGAGTACATCGCCATTGGCGGCAATGCCTTCCGGGGTTCAAGCCAGAGTTCCGGTGGGGTCGCTAATCCATGTTCTCCAGACGCGGCGAATAACCCATGTTCTCCCACGGGAAGCCGCTCGATCCCCAAAGACAGCGCCCACCAGAGAGCTCATCAGCGCCGCCCCTAGAGCGCGACCCGCCTCGCCTTTTTTTGCCTTGGGATGGCCATCGACGATGGTGGCTGCAGTGGTTGGCTCGCCTGGGACGCCAAAAATGATGGAGGTGATGTCTCCGGTCGTATTCGTGACCGCTGACATACTTAGAAGGAAAGCAAACGCTTCGACCGCGGACATCTTAAAAATGAAGGGAAGCATGAGGGCCAAAGTGGTAGGCCCTCCCAAGCCAGGGAGAATTCCCACCCAGAAGCCCACAAATATTCCTATCAGCATCAGGCTCAAGGTCGACCAACTGAAAACCTGATAGAGTCCGGAGAGAAATGCGTTGGCCATTTCGATCATAAAGAATAAGCCTACCTCGGGATTACCGAGCTTATTTCAAAGGCCATTAATCTCGTTTGAGTGTTTCTTCCTCTTTTGTCTCTTTCCGGGGTTTTTTCCAGGGAGACGCTTTCGGCTTCGATTCATTGCCTTTCTAAATCCCCTTATCGCCTCGCGATAGACCTACCCATATCGGGGGGAAGCCTGCGTGGGCCAAAGATCAAGAACACGATGACAAGAATGACGATCAATTCTGGCATGCCGATGCCTCCGAGCATGATCAGCTTCTCCTTTTGGCATCGTTCTCAGGACGCAAACTCCCAAGCATTTCGTCCTCTTTCGTCTCGCCGATGGAAGAGAAATTCCCTTACACCTACTGCGACTAAGGCTACGTCCCAAATCTTCCTATCCTTCCATACGTTTGACCGGGCATTCATAACCCGTGGGTCGAGTTTTTTCATTGGAAAAGGGCCCCTGACGGCCATCTAGTCTCCAGCAAGTACTCAAATACCCCCCAGATCAGGAGAAAAATACCGATCGACATGATGAAGGAAACGCGCCACTTTTCTTTACCCTCGATTAGCGTGTAGAGCAGCATCATAAGGGGCAGGGCAATGACGATACCGAAGAGCCATGTCGCGGCGGCCCCGCCCACAAACCAGCCGAAAAAGCTCAATGTGCGCGAAATCTCTGTTTGCCTGTCTAGACGGGTGTCAAAGACCTCATCGGCTTCGTAAGCTGTGCTTTCGCCTTCGGCTCGTTTCCAGGCTGTGACCTCCCGGTATAGTTGGGTCAGTGCAAGCAAAGCACCTGGAATAGCTACCGAGTAAACGGGCATCAGCTTGGCAATAAAGGGCCATTGCCAACCCGCAGTGACGGCCAGGGCGAAAGCCGCCAGGAAGAAAAAGGTAAGGAGAGAGCCTGGACGAAATCGAAGCCTTAAGCGCCGGTTTTCCACAACCGATTCAGCTTTTGGATTCTTTTCCTGACGGCTCCACAGGGTTAGCGCCAAAGTGCCCAGAGCTAAGATCAGCAGGATGATTACCGAAGGCCGCTGTAACCAGGTGAACCCGTAACTCGCCACTGACCGGTAGAGATACCTTACGACCCATCGGGTATCCGTCCAGAACAGTTGCCTGTGATCCCGCGCCGCCAGGAATTCCGAAGAGGATTGGAAGATAGGCAGCGCAGATGGCGCTCACGGCGCTGGCCCCGATCAATAAAGCTATTCCTGTAAGCGGCTGCCACTTGATGACGATCGGCAGCAATAGCGCGTAAGCCAGTGGCGTACCAAATCCTTGGGGTGCCACCGCAGTGAAGGTTCCAATGCCAACCCCAATGAGCATGGCCAGCCAGATTTCAAAATGCATGATGTTCAGAAAGCCATGAAATGATGCCTGAAACAGCGAACTTTCCATGATCGCCCTCCTTCAGAACGTATCCAAGAAGTCCTGGGTCCTATAGACTCTGAGCCTTGCCCAACCAGTACCAAAAAATTGGCAGTGGCCGAGCGGTCTCCGAGTTCACGTGAGATCAGGAGGCGCGATCAAGCTAAAAAGCTGTAGACAGAGGCCACAACCGCGTATATCAGGGTAGAACCTACAAGCAACCATATGATCAGTTTTAACCACAGAGGAAAATCTTCCACGACCCTCTCCTTTCCAGGCTTGGCATTTAGCCGAACTTTTCCGAGCGTTTATTCCAAGCGGAGCGCGTCTGTCGGCGCTTCTCCTTGAAGATATCTGTGAGAGTGGAAAAGAGAGTGAGATTAGATCAGAAAAACGCGGTGGAGTTTATGAATTTTAGAGGCTTTTTTGCAGAACGTGGGCGCGTCAATAGGTAACTCAACAGCAGGCAGTTCAAAGAGTCTAGCGTAAGAGAGCCGCATGCGGTCTCCCGATTCCAGGATGTTGTTGACCAGGTCAACCCCCGGACCCGAATTCGGCGGGGAACCTCCTGAGGGACTCTGAATTCCGGCCTGCGTTGGGAGATCAAGGTCCTCCAACAAGTCAAATCCCGAAAGGATGACCCAGGAGAACACAAGCAAAACTGCCAACGCTTTTTGGAGCATGCGGTAAAAAGATAAGAATCCAAATTCCAGAGCTTGTCAAGAGCTGTTAACGGAGATGACTGACATGAGGCTTTGGCAGAGCCATTTGCATGTATCCGGGACCAGCGTCTGGGCCATGGTCGAGTCGCTCCGGATGCATGCAGCAAACGATCGCTCGCATACGCCTCCCCTTCACACGGTGCCACCAGGGCTGCCGGGAGCCCGGCGAGTCTCTCACTGTGGTTCGATGAGAGCGACAGCAAACCTCTTTTAGTCGAGCGGACTTTTAATTGTGGGTGATATTGTTGAAGGTGTAGTGATATCTTATCCCGGTGTGATCTAACCCCTCGTTTTGAGCTGAGCCAATTCCCTTATGCGACATGTGATCCCAAAGAAGAGAGACGCCATGATTGCTCCAGAAGTTAATACCTAGCTCAAGAGCGACGCGAGGCATGACGCGATACCCAAATCCACAGTCCCTTCTTTCTTCGCAGCTCACCTTGCTCTTCCGAATGATGGCATCTTCCGAGGGAGGTGGTTTTGTTCCGCCTCCCTCGGAGACAGGCACTACAGACCGTCTACATTATGGCATTTGCCGCAGGCGTTTGTGTAAGGGATCGGCATCGCCCTTCCGGGTTCGACCCCTTTCACGCCAACGTTGTCTTTACGGGGGACATCGAAGATGTGTGAGGTGATGTCGTTCATCCAGTAGTTCTTGCCATCTTTCTTCGCCAGACCTTTCCCAAAGCCCGCGCCCGTCAGCATCGTTTTCGCGCTGTGGCAGTCGACGCAGCGTATGTCGCTATGGCCCATTCCGACTTTCGCAGCGGTATGAGCAGTGATATCGGAGTTGTTCTTGTGGCAGCTTGTGCACAAGGTGTTCTTCGCATCTCTCACCTCCGCCCTCAACTGGTGCTTGACATCCTTGATTCCATGAGGATCATGGCAGTCCGTGCATATCATGATGTGGCTGCCATTTCGGTACTTCTTTGATTTAATAAAGTCAGTGCCCTGCTGGTGGTGCGATCTCGAGTGGAGTTTGTCAGGCCAGAAATCCGTCTGGGCCGCATCTTCCCTCGTGGTAAAATTCACCAGGAAGTCGTTTCTGCTCGTGCCGGGAGGCATCATCTTATTCTCCTTGCTCACCGGCTGGTCATTTTTCAGATTGCCCTGCGGCCTGGTGTGGCATTGTTCGCAAATGACCGATGCGCGTTCCGGTGGAAGCTTGCGGGGGCTGACGATAGTGGACGCCTTTTTTGCCTTAGGAGCCTTTACGTGCTCCGACCCCGGGCCGTGGCAGACTTCGCACCCTATGTTAAGTTCATTCGGGATCCCGTCGCCGTCGATATCCGCCTCGCCATTGAGGTCGTTTACCGCGCCCGCAACGAAGTCTCCAGCCACAGTGGGAGTAAGACTGTATCCGGTAAAGTGGCAGGATGCGCAGTCGATCTCGAAGGACTTTTTCTTCGGCGGATCTGCCAGCTTTTTCGTCGCTTCGTCAAAAAGCCAGTCTGCATGGTAGTCTCTCCAGGGTTTTCTCGCCCTGTCCGCATAGCTCTCATCGCCCATGGTGTTGAACTGGACGAACGGGTATAGGTACTGGCCGGACCGGTAAAGGTATCTCTGCTTGTAGAGGCCTCCGCCATAGGTCATTTCGAGGGCGTATGTTCTCGGCGCATCCGATGGGTCCTTCATATTTTCCGTCTTGAATTTCAGCTTGCCGTCCGTGTCTTTGAAGAATGTGGCGGCAAAGCTCACGGAGGAGGAGGCGGCAGGCATCTTTTCGGATATCAGGTATTTATCGAATCCCCTGCTCTTGTCAAAGCCGAAAAAATAAAACTTCCTCCCGGCGATGAGCTTGTTGAGTCCGTCGTCGAAATTAGGGAAGCGTGAATAGTCCTGAAGTTTGCTCTGCTTCCCAAGTACCTTGATACCGAGTCCGTGAAGGGTCTTCTTTTGGGTGCTGTACGCGGCATGGCAGGTGAGGCATTGCGATGTGCCGACATAGACCGCATTATCAGGTGTGTTTCCGGAGAGAAGGATCTTTATGGTTTTTCCTTTGAAATCCGCGGTCGACATCGCCTTGTTGGACTTGTCCCCCCCCGGGAAGATAGGTTTTTTCGGAAGGCGCCACATAGATGAAGTACTTTCCGTCAGCGATGCCGGAGATTGTGAAATTTCCCTTCTTGTCCGTGGACGCCTTCTGGTATTTGTCAACGTTTGCCGCGAGGCTGTCTTCAAGCGGTTCGTCATTGCGAGAATTCTGCCTCACTTCGAGTGGGCTCTTCGCCATCGCCGCGACATCGGCTGAAGGGATTAGATAGACGGTCGCCTTGTCGATCATTTGCCCGGAAACATCCTGAACCGTCCCTCTGAGAACATTTCCGCCCTTCTTTTTTTCTGCCCCGTTAGCGCTGTAAACGGCCAGAGTCACAACAAAGAAAGCAATATACAGGATTAACCAGATCCTTCGTTTCATCATCCGCTCCTCCTCTAAATAACAAGATGCGCATTAAGCACCGATGGGGTGCTGGCCTGCGCCTTGATCGCGTCGCCGCAATTTCTATGCCACCCGCGCCTTATACCACATCCATTCTGCCTTTGAATACCAATACCCGGTAATTCTTTGCGTTTCTGTCCACGCCAACAGAATAGACGAGACAGCCTACTGTCATTAATCTTTGTCATAAATGAAAACCAAAGTGTTCCTCATCACGAGTTTTTCTCAATTTTGAGGCTTTCATGATTTGCGGATTGAGTCCAAGCGTGTTATTAACGAATTTCGATAACGAATTTTTATTGTCACAAGGCTGAGGAGGAGCGAAAATGAGAAGGAGTAAGCGTCAATGGATAGGTTTTGCGATGGTACTGTTGACATTCGCTGTGATCGTGGGGAGCTGCGCTGTGCTTGGCGTTGCGCCTTCCGAGGTGGCAGGACCGCGTCCCTTTGCGTTTCCTGGTGACTGGAGCGGGGTGCCGGCGAAGACCATCACGCTCTTTTACCCGGGACAGGCCTCCTGGGAGTTCTTGACCAGCGATGCCCACCCAGGTGCCCAGGCCATCGATGGTGGCTGCACCGCCTGCCACACGGGCCAGGAAAAAATGCTCGGGGCCAGGTTGGTTAAAGGTGGCCCCCGGGAAGCGGATCCCATTGCCGGGAAGGCGCCGACCGTAGACCTGACGGTCCGGGCAGCTTACGATGCCGAGTTCGTGTATTTGCAGTTCCGCTGGCCGACGCGGGCACCGCACGCAATTCATACGCTATGGCGCTATGACGGCAAGCAGTGGGTGGCTTGGGGTGGACCTAAACCCGACGCAACCAAGAAAAAGATACCGCCCAGCTACGAGGACCGGCTTGCGGTTTTGCTGGATGATCCTAATAACGTGCCAGCCTTTGATGGCTCACGTGCCACGTTCTCCCAGGTCGGCTGCTGGATGACCTGCCACAACAGCATGCGCGCCATGCCCAGGGATGTCCCCCGCAAGGCGCTTGAGCCACACCCGTACTGGGGCCAGAAGGGCCGCCGGGTCGGGGACATCCGGAAGTACTTGATGATTAGTCGGACGGCGCGCGATGAAGCTGGCGCATGGGATAAGGTGAAGCCAGTGGCAGACTTGAACACCCTCAAGGCAACGGGAAAATTTCTCGACCTCTGGCAGTGGCGCGCCGCTCGCTCTAATGCTGTCGGGTATGCCAGCGACGATTGGGTTCTGGAGTACCGCAATTCCGACGCCGGCCGCTCCCCGTTCTTCAACACACCCAAACCGGCGTTCATGTATGATGAAAAGGTCGTAGGCTTTCGAGCGATTCCTGAGACCGAACTTCAATCTCGCATGGGCCAGGCAGCCCTGATCGAGAAGAAAACCGCGGTGCCTCTTGACCCAAACGCCAAGTTCGCCGTCGGAGATCTCCTGCCGCAGTATCTCGTGCGCGAGCCACAGGGAAGTGCTGCCGACGTCCAGGCATTCGGCCGGTACGTGAACGGTCACTGGGTGGTGGAACTCCGGCGCAAGCTGAACACCGGCCAGCCAGATGACAAGGTCCTGCGAGCCGGGAGAGCCTACCCGATCGGATTTTCGATCTTCGACGACACCGTATCCAACCGGCGGCACTACGTGACACTGCCTCTAACACTAGGGCTTGGTGTGGACGGCGATGTGAAGGCAGTAAAAGTCGGTCCTTAACCCAACAAGGGGCTTAACGAGAAGTTTTTTTTGGACCGATAGCAGAAATATAAAAGCCGGGATTCTGCGGCACGCGGTTCCATCATCTTGGGACTTTCCCAAGATGAACTGGAAAGGAGATGTAAATGGATCTGTTAGCCGTCACGGCAATCTGCCTGGCAGCTGTGTTGGTCGCAGCCCTCGTCCTCATGAGCGGATTCGGGTTAGGAACCCTTCTTACCCCGCTCTTTGCTTTGTTTTATGACATTAAAATCGCCGTATTGCTTGTCGCCATCGTCCATTTTTCCAATAATCTTTTCAAGCTGGGTCTTTTCTTCCGGCACTTGGATAGGGCCGTTCTCAAGCGCTTCGGAGCGTTAAGTATCATTGGTGCCTTTGTCGGATCGTTTCTGCAAGCGTGGCTGCAGAGCGAAACGCTAAAGATCGGTCTTGGAATCCTGCTGATTATTTTGGGTGCGGTGGAATTCTTGCCTTCCAATTTATCATGGCGCATACCTAAGAGACTCGACCCGCTCGGGGGGCTTTTCTCGGGACTCCTCGGAGGCGTGTTGGGAAATCAAGGGGCGGTCAGGAGTGCCTATTTGCTCAACTACGGACTTTCTAAAGAAGCTTTTATCGCGACGGCAACGATCATCGCATGCTTAATCGATGTGACGCGAATTCCCATCTATCTGCTGCACTATTACGGTGAGATCGCCAATGCTTGGCCTTATCTATTAGCAACAATCCTTTCCGCCTTCCTTGGGACGCTAATAGGGAAGTGGCTCCTGGAGATAATCACTATCAGTACGTTTCGGAAGGTTGTGGCCGGATCTGTTGCGGCCCTGGGGATAGCTATGGCTGTAAAGCTGATTTGAACTGCGAGATGAAGAAGGCATCGGCTAAGAGCAACGATGACAAGGACCTCTACAGCGGCTTGATCCGCCTTCATATCCTTCACCATGCTGCCAGGCAACCGGTTTTCGGCCTCTGGTTCATCGAGGAACTGGCCCGCCACGGCTACAAGCTTAGCCCCGGCACTCTGTATCCCCTGCTTCACGGACTTGAGCACAAGGGATATCTTCGATCAACACCGAAACGTCTGGGAAAAACCTCGCGGCGAGTGTATCGGGCCACTCCTTTGGGGCGCAAGGCTCTGGCGTCTGCCAGAGAAAAAGTCAGCGAGCTTTTTGGCGAACTGTTGGAAGATAAGTAAACTCGCATCATGAACGAGCACGCAGAAACCGCCGGCGATCAAGTCCTGCGCGGTCAAAGCCGAGGTTCTCTTCTTGAGGTTCTCTGGGCGTCAACGCGACTGGGACTGACCTCTTTTGGCGGTCCCATCGCTCACCTGGGGTACTTCCACGAGGAATACGTTCAACGCAAAAAGTGGATTGACGAGCAAAGCTATGCGGACCTCGTAGCGCTCTGCCAGTTCTTGCCGGGGCCGGCGAGCAGCCAGGTGGGCATCGCAATTGGCATTGCTCGTGCGCGTCTCCTTGGAGGCGTTGCGGCGTGGCTGGGCTTTACCATGCCTTCGGCACTTGCGCTCATCGCCTTCGCCTTTGGAATCGGCGCATTTGCTAGTGCTGCGGATGCAGGCTGGCTGCATGGGTTGAAAGTCGTTGCGGTAGCAGTCGTTGCCCAAGCCGTGTGGGGAATGGCCCGGTCTCTCTGTCCGGATCGTGAACGAGCAACGATTGCCATTTTCGCTGCAATAGTCACTCTGGCGTGGCAGAGTGCGGTTGGGCAGGTTTTATCCATTGCCATTGCCGGTGTCGTTGGCTTAATAATCTTTCCGGGAACAACCCTTTCTTCGCTCTCCCATATACGGTTTCCGATTGGAAAAAAGTCGGGGATCGCCGCTTGGATTATTTTCTTTACACTTCTCTTTGGGCTACCGCTCTTGCGACAGATCGCGCCCAGCCATGCGCTGGAGGTATTTGACAGTTTTTTCCGCGTCGGCTCGCTAGTTTTCGGAGGGGGTCATGTTGTCCTACCGCTACTGCAAGCGGAGGTTGTTGGCCCGGGGTGGGTTACAAACGAGCAGTTCGTTGCGGGCTATGGAGCCGCTCAGGCCGTGCCAGGACCGCTCTTTACTTTCTCGGCTTATCTTGGCGCCGTCATGGCTCCGGAGCCTAATGGTTGGACTGGAGCCTGCATTGCTCTTGTGGCAATTTTTTTTCCTTCATTTCTACTGGTCACGGGTGCGCTCCCTTTCTGGGATCTTCTTCGCTCAGTGCCGGTCTTCCAGTCCGCTCTGAAAGGTATCAACGCGGCTGTTGTCGGTTTGCTGCTGACCGCGTTGTATACGCCCGTCTGGACAAGCGCGATCCATACCCCCGCAGATTTCGGTCTCGGCCTCGTTGCCTTTGGCCTCTTGATGTTCTGGAAATTTCCTCCGTGGCTGGTCGTTGCGCTGACCGCTATTGGAGGCGAAGCTCTTGCCCGTATCTGATCAAATTAAAAAGCCGACCGTTTTTCCCGCCTTTCTTCCGGTGGCCGCACGTGGCGGAAGAGCGCAAAAATCCAAACATCGTAGATTATCTTTAGACCGCCTGCGAGCAGAAACGGTAAACCCAGAGAAGGGGCCGCTAACACCGCTCCAGTGAAAACGGGAGCTATCGCTGCTCCGGCGTTTCGTGCGACTGACATGATACCTGCTGAAGCCGCTCGTTCGTTCGAATCAATAACTGCCATTGTGTAGGACTGACGGGTCGGCACATCGAGCTGCGAAAGCAGGTGACGGGCCAGGAGCACAGCGACCGTGAACTCGAGGCTTGGCATCAGGGGTATCAAAAGGAGCAGAAAATTAGACGGCAGATGCGTGAACACCATCGTATTGAGAAGACCGATCCGGTGCGCCAGGAAAGGAGCAGCGAGGAAAGAAAGAGCGGAGAGAAGGTTTGCGCCGAAGAAGATGTGACCCAGGGAGTTTATATCGGTTTTATACCGGAGGTAAAACCAGTAGGCAACCAAACTCTGCACCATGAATCCTCCCGCAAAGGCATCCAGAGCGAACAAACTCGCCAATTTGGCGACGATGCCCCGCGATCTTTGAACGCCCATCGTGCGTAAACTAACCGCAGACCTCGTTTCTGCTTCGATGGCCGGCGATAGAAAAGCAAAAAGAACTAACATGACGATGGCGAAAGCAACATAGCCGCAAATAAGAACCCGATAACCCGCCAGCGGATCCGCCGAAAGAAGGGAAGGCAAGCCAACAGCCAGAGCTCCCAAAGCTCCTGAGAACGAGCCCACGAGGTTGTAAG
>JACQUW010000334.1 GCA_016210115.1 Deltaproteobacteria bacterium | reverse complement strand
TAAAGGCGAGGGATAAAAAACCCGTCCTCAAAGAGATAGCGGAATTGATGGCTTCGCGGGATCCCACGTTGGATGCTCATCAACTGCTTGACGTCCTTTCGGAAAGAGAGAGAATCAGCAGCACGGCCATTGCGGAGGGGGTGGCCATCCCACATGGAAAGATGCCGGGGGCAACGAAGGTTTCCGGCCTTTTCGCCCGCAGCCTGCAGGGGGTCAATTTCGAATCCCTTGATGGAGGTTTGACCTATCTCTTTTTCCTCCTGGTTGCTCCGGAAAACTCGGCTGCGGATCACTTGAAGGCCTTAGCTCGGATTTCCCGACTACTTAAAGACCCGGCCTTTCGTGCCCGGCTCATGCAGGGGAAAACCAGAGAGGAGCTTTTTGACGTCATAAGAGAGGAAGATCAGAAGATCTGACCTCCATGAGCTTTTGGGCTGCCCTCCTTTTCTTTTTTTGATGGCTGATAGACTGGATATCGTCGTCGTCACCGGTCTTTCCGGATCCGGGAAGACCGTGGCTATCCGGGCCCTCGAAGACTGTGGTTTTTTCTGCATCGATAACCTCCCGGTGCTGCTCATTCTGAAGTTTATCGATCTGTGCCTCGGCTACCGGGAAGGAATCAATCGGATTGCCCTGGGCATTGACCTTAGAGCAGGGCTATTTCTGCAATCCTGGCCTGAGGTTCTGGCCGAAATGCGCGCGGCGGGTCATCAGGTGCAAGTCCTTTTCTTCGATGCCAGGGATGAAGTTCTATTGCGTCGCTTTAGTGAAACCCGGCGTCCCCATCCTCTGGCGGGCAACGACTCGATTCAGGAGGGAATTGTCCGCGAGCGCAAGGCCCTGGAAGTGATGCGGGCTCTTGCGGATAAGGTGTTTGACACCAGTGACCTGAACGTTCACGAGCTCAAGAACGAAATTGTGCAATATTTCAGTCAAATCTTGAGCCCGCGGAAAATGAGGCTCTTCTTGATATCATTTGGCTACAAATACGGCATCCCCCACGATACGGATATGATCTTGGATGCCCGCTTCCTTGATAATCCACATTTCGTGGACCACCTTAGAGACAAGAACGGCCTGCACCCGGATGTATCGGACTTCGTCCTGAAACGGGAAGAAACGCATATCTTCCTGGACCGGCTCCACGCTCTGCTTGATTTCGCGCTTCCGCGCTACGAGCGCGAAGGAAAAAGCAGCCTGACTTTGGCAGTGGGCTGCACTGGCGGAAAGCACCGGTCTGTGGTTCTGGTCGAGGAGCTGAGAAAGAGATTAAATGGTGATCGCTTCCGGATTCAGGTAAAGCACAGAGATATTCAAAAATAGCGCAGTGGTCAAGGTCAGTAAGAAACTGGAAATCAGGAACAAGCTGGGCCTTCACGCCCGGGCCGCCGCCCAGTTGGTCCAGACCGTCAATCGTTTTTCATCAGACGTGAAGATTTCCAAAGACGGTTTGGTGGTGGACGGCCGAAGCATTCTGGGAGTGCTGACCCTGGCAGCCGTTAAGGGAAGTGAAATTCAGGTGGAGGTGCGCGGAGAAGACGCGGAAGAGGCTGCACGCGCCATAGAAAAACTCGTGGAAAAGAAATTCCATGAGCAGGAATGAATCCTTTGTGGCAGACCAGCCGTTTTTTACAGAGGACGTCAAACCGTACTGCCGTTGCGGACAGACCGATCAAAGCGAGCAGGAGCCGCTAACGGCGGGTACTGCGGGGAAAAAGTCGCTGAATCCGCCCAAGAAGTAATCTTGATTCCATGCCCCTTATCCGATATACGAAAAGGGTTCAATTGTTCTTGACGCATCGCAGGAGGTCCAGCGAATGAGTGCCAAAGATTTTTTGTTCACGTCGGAATCCGTGTCGGAAGGCCACCCGGACAAAATGTGCGACCAGATATCGGACGCCATTCTCGACGCGCACCTGGCCGGGGACCCGGAGAGCCGGGTCGCCTGCGAGGCTCTCACAAAGACCGGGATGATTGTTGTAGCGGGGGAGATTACGAGCAACGTACGCGTCAACTACAATGCGATCGTCCGCCAGGTCGTCCGCGATATCGGCTATACCGATTCCGCTATGGGATTCGATGCAAACACTTGCGCCATTATAACGGCGGTGGAGCCCCAGTCTCCGGACATCTCCCAAGGAGTCTCCGAGGGAGAAGGGCTTCACAAGGAACAGGGCGCGGGAGACCAGGGCATGATGTTCGGCTACGCGTGCGATGAAACTCCCGAGCTTATGCCATTCCCGATTCAGATGGCTCACAATCTGGTGAAATACCTGGCCAAAATACGCAAAGGAGGCGAGGCCCCCTTTATCAGGCCGGACAGCAAATCCCAGGTCACCGTCGAATACCGCGATGGCAAGCCCGCCCGTGTCAGCAACGTAGTTATTTCAACGCAGCACTCCCCTGAGGTCGATTACGGCAAGCTCAGAGAGACCATCATTGATGGCGTCATCCGAGCCGTCATAAACCCGGAATACCTCGATAGCAAAACCATTTTTCACGTGAACCCGACGGGCCGGTTCGTCGTGGGAGGACCTCAAGGCGATTGTGGTCTCACCGGCCGAAAGATTATCGTCGATACTTATGGCGGCATGGGGCGGCACGGTGGCGGAGCGTTCTCCGGAAAAGATCCTTCCAAGGTAGATCGCAGCGGCGCTTATGTGGCGCGATACATCGCGAAAAACATCGTGGCCGCCAAACTGGCCCGCAAATGCGAGGTTCAGATCGCCTACGTTATCGGGGTCGCGGATCCCGTTTCCATAACCGTTGATAGTTTCGATACGGGAATTATACCGGACAGCCAGTTGGCGAAACTTGTACATGATCTTTTTGATCTGAAACCCAAGAGCATTATTCAGAACCTGGAGCTAAAGCGGCCCATTTACCGTGTTACAGCCGCTTACGGCCATTTTGGGCGTGCCGCGGAAAACGGCTACTTCACGTGGGAAAAAACGGACCGGGCGGAGGATCTCAAGAGAGCTGCGGCGCAACTCTAGTTGAGAATTGCGGGGAGGAGGTTGTCCAGATGGCCGAGAAGAATTTCGATGTTCGGGATCTAAAACTAGCTCCAGAAGGAAAAAAGCGTATTCTGTGGGCCGGTCAAGATATGCCGGTTCTTGGCCGGGTACGCGACCGCTTCCGAAAAGAAAAGCCCCTCCGGGGGTTGCGCTTCTCCGCCTGCCTTCATGTCACGGCGGAGACCGCCAATCTCGTGCAGACTCTGAAGGCCGGGGGAGCCCAGGTGGTGCTGTGCGCCTCAAACCCTCTCTCCACGCAAGATGACGTGGCGGCTGCCCTTGTCCAGTATGACCGGATACCCGTTTTCGCGATCAAAGGCGAAGACCACGACACCTACTACAGCCACCTTCGTGCGGCACTGACGCATGCCCCCGTCATCACAATGGATGACGGGGCCGACCTGGTCTCCATGCTCCATCAAGAGTACTCCCATTTGGCTTCGAAAATGATAGCCAGCATGGAAGAGACGACCACCGGTGTGATCCGCTTACGCGCCCTCGAAAAACAGGGCCGGCTGAAAATCCCTGTCATAGCCGTGAACGACGCCGCCACCAAGCACCTCTTCGATAATCGCTATGGCACGGGCCAGTCGACGATCGATTGTATCATTCTCTCAACCGACATGTTGCTGGCCGGGAAAAGAGTCGTCGTGGCGGGTTATGGTTGGTGCGGAAAAGGGGTCGCATCGCGCGCGCGAGGTATGGGCGCGAAGGTTATTGTCACCGAAGTCGATCCGATCCGAGCTCTTGAGGCAGCGATGGACGGGTTCGAAGTCATGACCATGAAAGAGGCGGCAAAGGTGGGAGACCTCTTCATCACTCTGACCGGCGATATGCATGTTCTCGGCGAGGAACACCTTAGAAGCCTCAAAAACGGAGCCGTCATCTGTAATTCAGGTCACTTCGACGTTGAGATTGATCTTAAGAGTCTAAGACGGATGGCAGCGAAAGTGGAAAAGAATGTGCGCAATTATGTAGACGCCTATATATTTCCCGGCGGAAAACGCGTCTTTCTCATAGGGGAGGGCCGCCTCGTCAACCTGGCCGCCGCCGAAGGACACCCGGCTTCGGTCATGGACATGAGCTTCTCCACTCAAGCCCTGGCCTCCGAATGGGCGGTAAAGAACCAAAAGGGCCTCAAGCCGCAGGTTTACGATGTCTCGAAGTCAATCGAGGATTGGGTGGCCCAGCTCAAGCTTGCAACCATGGGAATCCGAATCGATAAACTTACCAAAGAGCAGGAATCCTATCTCTCGTCCTGGGACGTTGGCACCTGATGCTCGTGGATCTTTGACTCCTGGGAAGCTGCGGTTCCATTGCCTTCGACGGGAAGGCGACCCCCTGAAGCCGCTAAGGGTTGGGGATGGTCCGGGCTGGCCAAGGGTTCTCCCGGTTCCACGCTGTAAGCATTGAGTAGATACTGGGCGAGCATGCGCTGCGTATGGAAGAAAGACCCATTCAGTGCGATCGCTGAGCGCATGACCTCAGCAAATTTATCCGGCTCGCGGTAAAACAGGGGAAGGATCACATGCTCCAGCTTGTCGTACAACGAACAGCTTACCATATGGTAGCTGTCCTCTGACTCCGCCCCGTCAGCTAAAGACCAGCCGGTAACGCCTTCCACGTGACCCTCCAGCCACCAGCCGTCCTTCACACTCAGGCTCGGAACACCGTTTAGGGCGGCTTTCATGCCGCTGGTCCCCGAGGCCTCTTGAGGCTTGAGCGGCGTATTCAACCACACATCCACGCCGGCGCACAAATACTGCCCCAGAGTAAGGTCATAGTTTTCCAGATACACGACCTGCACGTCCGCCCCGATGGCGGCCGCCGCCTCGAAGATCCTGCGGATCATCACCTTGCCGGTTTCGTCGCGCGGATGCGCCTTCCCGGCGTAAATCACCTGTAGAGGTCCGACCCGCCTCGATATCGATCTCAATCGCTCCAGACTCGAAAATAGCAGATCGGCACGCTTGTAAGCTGTGGCCCTCCGCGCGAAGCCGAGAGTAAGGACCTCTTCATCCAGTTGAATCCAGTTCCGTCGCCAGACCTGTTCGAAGAGACGTCTTTTGGCCTCTCTGTGGGTCCGCCGGATATCGCGAAGCGGTATCGATACGGCGTAGCGGAGGTAAGAATTGTCTTTGCGCCATTCCGGAATAAGACGGTCGTAAAGGAGGCTAAAGGGAGGCGAAGTCCAGGTGACCGCGTGTACCCCATTTGTGATGGCGCCGATCTTGCGCCCGGGAAACATCGACCGGGAAACATCCCCATGACACATCGATACCCCATTGGCATAGCGGGAAAGGCAAAGCGCGAGAAATGTCATGTTGAGCTGTCCATGCTCGTAACATCCTATCCGCTCCAGAATCGCCGCCCTTTCTTCTCCGAGCACTCTGCGAACCAAATCTGAGGCAAATCGGTCATGACCCGCGGGTACCGGCGTATGGGTCGTGAAAACGCATCGGCCGCGGACCTTTTCCAGCTTTGCCTCCAACGGTGCCTCAGGCGTCTCGTTTTTCGTCAAAAGCTCCAAGACACCGAGGGTCACAAAAGCCCCGTGCCCCTCGTTCATGTGATAAACACGAACGTCGTGAAAGCCGAGGGCGCGCAACATGACCACACCGCCATATCCCAGCACCACTTCCTGACAAAGCCGGTAGCGATCGTCGCCGCCGTACAGGTGGTCCGTCAGCGTGCGATCCCAAGGTTCGTTGCCCTCAAGATTGGTATCCAGCAAGATCAGAGGCAGATTATGGCCGTTTTGACCTCGGACGAAATATTGCCAGGCACGGAGCTGAACCTGGCGACCCTCGATCGGGATTGATACCCGCGCCGGAAGCGGCTCCAAAACTTCTTCCGGAGACCATTCGGTATAGCTCTCGATTTGATTCCCGAAGGAATCGAGGCGCTGATGAACATAGCCCTTTCGATACAAGAGCGTGACGCCAACCATCGGAACGCCTAAGTCAGCTGCCGAACGAAGGGTATCTCCTGCGAGTACTCCGAGTCCTCCACTGTACGTGAGTAGAGCCGGATCGACAGCCATATCCATGGAAAAGTACGCGACCCTGCCGGGAAGATTACTGATTCGAACCATAAGAGAATGATCTACAATCTAAGCTTCAAGGCCCAAAGAGCATCTGGGATGGAGATAGTGCGGTTATCGGACATCACGAAGGCAGAAGCTAACTAATTTGAAAATTATCACAAAATCTATTTCCCGGCAAATCCCTTGGATCTGACCGGCATATCCATGGACCGCTTCTCATCGTGTGGACAGGCTCCATTCCCTCGGCGTCAACAAAAAACACCACTTTTCCAGCTCATTGGACGAATAATAAGCCCCCATTATTCACGGCTAACAGTTCTGCCGCAAGAGCCGCCCAGGCACACTGGGCCGAATACGGACCTTTTAGTGGAACAGCCGAACCTTCGCTCAAAAGACGCCGCCCAGCTAAACCGAAGCCAGCAGCGCTCTTTGAATCAGGGATTTCGCCAGGCTGACTTTATAAGCATTGTCCTTCATGGGCATAGCGCCTTCCAACGCGATCTCCCCCGCTTTCTGCGCGGTCGCATCGTCTAGTTTTTTCCCGCGCAGAAAAGCTTCCGCTTTGGGAGCCCGCCACGGAATAGGGGCAACGCCTCCCAGGACCACGCGGGCGTCCCGGACGCCTCCTCCGCTACTCTGGACGACTGTGGAGACACTGACAATCGCGTGATCCCAGGCCTGTCTCTCGCGGACCTTATGGTAAAAACCCTTGCTACCTGATCGGGGATAAGGGACTTGAACCTCCGTCACGATCTCACCGGGTTTCAGGATGTTTTCTCGACGGGCATCGACCTGCGGCAGAATAAAAAACTTCTCCATAGGGATCGTCTTTTCGCCCGCCGGGCCGGCGATCTTGATCTGCGCGTTTAGAGCGATCAGGGCCGGCGCAAGGTCCGATGGATGCACGATGTAACTCGGGCCGCCGCCGAGGATTGCATGGTAGCGGTTATCTCCGATCACCGCGAAACAGACCTCACCGCCCTTACGGAGGCAATTGAAGCTGGCCAAGCGAAAATACCAGCAGAAGGGGCGCTGGCAGATATTTCCGCCAATGGTACCGGCATTTCGGATCTGGGGAGAGGCCGCCTCACCCGCGGCTCCGGAAAGAAAGAGAAGCTTTTCCTGCACCGCCTTGTTTTCTTCGATCTCGGTAAGCGTCGTCAAAGCGCCGATTCGGAGACCGCTTCTTTCCTCCTTGATATAGGAGAGACCCGGAATCGTCTTTAAATTAACCAGATAATCCGGCGTGACAACCCGATCCTTCATCAGTTGTAAAAGCTCGCTTCCCCCGGAGACCACGAGCGCGTTCTTCTTTTCGTTGTGCAATTTCTGCAGAAGACTGACCGCCTGTTTTACGCTTTTGACGTCGATATTTTCAAAAGTCTTCATGGCCTGCTCCTCCCGGGTTATGCCCGCAATGAATTTAGGATCTTGTCCGGCGTGATCGGTAGCTCTTTGAATCTCTTTCCCGTCGCATTGAAAATGGCATTGGCGATGGTAGCGACAGCCGGCGTGATCGGCGGCTCGCCGACGACCTTACCCCCAAAAGGACCGTACGGATCGTAGCGCTCGATAAAAGTCACCTCGATCTCCGGCACCTCCAGATGGGTGGGAACTTTGGCGTCGCGGTAATTAGGGTTGAGCGGAATCGCCGTAGGCCGATCGATGAGAAGCTCCTCTGTGAACGCCATGCCGATTCCCTGCACCACTCCGCCTTTAATCTGGCTCTCCGCCGGGATTCGGTTTAGAATCGTGCCGCTGTCATGGACGGCAACATACCGGGTGATTTTCACGTGCCCGGTCCACGTATCCACTTCGACTTCAGCATAATGGGCGGCAAAGCTTTTTCCCTCCACGCCTTTGAATGAAGGATTGGTTGTAGCGCGGCCGATCAGTTCTCCAGATCTGCTCAACGCTTTGCCCAGAGGTAATTTTTGAGAAGGGTTGGATTTCACAAAGACATTGCCGTCCTTCAAGTCCAACTCCTCCGCCTGGACCTTCAACTGGCGCGCCGCAACAGCAAAAATCTGCTTCCTTGCATCCTCTGCCGCTGCGATCACGGCTGTTCCAGTGAAGCAAGTTGTGCGGCTACCCGACTCACCTACGGAATAGGGAGTGACATCGGTATCCCCGTTGGTGAGCTGAATGTGATTTAGCGGAATGCCCAGGGCCTCCGCGGCAATGATGGCCATCGTGGTTTTGGCGCCGGTTCCTATATCGACAACACCGACCAGGACATGCGCAGTGCCGTCCGGGTTGACGCGGATCGTCGCCGCTCCGAGACCCGGTCTAAAAGGATACCCACCCAGCGCCATTCCGATCCCGTGCTTCTTTACTCCGGAAGTTGCTCCGGCCTGGTGCCATTTTTCCTTCCACGAGATCTGCTTCGCCCCTTCGACGATGCACTCCTCCTGGGCATTCGACGTGTAAGGGATCTTCCCTTTGGCGAGTTGGGCGCGGTTCTTCAGGAACATGTCCAGCGGGTTAACCCCCATCTCGTGGGCAATCTGATCGAGAAAAGAGGCAAAGCCAAAGACGGACTGGGGATAAGCAGGCGCCCGGTAGTTGGCCCCCACGACCGTGTTGGTATGAACCGGATTCACCACTTTTTTGAAGTTAGGGATCTGGTAAAAGTCGGTGCCGCTTAAGTTACCGCTCTGTTTGCGATAGGCGCCCACGTTCGTGACGGCGTTGAGCTCGACCGCTGTGATCGTTCCGTCTTTCTTAACGCCGATCTTGTAACGCTGCTCTGAAGCCCAGCGGCCATGCATGCCGACGAAGTCGTCCTCACGCGTAAACTCGAGCTTTACCGGCTGACCGGTAACCCTGGCCAAAACCGCCGCCATGAGATCGTAATCTTGGGCCTGGTTCTTGTTTCCAAAGCCGCCGCCCATGTACTTACAGATCACCCGTACTTTGCTGAGAGGCAGCCCTAGATCCTTGGCTATGTCCGTGCGGGCATTCGAAACCCCTTGCGTCGAGGCCCAAACTGTGAGTTTCCCCCCTTCCCACTTGGCCACGCTCTCCCTTCGCTCAAGCTGCGCGTTGTTGACGTGTTTGGTGATGTAGGTGTCTTCAAAAATCCGGTCCGCCTCCTTGAATCCTTTCTCCACATCGCCCCATTGCTCCGTGATCGGCGCGCTGAAGTTGCCTTTACCGACTGAGAGATTGCCGTTCGTGGAGATCTTAGGCGCGTCCGGCTTGAGCGCCTCAACCGGATCGAGGACATGGGGAAGCTTTTCGTATTTAACCTCTATAAGCGCAAGAGCATCTTCGGCAATGTGGCGGTTCGTGGCGGCCACCGCGGCCACCGCTTCGCCAACATAACGAACCGGGGTGTTAAAGATGAATCGTCGATGCGTATGGCCTCCGCTGGCCCACGGCACCTGTGCGTTTTGGTGATGGATGACAGCCTTAACACCGGGCAGTTTCTCGGCCTTGGAGGTGTCAATGCTCACGATTTTCGCGTGCGGATGGGGGCTCCGCAGGACACGCGCGTATAGCATGTTGGGAAGTTGTACATCGCCGGTGTATTGGGCCTGGCCGGTTACGCGCTCGTACGCGTCGATGCGCGAAGTCTTTTTACCCACAACGGAAAATTCTTTTTGTGCCATGGCGACCTCCTAGCGAGCCTTTGAGGCGGCTGCGACAACCGCCGCGACCTCGCGATTATAATTGCCGCATCGGCAGAGATTTCCTGACAGCGCTTTTCTCACTTGAGCCTCGGTGGGATTGGCGTTGCGTAGCAGCAAGGCTTTCCCCGACATGATCTGTCCCGAAGTGCAAAAACCACACTGCGGGCCATCATGCTCAATAAACGCTTCCTGGAGTGGGTCAAGTTTCTCGCCCTTTCCCAGCCCTTCAATGCTAAGAATATCCTTGCCTTCCATCCAGACCGCCAGATGGCTGCAGGAATAAACGTTCCGGCCATTGACGACCACCGTGCAGGCGCCGCATTCGCCTCGATCGCAGCCAATTTTCGTTCCGGTAAATCCGAGTTGATCACGCAGGACCTCGGCCAGAGTTTCACGGTGCTCGACGTCAACGCGGTAATTCTTTCCATTGACCTTCAGAGTAACCGCCGATTTTCCCCGGCGGGTACCCACGACCTCAATCGGGTAGGCCTCAGCTTCTTTCGTATCCAAAAGGCCGGTTGAGACGACCGCGCTACCTATGGCGCCCCCGCCAATCGTTTTCAGGAAATCACGGCGGGAAACGCCCTTGTGTTTCTTCTCTTCCATGATCAATGCCTCCTTTCCCAAACTTCCTGCCACCGGGACAGGGAAGGATTAAAGGGTTAGTATAAACTCGGCCCCCTGTCAATAAGAGAAATTAATGGTTGCCGGGGCTTGGCAAAATGGGTAAGCTCGCTCTATCGACCTATGGATAAGAAAGAGCTGCCCCGCTCAGAGAAGGAGGAGTTAGAGTGGCTTCTTGCCGAGCTCGAAGCCCCTGACGGGATTAGAGATATTG
>JACQUW010000050.1 GCA_016210115.1 Deltaproteobacteria bacterium | reverse complement strand
CTCTCACGATGTCTCGAAAAGGACATTAAGATCTCGGGCGAGATCGAAATCACGACCCCAAATAGCTCACGAGGGAACGGGCGATCAAGTCTGCCGTTAAAGGAGGAACGTCTTATGACTGAGAAAGCTGGTGAAAATTCTACTCGCGGAGGACGATCGGAACGATCTGGAACTGATGCTGCGCGTTTTAAAGAGAAGCAACCTCGCTAACCGCATCCACGTTGCGGAAGAAGATTAGGTGGGCTCTTACCGTTTCTTAACCCGCACCGAGGCCCGGCGTTTCTTGACCGTCCTAGAGGGGCCGGGATCAAGACTATCAGCTAGAGCACCTTCTTTAAGGGCAATTCGAAACCCGTCTCCGTAGCGGACCAAAACCGCCTCTTGGATTCCGAGAGCGCCGAGTAGTTTGGCGAACGTTTCTAAACTGCAGTTGCCCCCCCGCTCTATCGAGGCCAGGTAACTGCGGGAAAGTCCCGCTTCCTTGGCAAGCCGGTAGACGCTCCAGCCCTTCAATTCACGCAGCCTTCTGATGCATGGGTCCAAAAACATGGTCTAATGCTATTATAATTGTTTGAAAAAAAACAAGGATTGTCGTACGTTATAAAGAACGTCCGTTTAACCGACGTATGTCGCGCCGGGCCGACCAAAATTGTGGGTTCGTGGTTAGGGCTAGTCCGGCTAGCCCTGCGCCGAGCTTTTTGCTTCTGACAATTCGGCACCGTGATGGCAAACCCGGCGGATTGTCTGATTCGTTTTTTGGTTTTTAGATCCGCTTTTCCCGGTGACATGAAGCTCCGCACCCACCTTGTTCTTCTTGTTGTCGCTGCGCTCTTGCCGCTCTTGATTTTCGCCGGCGTGATGATTGTGCTGTATGACAGGCAACAACGGGCGACTGTTGAAAGCCAAATAGTCGATACAACCCGTGCGCTCTCTCTGGCGGTCGATCGCGAGGTCGCAGCCTGGATCAGCACCCTAGAGGGGCTCGGAGCATCAGAGTATCTTGAATCGGGGAACCTAAGACAGTTCTACGAGCACGCCGCGCGAGTCCTAAAAACTCAGCAACGTTGGACTACAATCGTGCTGTTCGATTCTGACGCGCGCCAGGCCCTAAACCTCCTGCGCCCCTTCGGTTCCCCCCTACCAGATCGTCCCGGTGATCCCGAAATAAGAAAAACAATTGAACTGAAACGGCCTCTTGTTTCGAACCTGTTTTTTGGCCGGGTTGCGGACGCGCCGCGGATCGCCGTTAACGTGCCTGTCATTCGCAACGGAGAAGTCAAGTACGTACTCGCGGCGGCTTTTTCTCCACCATTCCTACTAAATCTCCTCAAAGAGCAGAATATCCCGGCAGATCGGCTTGCGACCATCATCGATAGGAATCAGACCATCATAGCTAGGACCCAGAATTTTGAGGAATTTCTCGGCAAGCCGGCGATGGAGCTGCGCGGCGCTCCGAAAGAAGAGGAAGAGGGGCTAGGGCGCGACATAACGGAGGACGGCACGGAAGTTCAGGTGGCATTTCACCGCTCGGAGCTTACCGGCTGGAGCGTACGCCTCGCCATACCGGTGTCGGTTCTTGAGGCGCCCCTACGCCGCTCGCTTCTAATCATCGCGGTCGGAGGCTCCCTGCTGCTCTTGGGTGGTATCATCCTGGCGGTTATCTTCGGTCGACAGATCGCCAAGGCAATTCGTCGCCTTTCTCTCTCCGCCAACGCTCTACGCGAGGGAACAACGCCGCTGTTGACAAAGTCTTCGATCGTCGAAGTTAACCAGGTAGCCCAGACGATTGGATACGCCGCTCACATCCGCAATCAGATAGAAGATGCCCTGCGGCAGCAGTCGCGCATGCTCGATCTCTATTTTAAGTACGCGCTGAACCCGGTTGTGTTTTTAGACCGTGACTTCAACTTTATCCGCGCCAACGAGGCATACGCACGCGCCTGCCAACGGAACGTTTCAGACTTCCCAGGCCACAACCACTTTGATTTTTACCCCTCGGATGCCAAGGCGATTTTTGAGGAAGTCGTTAAGACTAAGAAGCTTTTCCAGACCTTCGCCCACCCTTTCGTCTTTCCCGATCATCCAGAATGGGGTGTAACCTACTGGGACTGGTTCCTGGTGCCGATTCTCGACAGCACCGGGGAGGTCGAATTGTTAGTTTTCTCTCTCAACGATGTAACTCAGCGCAAGCGGGTGGAAGAGGCGCTAAACGAGATGAACATGGCGCTTTTGAATGCCATGCCTGGCATTTCCCGCCTGGATACCGATGGTCGGTATAACGACGTCAACGAAACCTATGCACGCATGATGGGCTACGAGTCCCGCGACATGATTGGGATGGACTGGAGGCTTACGGTATGCCCTGATGATCAGCATAAGGCGATTACCGCGTATCACCGTATGTTAAGCGAGGGCAAAGTAGAATTCGAAGCAAGGGCGGTACGCAAAGATGGGTCCTCGTTTTACAAGTCGGTGTTGATGGTCAAGCGCGTCGACGAAAAAGGCGATTTCATTGGCCATCACTGTTTTATGAGAGACATCACCGAGCGTAAGCGAGCGGAGGCGTCGATTCAACAAACGCTGGAGCAGCTTCGGGCACTCCATGAAATCAGTATGGCCATCACGTCGACCTTGGATCTACGAATCGTTTTGAGTATCCTGTTCGAAACACTTGATTCCATTTTCCCCCATTCCGTGATTACAGTTAGGTTATTACACAGGGAGACTGGCATACTGGAGCCTGTAGCTTGTTGGAACATTAACGAGGAGGAATGGAGGGCGCATCTGTCGGAGCCTGGGCATGGTCCTGGTCGCAGTTGGGTGGTCTTCGAAACCAAGGAGCCTTTAGTAGCTCATAATGCCCAAGCAGACCCACGAGAGGGGCACTCCGACTTCCTCCGTAAGCATGGCTTAGTCTCTTACGTGGGAGTTCCACTGATCGCTAAAGGCGAGGTGATAGGAGTCTTTACCCTCTACACCAAAGAAGATCGCGCGTTTACCAAGGAAGAGGTCGAGTTTCTCACCACCGTAGCCGAGCAGGCTGCCGTGGCCATTCAAAACGCAAAGCTCTATGAGGAAGGCAAGAAAACACGTGAACAGCTACAAGAGGACATTGCTGAGCGCAAGCGGGTGGAAGTGGCGCTATACGAATCTGAGCAGAAATACCGAAGCATCTTCGAGAATGCCGTCGAAGGGATCTTCCAGATCACGCCGGAGGGTAGGTTCCTGGCCGCTAACCCGGCGCTCGTGCGCATGTTAAGCTACGAATCCCCGGAACAACTCCTGGTTACCATGACCGATATTCCAAATCAGTTATACGTTGAACCCAAACGTCAGCAGGAGTTCCACCAGTTGATGGAAAAGTTCGGCCTGGTGCTGGAATTTGAGGCTGAGGTTTATCGCAAGGACCGCACAAAAATTTGGCTCTCTGTGAACGCGCGGGCTGTCCGAAACAAAAGCGGCGGCATTCTCTACTATGAAGGCACCGCCGAAAACATCAGCGATCGAAAGTGGGCGAGGGAGACACTGCGGAGTTATGCGCAGCGCTTGAAGACTCTCTCTCGCCGGCTCATTGAGACGCAGGAGAACGAAAGACGGCACATAGCCAGGGAGTTGCATGACGAGCTCGGCCAGGCCCTGACCGCGCTCAAGATCAACCTGGAAGTTCTTAAAGGCTTGGTTGGGCCTACCCTACGTAAGTCCCACATCGAGAACAGCATCGGCATTGCGGAACGGCTGCTGCAGCAGGTCCGCAACCTATCACTCGACCTCCGGCCTTCGATGCTTGACGATCTCGGTTTAGTGTCAGCGCTCCGGTGGTATCTAGATCAGCAAGTTCAGCGGGCAGGATTTAGCTCGCACCTCATCGCCGAGCCAAAAGAGATGCGCTTGTCCCCGGATGTTGAGACCGCATGCTTTCGCATCGCGCAAGAAGCCTTGACCAATGTGGCTCGGCATGCCCACGCAAGTCAGGTCAATATGGAATTGCATCAGAGTGAGACGACTTTGCGGATGATCATCCGCGACAACGGGGTTGGATTCGATATCCCCGCCATGAGAGCCCGCGCCGCTCGGGGCGGAAGTTTCGGTCTGCTCAGCATGGAGGAGCGCGCCCTACTTTTGGGCGGCCAGATTGAAATCGAATCAACGCCACCCGGGGGGACAGAGATCCGCGTGTCCCTGCCGCTGGCCTTGTCGAAAGCCTAATGGAGAAGATTGGGCCAGACTCGGACAATCATCTGACCTTGGTCTCTTAACCACGAGTCGATTAGACAAATAGTATGAAGCCGCTCCGTGTCTTACTTGCCGACGACCACTCGCTGGTGCGCACAGGCTTCCGCTCCCTACTGGAGACGCACCGCGCGCAGCTCATGGACCGTCTCAACATCCACGACGTGCCCGGCCTGGTGCGATACGCGCTCCGTAAGGGACTGACGACGCTGCAGATCGGCCTCGTCATGCTCAGCGCGCTTGCGGGTGGCCCGCCTGTTATCTAAGGTCTTTCTACACCGCATTTAAGGTTTTTCCCGATTCCCGTCCAGACTCTTCTTGATACGCTGGCGCCGTAAAGTTTCCGCAATGATGTTCGGCGCTCCGCTTGTTAAGCCGATGACCGGCATGGCGCCCTCACCATAATGGTGCCCGCTACGGAACCCGTTCGTATTTTCTTAGTGGACGACAGCCCCGAATTTATTCGCTCGGCCGAGAATTTTCTCGCCGGGGAGACGAAGGTCAAAGTTGTGGGACACGCGACGTCGGGTCAGGAAGCATTAGCTAAAATTTCTGGATGCCGGCCTGATCTGGTCCTGATGGATTTGGCCATGCCCGGAATGAACGGCCTGGTCACTATTGCGCGACTCAGGGCCATGACGGGGTCAACGCGAATGGTCATCCTCACACTCCACGATAGCCTGGAGTACCGAACGGCCGCCGCACAAGTCGGGGCAGACGGGTTTATCTCCAAGACGGATTTTGCGGTGGATTTGTTTTCTCTGATTCGAACCCTGTTCTCTAAAGGAGACAGAGCCGGCTAATGGCTAAATCAAACGATCTCGTTGTCTTTACTCTGGATGAACAGCGATATGCCCTCCGCGTCTCTTCGGTGCAAAGAGTGATACGCGCGGTGGAAATCATTCCCCTACCTAAGGCGCCGGAGATCGTTCTCGGTATGGTCAACGTGCAGGGACGGATCATTCCTGTATTCAACATTCGCAAGCGGTTCCGCCTGCCGGAAAGGGAGTTGGAGCTCAGCGATCAGATAGTGCTAGCCCGCACATCCAGGAGAACCGTAGGCCTGGTCGTCGATGCTGTAAGCGGCGTCCTGGAGCTTTCGGAAAGCGAAATCCTCTCACCGGACGATATCGTCCCTGAGACAGAGTACGTGGAGGGTGTCGTCAAACTCAAGGATGGGCTAGTGCTTATTCACGACCTGAACAGGTTCCTCTCACTCGACGAAGAGAGAACGCTCGACGCTTCGCTGAACATCGATGGCTGATTATCTGTCTGCAAGGCTTCTCTCGCAAGTCAGCGAGTTCGTCGCTGAGCGAATGGGTTTCCACTTTCCCCGAGAGCGCTGGGCTGACCTGGAGCAGGGAATTCGATGCATCGCGCGCGAGTTTGAATTTAGCGACACGGAATCTTGCGTTCAATGGCTCTTCTCCTCCGCTGTGACGCAGGGCCAGATCGAGATCCTGGCCAGTTATCTTACTGTAGGGGAGACCTATTTTTTTCGGGAAAAGCAGAGTTTTCGGGTCCTCGAAGAGCGTGTTCTACGGGAGTTGATCCGGACTCGCCGGGGCGCGGATCAGCGCATGAGAATTTGGAGCGCCGGATGCTGCACCGGCGAGGAGCCCTATTCCATCGCCATTCTGCTCAAGCAGATGCTTGCCGATTTGAGGGATTGGCAAATCACGATTTTGGCTACCGACATTAACCCCCAATTCCTCAAGAAGGCCGCGGACGGAATCTACAGCGAGTGGTCCTTTCGGGGTGTGTCGCCGGAGATCAAAGAGAGATACTTTCTTAAGAAAAACAGCAGCCGCTTCGAGATTCCCCGCGACATCAAAAGCATGGTGACCTTCTCTTATCTCAACTTGGCCGAAGATACGTATCCCTCACTTTTGAACAACACCAACGCCATGGATGTGATTTTTTGCCGCAACGTGCTGATGTATTTCGCTCCGGAACGGGCCAGGAGGGTGATTCAAAAATTCCACCGCTCGCTTTTAGACGGTGGCTGGCTGATTGTCAGCCCCAGCGAAACTTCCCATCTCCTCTATGCAGAGTTTGTCACGGTCAATTTCCCGGGTGTGACTTTCTACAGAAAAGAAAGCCACAGGGCGGGGGTCACTCTATGTCACGGATCTGAACAGGAAACAAAGCCGACCGAGTTGCTGACCCTTTCTTTTTCTTTTGCCCCTTCGGCCGGAGCCGAGCCAGCTAACGCCGAGCCGCCGAAAAAGCCTCTTCCGCCTGATGCTCCGGAGGACGACGGGGTCGAGCCGGCGCGCGACCCGTACAGCGAGGCCGTGGATCTGTACGGGCAAGGTCGCTACGAGGAAGCGGCTCAAGCGCTTTCGGCGCTCCTGGCGCGGACGGGGGTGGACTCCAAGGCAATGGCTTTGCTGGCCCGTGTCTACGCTAATCAAGGGAAACTTACTGAAGCCCTCCAATGGTGTGAAAGAGCTATAGCCGCTGACAAGCTAAGTCCGACCGGCCACCTTCTCCACGCAACCATCCTTCAGGAAAAGGGGTCCATCCAGGACGCGGTAAGCGCGCTCAGGCGGGCGCTCTACCTCGATCCAAATCTAGCCCTGGCTCACTTTGCGCTGGGAAATGTTGCTCGGCAGCAAGGTAGGTTAACAGAGGCAAGCAAGCATTTTGAGAACGCGCGCATGCTGTTGGGCGCAAATCCCAAAGAGCAGATTCTGCCGGAGTCGGAGGGCATGACTGCCGGAAGGTTGGTGGAGATTATTCGGGCGACGAACAGCGATCAGATATCAGCCGGCAGCAGGCAGCAAGGAGCTCAAAAGCAACGACTCAGGACGTGGCAATGAGCGATAAAAAAGTAAGTTCTCAAAAAGAGCAAGCGGTGACCTGCGACTATCACCGGATCGAGGCTCACCAGGCAGCCTTTCAAGAGCCGCGGGCGCCTTCTCCGGAGCAAAAGAAGAAAATACTTCAAGCCAGGGCAAAGGAACTGGCGCGCGAGCCGGAGGAACGCAAAGGCGCTGAAGACTTCCTGGAGATCGTCGAGTTTGTCCTGGCTACCGAACAGTATGGCGTTGAGTCCTTCTACGTCCGCGAGATCTACCCGCTTAAAGAACTCACGCCTGTGCCGTGTACACCGCCTTTCGTGCTCGGCATTATTAACGTGCGGGGACAAATCCTTTCGGTCATGGACATCAAAAAGTTCTTCGATCTACCGGAAAACGGTCTTACGGACCTTAACAAGGTCATCATCCTTCGCGCCGACAAAATGGAGTTTGGCATTCTGGCGGACATGGTTCTAGGCGTGCGGTCCATTCCGACTCGCGAAATTCAACCGGCCCTTCCTACATTGACGGGTATCCGGGAGGACTATCTCAAGGGGGTCACGCGCGCCCGGACGGTGATTTTAGATGCCCGCAAAGTTTTGTCGGACAAGAAGATTGTCGTGCATGAAGAGGTGGTACCGTAAGCAAGATGGAAATGTTTTTGCGCGCGGTGCGGTGTTAGCGTGGCGTTCCTTAAATTCGCAGTACTATTGTTACGTCATTCCGGACAAGCCAGCTACAGCTGGCGCGAGCCGGAATCCAGGGAAATCAACTGCTTCTGGATGCCCGCTTTCGCGAGCATGACGGTGGGGAGACACCGAGTTCTTTTTCGAACTTCTGGGACAGGACACTAGGCTAGGCTAGTAGCGATTCCAGAAAAGCGCTCGCCGAAACGATTACGGAAGCTGCCCAAGCGGCAACCCAGATCGCCGCTTCGAGCCAGCAACAACTCGTGGGAACGGATCAGGTGGCGTTGGCGATGGAGAACATCAAACAGGCAAGCACGCAAAACGTCGCCGGCACGAAACAGGCGGAGATAGCCGCTCACAACCTGAACGAGCTGGGGCAGAAGCTCAAACAGTTGGTAAGACCCTATAAAGTTTAGAGGCCCAGGTGGACACTTCGCCCACTCCCATAAACATGACCCGACGCTGTGCGATCTTCCGAAAATCGGCAGGGCGGTTTTGCGCGCGGTAAGGAGCGAACCCATGACTATCGGCAAAAAGATTGTCGGGGGATACTTAGTGATCCTCCTGATCCTGGTCGTTGTGACTGCAGCCGCTTTCTACGCCTTGAGAATGATCGAAGGAGCCTACACGGAGTTTCTCGATGTGGACGCTCAGGCTATTCTTAATGCGACGGAGCTCAAGCTGGAAGCGAGGGACCAGACAGCTCAGTTCCGCGGCCTGCTTCTCTACCCTGAAGAACAAAGTAGAATTTTACCAGAGTTAGGTGACAGCCAGCGGCAGCTTGGCGCGCTGGTTGAAAAACTGCGAACTCTTTCTCGCTTTGAAACGGCACGGCGAATACTGGAGGAGATTGCGGAAATTCAAAAGAAATATAAAGAGGGGCAAGAACGAGGCATCGCGCTCTTGCAGCAGGGCAAACGCAGGGATGCGGTTGCTCTCAGTGACAAAGAGTTGCTTCCTCTTGCGCTTGAGTTGCGGGACAAATGCGATCAGTACATTGAATTTCAGCAGAAGCGTCTCGCTGAGGGACGCAGGGACCTTTCAAGAACAATCAGCCATTCTTCGTTGCTATTGATTTTTATCTCGCTGCTTGCGATGGCTTCAGGTCTAACTATTGGCTTTTACCTTACAAGGTCGATCACCCGGCAATTGCGCGAAGCGGTAGCGCAGATCACTTCTTCCTCAGCGGAGATATTGGCGATGACGAATCAGGTTGCCTCCGGGGCTGCAGAGACAGCCACGGCGGTGACTGAAACCAGCACGACCGTCGAAGAAGTCAAGCAGACGGCCCAAGTCTCCAGTCAGAAGGCCAAATACGTTTCCGAAAGCGCCCAAAAATCCGCGCAGGTCTCTCAAACGGGTAAGAAGTCGGTGGACGCGACTATCGAGGGGATGAGCCGCATCAGGGAACAGATGGAATCCATCGCGGAGAGCATCGTGCGCCTCAGTGAACAGGGCCAGGCCATCGGGGAGATCATCGCCACAGTCAACGACCTTGCGGAACAATCCAATCTTCTGGCCGTCAACGCCGCTATCGAAGCGGCCAAGGCAGGGGAGCAGGGGAAAGGCTTCGCCGTGGTGGCGCAAGAGGTCAAGAGCCTGGCAGAGCAATCGAAGCAGGCAACTGCTCAGGTGCGGACAATTCTGGGTGACATCCAGAAGGCGACAAGCGCGGCGGTGATGGCTACCGAGCAGGGCAGTAAGGCGGTGGAGGCGGGTGTGAAACAATCCAAGGAAACAGCGGAGTCGATCCGGGTACTGGCGGATAGTATTACAGAGGCGGCCCAGGCAGCCACCCAGATTGCAGCCTCCAGCCAGCAACAATTGGTAGGAATGGATCAAGTGGCTTTGGCTATGGAGAATATCAAACAGGCGAGCGCGCAGAACGTGGCCGGCACGAAACAGGCTGAAACCGCGACGCGAAACCTCAACGAGCTGGGCCACAGGCTCAAACGGCTGGTGCAAAAGGACGGGGTGTCGGATAAGCAAACAGGCGTCGGAAATCGGCTGCCCCCTGAATCCCAATCCCAGAATGCAGAAACAAGCTATGGTTAACAAGAACCATGACTTTCTAAAAAAGCTCCTCGCGACATTCAAGGTCGAGACCGGAGAGCATATCAAAGCGCTCACCGCCGGACTGCTCGCACTGGAAAAAACGCCTGCCGCTGGAGAGCGGATGCAAATCGTCGAGGCGATCTTCCGAGAAGCGCACAGCCTCAAAGGCGCCGCGCGTGCCGTAAACATGACGGAGATCGAGGCGCTCTGCCGGTCTCTAGAAAGCGTTTTTGCGGCGTGGCAGCGCAATGAGGTCTCCCCTTCTGCAGAACTCTTCGACTTGCTCCATCAGACCGTGGATGGCCTGAGCCTGTTGCTTGCTTCAACAGATAGCGACCGCGCCACACCCGATAAGGATCTGGTCCGAGAGCTCAGTGAGAATCTGGAGAAGGCATTGAGAGAGAGCCTACTGGCGGCGGAGCAAAAAACTCCTGAAAAAAGAGGGCAAGAGGCCAGCGTGATCCCACGGGCAACACCTTCTCAACTCCCGATGGATGAAGGGACAGTCGCTCCAGAGACTGTAAGAATCGCGACCACAAAACTGGACGCTGTTCTCCTTCAAGCGGAGGAACTGCTTGCAGCAAAGCTCGTTACCGGCCGGCACGCTGCCGAGATAAGAGAAACCAGCGCCGCCCTGGCGGGTTGGAAGCGAGAATGGGCAAAAATCCAGCCCGAAGTGGGAACCATACGGCGTGCCTTCGAAAAGAACGGTCGGGATGGCGCGGCGGGGAATGAGCGGTTTACGAAAACCCTGGAGTTTCTCTCTTGGAACCACCATGCCATCACAGAAATCGACAACAAACTTGCCGCTCTGGAAAGATCGGCGGGACAGGATCATCGCATGCTGGGCGCGATGGTGGACGGTCTCCTGGTGGACATGAAAAGGGTGTTGATGCTCCCCTTTGGCTCGATCCTGGAAACCTTTCCCAGCCTGGTCCGAAACCTCTCACGCGATCAAGGCAAAGAGGTAGAGTTGTTGGTTGAAGGCGGAGAGATCGAGGTCGACAGACGGATTCTGGAGGAGATGAAAGATCCACTCACCCACCTGGTCCGAAACTGCTTCGACCATGGCATTGAGAAGCTGGAGGAACGGGAGAAGAAACAGAAGCCACGCCGCGGGACCATCCGGATTGCGATAACGCAAAAAAACGGCGGGAAGATGGAGGTCCTTATCTCTGACGATGGCCGGGGAATCGACCTGGGAAAGGTCCGCTCATCGGCCTTGAGACTGGGCCTGATTACTGAGCAAGAAGCTGAGACCTTAAACGATCAGGAGGCACTGAGTCTCGTTTTCCGGTCCGGAGTCTCCACCAGCCCGATGATCACGGATCTTTCGGGGCGGGGTTTGGGTCTCGCGATCGTCCGAGAGAAAGCCGAGAAACTGGGCGGCGCCGTGGCCGTTGAATCGCGCGTGAGCGCCGGGACAGCCTTTTACGTGGTTCTGCCGCTGACGATTGCGACGTTCCGAGGAATCCCGGTTCGGGTGGGGAAAGATCTCTTTGTTCTTCCTTCCGCTCAGGTGGAACGCGTTGCGCGGGCGGAGAAGCGGGTCATAAAAACGGTGGAGAACAGAGAAACCATTGAAGTGAACGGTCAGACCGTTTCCCTGGTCCATCTGGGAGATGTGTTGGAGCTGCCCAGGAAAACTCCGACAGAGGATTCCCGAGACACAATTCTGGTCGTTCTGATCACTCACGCCGAGCAACGCATCGCCTTTATCATAGACGAGGTTCTCGATGAGCAAGAAGTTCTGGTCAAGGGCCTGGGCAAGCAGCTATCGCGGGTGCGCAACGTGGCGGGCGCGACGGTCCTGGCCACAAGAGAGCTTGCGCCTATCTTGAATGTCTCCGATTTGCTGAAATCCGCCGTCAAGGCGAGCAGCGCGCGGATAAGGCCGGCCGCTGCTCCTTTTGCGGAAGAAAAGGCGAAGCGCAAATCTCTCCTGGTCGTGGAAGACTCCATCACGGCCCGTAGCCTGCTCAAGAGCATCTTGGAGGCGGCGGGATATGAGGTGAAGACCGCCGTGGACGGCGTCGATGGGTTCACGCAACTCCGCAGCGGAGAATTCGATATCGTGGTTTCCGATGTGGACATGCCGAGGATGAGCGGTTTTGACCTGACGGCGAAGATTCGGGCTGAAAAGAGAGTCTCCGACCTGCCTGTTGTCCTGGTAACCGCGCTGGAATCTCGCGAAGACCGGGAACGCGGAATAGACGTCGGGGCGAATGCCTACATTGTAAAAAGCAGCTTCGACCAGAGCAACCTGCTCGAGGTCATCCGAAGGTTGATTTGAACAAAGGGGTGGTGGGTGATCAAGGTCCTGGTAGTGGAGGATTCTCCCGTCGTGCGGGAGTTCCTCATTCATATTCTTGAGTCCGATCCGGAGATTCGGGTGGTTGGCACTGCGAGCAACGGGGAAGAGGCCCTTCACGCGGTACAGGGGAGGAAGCCGGACGTGATCACGATGGACATTCATATGCCCAAGATGGACGGCTTCGAGGCGACTCGCAGAATCATGGAAACTCACGCGGCTCCTATCATTATCGTGAGCGGTAGCTCGGATAGCCAAGAGGTAGCCGCCACGTTCCGAGCAGTCGAGGTCGGCGCTCTGGCCGTGCTGCCCCGCCCGAAGGGCATCGGGGACCCTGAGCACGAGGCGACTGTGAGCGAGTTCGTCCGAACGGTAAAGCTGATGTCTGAAGTCAAAGTGGTCCGGCGATGGGCCAGACTAAAAAAAACACCTTCTTGTCTCCCAACTCAAACGTTCGGGCTAGAGAGGCCGGCGGCGAAGATCCGGGTTGTTGCCATTGGCGCTTCCACTGGAGGGCCTATCGCTCTTCAAACCATTTTATCCCAGCTAAAAAACGATTTCCCGGTGCCTTTGCTCGTTGTTCAGCATATGTGTCCCGGATTCGTTCAGGGTTTCGCGGACTGGCTTTCCCACGCCACGGGCTTTTCAGTTCATGTGGCATCTCATGGTGAACCGATTTTACCGGCGCATGCTTACGTGGCCCCGGATGGCTTTCATATGGGAGTGGCTGCTCCAGATCGCATCGAGCTTCGTCGAGATGAGCCGATGAACGGTTTGTGCCCTTCCATTTCATATCTTTTCCGCTCTGTGGCCACGGTCTACGGGCAGAACGCCGTAGGCGTGGTTCTGACCGGAATGGGCCGGGACGGCGTAGAGGAGCTGAAACTGATGAAAGACAGGGGTGCCGTGACCGTCGCTCAGGATGAGGAGAGCTCGGTAGTCCCAGGGATGCCGGGAGAAGCTATTAAGCTAGATGCGGCTAGTTATGTGCTATCTCCCGACAGGATTGCAGCAATGCTGATGGGTTTGGTGAATAAGAGATGAGGAACCGCAACCCTGCAGTGTAAATGGAAACGAGGTCAACTATCATGGCCGAAAATAATGCTACAAATGACCAGATAGGAATCCTGGTCGTAGAAGACAGCCCAACACAGGCCGAACAACTGAGATACATCCTTGAGCGCCATTTCTATCGCGTTTCCATGGCTCGTAACGGCCAGGAAGCGCTGGCATTGCTCAATCAGGAAAAGCCCACGATGGTAGTCAGCGATGTCCTCATGCCGGTGTTGGATGGTTATGAACTTTGCCGGCGAATCAGGTCCGACAAGAACCTCAGGGATTTGCCAGTAATTTTACTGACGTCGCTGTCCGACCCGGAGGACGTGGTTAAAGGCCTGGAGTGCGGCGCGGATAACTTCATCACCAAGCCGTATGATCCGAGCTACCTTTTATCTCGCGTCGAGTACATGCTTGCCAACGAACACCTGCGCCAATACGAAAGCACGAATATGGGTGTCGAGGTGTACTTCGCCGGGCGGAAGCACTTCATCACCTCGGACCGCCTGCAGATTCTTAACCTCCTGCTTTCCACTTACGAACTAGCGGTCCAGAAGAACCGGGAATTATCCACGGCCCAGGAGGAGTTGCGAAGCTTTAATGCGCGCCTAGAAGAGAAAGTGAAGGAAAGAACTATTGCGCTCGAATCTGAAGTGGCAAGGAGAAAGCAGGCGGAGGAGGAGATACGCAGCCTCAACGCGCAACTCGAACAACGCGTCCTTGGGCGCACCAGACAGCTCGAAGAAGCCAATAGAGAACTTGAGGCCTTTTCTTACTCGGTCTCGCATGATCTCCGCGCGCCGCTCCGCCACATTCAGGGATTCACGGAATTGCTCCAAGAAAACGCCGTGTCCTCTCTCGATGAGAAAAGCCGTCATTACCTTAGGTCCATCGCGGAATCGGCAACTCACATGAACAGCCTCATCGACAACCTCTTGGCCTTTTCCCGGCTGGGACACGCGGAGATGCAAAAGACCCGCGTCAGCCTTGACCAGCTTGTCCAGGAGGCCGTCACAGAGCTGACCCACGACGATCCGGAACGAACCATCCTTTGGGACATCCAGCCCCTGCCCGAAGTCGAGGGAGACCGGTTCATGCTCCGGCTGGTTCTAGTAAACCTCATCTCTAACGCTCTCAAATTTACGCGCACCCGTCCCGAGAGCAATATCGAGATCGGGACCCGTACCGATCAGGAAAACGAAAAAGTGATCTTTGTTCGGGACAACGGCGTTGGCTTTGACATGCGCTACGTGGACAAACTCTTCGGGATTTTTCAGCGGCTCCATCGGGCTGAGGAGTTTGAAGGGACCGGCGTCGGTTTAGCCAGCGTGCGGCGCATCATTCACCGCCACGGCGGGCGGGTCTGGGCTGAAGGCTCAGTGGATGGCGGGGCGACTTTTTACTTCACGTTGCCTACTGCATGAGGAGAATGACGGCGAAGCTGCTCCAGCTATTGAGAAGAATTATCGGAGAAGAACCACGCAGATGAGGTTCAAAAGATTTTCAGACCGCCTGGGCGAACTCCTGTCCAAAGATCGCAAGACACACTGGCTTGTCGTCGTGGCCATATTTTTGACGATCGTTTTTCCCGTTGTTCTCGTAGCCGCGTTCAGCTATGTGAAAACGTATCGAGACCTGACCGACTTCACCCTATCCCGAAGACAGGCCATAGCCTATCTCGCGGCCGCAACGATTCGAGGAAACCTTGACCGCCTGACCGACATTGGGGTCTCGCTCGCCACAAGAGTTCACTTCCGTGAGCTTTTAAGCCAAGGCAGGTGGCAAGAAGCAGCGGAGATTCTGCGGTCGGTTCCAAGAGACTTTCCGTTTATCGACAGGGTTTTTATCACGGACGCCCTCGGGACGCTTACGGCCGATGTCCCTGAGCTTCCAGGGGTCAGAGGCAAAAACTTTGCTTACCGAGATTGGTACCAGGGTGTGAGCCGCAGATGGGAACCCTACGTTTCCGAAATTTATCAAAGGGCGGCAGAACCTCGGTTGAATGTTGTCGCTGTGGCTGTTCCAGTTGAAGGTAAGGATAAAAAGATAGCCGGCGTCATGGTTCTTCAGGTGAGAACCGACAGCCTGCTGGAATGGACTAAATATATCGATGTGGGGCCCCTCGGGATTATTTTTGCCGTCGACGGAAAAGGTAAAATCGTCGGGCATCCAGAGTTTGAGGCTTCGCTCCAGACGGTCGATTATTCCAGGGTTCCCGCGGTGCAGAGGCTTCTTCGGGGAGAAAAGGGCGTTGAAGTGCTTTTCAGCCCGCTGGAAAAAGAGAAATCCGTTGTTGCCTACGAGCCGGTGCCCGGATATGCATGGGGCGCTGTTGTACATCAACCTGCTGCGACTGCCTTCGCATCCCGCAACAGCAGCCTTAATCGGCTCATGGTTGCCTACGTCCTGATCGGCCTTTTCAGTTGCTCCTTAGCTCACCTGATCGTCCGCTTTATCGCGGCACGCAGAAAAGCGGAGGAAGACATCCGAAAACTCATTGAAGACCTCAAGCAGAGATCTGGGGAGCTGGAAGAGGCCAATAAAGAACTCCAAGCGTTCTCCTACTCTGTCTCCCATGACCTGCGCGCTCCAGTGCGCCATATGCATGGTTATGCGGAGCTGCTTAAGGAAACCGCCTTATCTAGTCTGAACGAAAAGGGCCGTCATTATCTGGATACGATTTTGGATTCGGCGAAAGAGATGACTAACCTGATCGACGAGTTGCTGGCTTTTTCCCGCATGGGGCAAGCTGAAATCAAGAAGAGCCGCGTCGTCCTCGATCAAATTCTCCAGAAGGCCATGAAAAACCTCAGCGCAGATATGGATGGGCGTAAGATCATCTGGAAAATCGATTCCTTGCCGGAAGTGTACGGAGACCCTTTTATGCTTCGCCTTGTCCTGCTGAATTACCTCTCCAATGCGCTCAAGTTCACACGAACACGATCAGAGGCCCGCATCGAAATCGGCGCAATGAATGGCGAAAAACACGAGGCCATCGTTTTCGTAAGGGACAATGGTGTCGGCTTTGACATGCGATATGTGGATAAGCTCTTTGGCATATTCCAGCGTCTCCACCGGGCCGGAGAGTTCGAAGGAACCGGGATCGGTTTAGCCAATGTCCGGCGCATTATCGCCCGCCACGGCGGCCGCACCTGGGCCGAAGGCTCGCTGGATGGTGGCGCGACTTTTTACTTTTCCTTGCCGCAATCCCAAAAAGGAGACCAGTCATGACCGAACTGAAGCGTATTCTTCTGGCGGAGGACAGCGACAAAGACGTGGAGCTGACGCTCGCCTCCCTGGCGGAAAAGAATCTGGCGAACGAGGTTGACGTCGTCCATGACGGTGAGGAGGCTCTGGATTACCTGTACCGGCGCGGTAAGTATCAGAACCGACCGGAATGCAACCCCGCCGTTGTGCTGCTCGACATCAAAATGCCGAAGGTGGACGGTCTGGAGGTTCTGAGGCAAATCAAAGCAGATTCTCAATTAAAAACGGTTCCGGTGGTGATTCTGACATCGTCACGGGAGGAACGAGACCTGATAGAAAGCTACAGGCTTGGGGTCAACGCTTATGTGATCAAACCTGTTGATTTCCACCAGTTTGTGGACGCCGTAAAAGAACTTGGAGTTTTCTGGGCAATTATCAATCGGCCGCCTCCAGGAAGCGTGAGGTAAATGCGGGTTTGCCCCCACCTGAATCCTCCCCCGCAAGGGGGGAGGAAAGAACTAATGCAGTGCAGTCGGTTAGGGGAGATTTCGGTGGGCAGGGACAGCTTTTGAGAGGCATCCAATGAAAAACGCTTTGCGCATTCTTCATCTGGAAGACAACCCAAGAGACGCCGAGCTGGTTCAGGCGACCCTTGAAAGGGGAGGCATCTCCTGTGAGATCGTGCGCGTTGACACACGGGTCGAGCTTCTCGCGGCGCTGGATCAACGCAGGTTCGATCTGATCCTCGGAGACTACAGTATGCCCGGCTTTGACGGACTTACGGCCCTGAGACTCGCGCAGGAGAAGTCTCCGGAGACGCCTTTCATTTTCGTCTCCGGAACGCTCGGGGAAGAGGTCGCCATAGAATCGTTGAAGCACGGCGCCGTGGATTACGTTCTCAAAGATCGCTTGAGCCGTCTGGCCCCCTGTGTAAGACGGGCATTGCGGGAGGTGGAGGAGCAAAGAACGCGCCGCCAGGCGCAGGAAGCTCTGAAAGACAGCGAAGCGCGAAAAAAAGCGATGCTTGACGGCGCCCTGGACTGCGTCATCGGCATGGATCACAACGGAAAGGTCATTGAGTTCAACCCGGCCGCGGAAAGGATTTTCGGGTATCAATCCGGCCAGGCGATCGGCCAATCGATGGCAGACCTTATTATTCCGCCAAACATGCGCGCGCGGTACAAACAAGGATTGAAGCATTACATCGCCACGCGCGAAGGTCCTCTGATCGGCAAAGTCGTAGAAGTAGCCGCGATGCGCGCGGACGGCACCGAGTTTCCTGCGGAGCTGGCGATCACTCCGATAGGAGACAAATGGCCGCCGATGTTTGTCGGTCACATCCGTGATATCACGGACCGAAAGGAGAAAGAAGCGGTTCTCCTGGCGCGCCACCGCGAACTGGAGATCCTGAACGACCTGGCGCAGGAAATTTTAAATACGCCGGAGTTTCAATCGATACTGGAAACAATCATCGACAAGACACTTTCAGCCTGTTCGCTAGAAGTCGGAATCATTCGCCTCCTGGACGATCAGACAGGCGTCCTCGAGCCGGTGGTGAGCCGCGGTCTCCGAAACGCCAACAGCCTTCTCAATCTCCGCCGCGCCAGCCTCGAACTCGGCAGAGACGTGATCATCAGCCAGGTATTGACGGACAAGAAAGCCGTCGTTGTGGAAGAACTTCAGGCAGTGCCGGCGCTGAGGACCATGCGGGCTGAGGGGCTCGAGTCGGTCATTCTGGTGCCGGTTCAAACCCGAGAACAGGTGATAGGCATCTTGCAGTGCGGAACACGAACGGCCAGAGCGCTTACGGGCGACGAAGTCCATCTGATGGAGGCCATCGGGTCGCAGCTCGGACTCGCTCTGCAAAAGACGCAGCTTTACGAGCAAATGCGACACAATCTCGACCGCATCCGCGCGCTGCACGAGATCGACAGCGCGATCACTTCCACTCTGGACCTGCAAAGCGTCCTGGACATTTTGCTCGAACAGATGGACCGTTTCTTTCCTTTTCCGACAGCGAGCACGGTGAGGCTTCTGAGCAAGGAAAAAGGCACAATCGAATCACTCGCCTGCCGGAACATCAACGAGAAGGAGTGGAAGAGCCGCGATCTGACGATCTTGACCGGCAGAGCCAAGGAGGTTCTGGAGAGCAGGGCGCCCGTCACAGTCCAGGATGTTATTAAAACGCTTCGCACGAAAGACGCTGATTTTTTCTTGAGGCACGGGCTTGTGTCGTACCTTGGCGTGCCGCTGCTTGCCAAGGGAGAGCCCCTGGGAGTCCTCGCTCTTTACACGAAAGAGCCGCACGAGTTTACTCGCGAGGAGATCGATTTTCTCACTACCCTCGCAGGCCAGGCGGCCATCGCGATTCACAACGCCCGGCTTTACGACGAGCTGAGCGCGGCGAATCAGCGCCTGGAAAAAGCGTTGGGAGAACTTTCCAGTCTTCATACCGCGCTCGGTCCGCTCGCCCCGGCGGAGACCATCGACGACACCATGGAGCGCATTATTGAGAGAATCATGGAAGCCACCGGCGCCGATGCCGCGGTGATCCGGTTGCTCGATCGCGAGAAGGGCGGCTTCGTGCGGGCGGCTCAACGCGCCTACCCGGAGGAATACCTCAGGCCATTGGAGTCCAAACCGTCGGGTTCCGCCAGCGATTGGGTCAGCGAAACCGGGCAGCCTATCATTGCCCCGGACATAGTTTTGGACGCGCGCTTCAAAGCAAAGATCCAGCTCGAAGCCGGATTCCGATCCAGCGCCCTGCTGCCTTTAAAGGTTGCCGGTCGAGTTAGGGGAATACTTCAACTGAGCAGCAGGGAGCTCGGTTTCTTCAAAGAGCATCAAGAAGATCACCTCATGGCCATCGCTCGTCAAATGGGGATAGCCTTGGAGAACCGCGAAATGTTCGAAGATCTCCGACTTTCAAGGGACATGCTGGAGAAAGCCAACAAAGTCAAATCGGAGTTTCTCAGTGTGATGTCGCACGAGCTCAGAACACCCCTGACAGCGATCGTCGGCTATACGTGTTTGATCAAGGACGGCACGTTCGGAGCCATCGATCCTGCTCTGGAAAAACCTTTGGCCAAGGTGCTAAGGCACTCGAACGAATTGCTCAGCCTGATCAGCTGCATTTTGCAAGCTACCAGCATCGAAGCCAGAGAAATTAAAGTGGATGCCCGGGAAGTCAATCTGAATCACCTTTTCGAAGAACTCAGATCGCTCCATGAGGCCCCTCAGGACAGAGAGCTTACGCTGAGTTGGGACTGTCCACCTGAGCTTCCGATCCTCAGGACCGATGAACGAAAGCTCAAGCAGATCCTGCAAAATCTTATCGATAACGCCATTAAGTTTACAGAGAAGGGCACCGTCACCGTCTCCGCCCGGCTCATAGAAGACAAGTTTTCAGTCTTTAGTTCTCAGTTCTTAGTTGAAAATGCGGAAGGTAAGACAGCAACAGGACAAATCGCAAAGCAAGAGACCGCAACTGAAAACTCAAAACTAAAAACTCAAGACTCTGAACAGTTTCTGGAATTCAAGGTGTCGGATACCGGCGTCGGGATTCCCGGCGAGAAACTCCCCGTTATCTTTGACATGTTTCGCCAGGTGGATAGCTCAGAGACCAGGCTCTACGGAGGAGCGGGACTGGGGCTCTATAT